>JBEKBD010000121.1:0-7602 GCA_050015575.1 Roseiarcus sp. | reverse complement strand
ACAGCCGATGAAGAACCGCATCACCCGCGCGAGCTTCCGGCGCCGAGCGCCAGCGTCCGGCAGAAGGCGGCGAAAGGTCGGGTACTCGTGAAACGCCCGGGCGAGGACCGCAGAGGCGCACGAGAGGTCGGCGGAGGAGAGACGATGGAGCCCGGGCATTCCGGGGACAGGATGCGAATTCGCCAATTCAACCCACCATTACGTTGACGCTTGACTCAACGCCTTGATGCGCCGCCGTCGGCTGGCGAGCAAAGCCCTCGCCGCCATGACGGGGACCGTATCTCCTCAATTCTAGACTTGGACCGGCGCCGGTTCGGCAGGGAGGCCCGGTCGAGAAAGTCCGGCGCCGACTGCGGCGCGCCAAATTCAGCAATTCGTATCCTGTGCCCGTAAACGCCTGTCCCGATAAACCCTGGCGCTAGCGGGGCGCGATTAACAATCGTTAATTTCTCGGAAAACGGCGCGCAAGCCGCTCCATGGTCTATTTGCGCGGAACAACGACGCCCGCGGCGGCCTGATTGGCGGGCCGGCGCGGGAGGCGCCGACCGCGCCGACGCCGCAGCGCTTGGGCCGGACTGGCCGGGTCAACCGCGCTTCGCGAGCGTGCGGCAAGAGCCGGCTCGAAGCGCGCCGCGCGACGAACGCCGGCGGCGCGACGATCCTTGGCTCTGGCGCGTTGCGCGATCCGATGTCGGTTTCGCCGCGGCGCGCATCGACCCGGATGAAATAGGGAGGCCTCGCGCGACTCCTATGGTTCCTCTGATTATGGGAAGCGGTCTCGTCTTTGCCGCGGGATTGGCGATCGACGCCGGCTTGGTCGAGCCGATCGGCCAAACCGCCGGTGGAATCGTCGGCTTGGCGGCAGTGATATCGGGAATCGTCTTTTTCGGCCTCATCGAGGCGCTGTAGTCGGAGTCTTCTCCCATGCGCCTGATCATCGTATCGAACCGCGTCGCGCTGCCCAATGAAGGCAAGAGGTCGCTGCCCGGCGGCCTCGCGGTCGCGGCGAAAGCGGCGCTGAGAGGCCGACCCGGCGTTTGGTTCGGTTGGAGCGGCGACATCGCCGACCAACCGGCGGCGCAGCCGCGCTTCGTACGTCGAAACCGGACCACCTACGCCCTGGTCGATCTCTCCGAGGCCGACTTCCATGAATATTACCAGGGACTGGCGAACCGCGTGCTGTGGCCGATCCTTCACTATCGCGTCGATCTGCAGGAATATTCGCGCGCCGACCAAAGCGGTTACATGCGCGTCAATCGTCGCTTCGCCGACTCGCTCGACCTCTTCATCGAGGACGACGACGTCATCTGGGTGCACGACTACCACCTGATGCCGCTGGCGCGGGAGCTGCGCGGGCGCGGACGGGTCAATCCGATCGGCTTCTACCTGCATATCCCTTGCGCGCCGCCCGACATCCTGCAGACGCTGCCGCATCACGAAGACATTCTCGGCAGTCTCGCCTACTACGATCTCGTCGGCTTTCAGACCGAGAACGACCGCGACAATTTCGCGCGCTATCTCATCTCGCAGGGCGCCAAGCCGGACCGCGGCCGCCGCTATGCAATCGACGGGCGTCAGACGCGCATCGGCGCCTTTCCCGTCGGCATCGAGACCGCCGCCTACGCGCGACTAGCGCGCAACGCCGCGCGCGCTCCGCTCGCGCGAGAAATCGCGGAGAGCCTGGCGGGGCGCCGCCTGGTGCTCGGCGTCGACCGGCTCGACTACTCCAAAGGCATTCTCCACCGTATCAACGCCTTCGACCACTTTCTCGAGCTCTATCCGGAATGGCGCTCGCGCGTCACGTTTTTGCAGATTACGCCGAAGAGCCGCGGAGAGATTAGGGAGTACGCAGCGATCGAGAATGAAGTGACGACCCTGATCGGCAAGATCAACGGCCGCTATGGCGAGGCGTCGTGGACGCCTATCCGCTACGTCAACCGCTCCTATCCGCGCGCCGCGCTAGCGGGCGTTTATCGCACTGCGGACGTGGCGCTGGTGACGCCGCTGCGCGACGGCATGAACCTCGTCGCCAAGGAATATATCGCGGCCCAGGACGACGACCGACCGGGCGTCCTGGTGTTGTCGCAATTCGCCGGCGCGGCGGCCGAGCTCGGCGGCGCGCTGATTGTCAACCCGCACGAGGCGGAGGGCGTGGCGGCGGCGTTGAAACGGGCGCTGGAAATGCCGCTGGCCGAGCGCCGCGAGCGTCACGCGCCGATGTTCGAACACTTGCTGACCTACGACGTCGACGACTGGGCGGAAAGCTTTCTTTCCTCGCTTCGTGAGACGCGTCGGCGACCGCGTTTGGCCGCAGGGTTGCGCTCGATGTTCGGCGCGTCCAGCGAGTTGGCGCGCGCCGTCTTTTGGTCGATCTAGGGCGGGTCCCGAATAGCCAAAATCGATAGAGGATTCCGGAATCGGATTGCGGGATTGCGGTGATGCTTGCTTGCATGATTGTCTTGTTCGGTGAGCCTCGGCCGCGATCCCCAACGCTCGCCATCGCGGCCTCAATCGGAAGGGAGGCGCGGCCGACGAGCCTTCGAATTGGGGATTTATGCGAGCCTCGCCGTAATTCGCGTACTTCGGCGTAATTCGCGCCGCGGTAGCGGCGTCGTTCATCATTTCTCGGACCCTAGCGGACAAGCCGACGTTTCGCGCGCGCCGGCCGAGCGAGGCGGGCGGCGATGAACAATCGTTAACCCTTTGGAAAAGCGCCCGAAAGCGACATCGTGCTAAGGCGCCGCTCCGAACGTCGCGGCCTCCGCTCGCGCGACGTGAGCGGCATCGCGGAACGTTTCGGCTTGAACCGAAAAGGAGTAGTTCCCCATGCGCATCTTCCTCATCGCAGCGACTTCCGCCGCGCTCCTCGGCGGCGCGTCTCTGGCCTACGCCGCCGGCGCCGACAGCACGGTCGGCGTCATCAAGAGCATCGACAACACCAGCTACACCTTGACGCTGGACGACGGCTCGACCTACGGCGCGACCTATTGGGCGCCCACGACGATGAACCTGTCGAAGTTCAAACCCGGCGAGAAGGTGGCCATCACCTATATTCCGTCCACGGTCAAGGACGCGCCGGCCACGATGGAGCTCAGGAGCCTGAATCCCGCGGCGTAAGCGCGCGGGGCGGGCGCCGGCCGCAATTCGCCGTCGCGGTCGAGCGCCCCGACATTAGCCTTGCCATGACGGCGACCGCTCGCCTTGGCGGGCGCAAGGGAGCGTCGAGGACTGCGGCGCTCCCACGCCGATTCGGTTGCAATGACACCCGTTAAAGTCCACTTGAGGTCACGGGGGATTACGGACGCAAGAGACGCCGCCGCCTATTTTTTCACGACCTCAAATCCCTTCGCCTGACTGGCCAGCCCCCACGCCACGCCGAGCCCTTCCAAGACACAAAACACCGGCAGCAGAAATATTTGCAACAGCGTGAGCTGGACGCGCTTCCAGAAGCCCTTGACGCCGTGTTCGTCCATGTTCGCTTTCAGTCCCGTGACGTACCACACGGCGAACGTCGCGAACGAGTAGCTCGCGAAGACCCGCACGCCGGGCGGGACTGCGACGCCGAAGAAAGGCTTGCAAAGCGTGTAGACGACCGCGAACGGCGCCAGCGACCACAGCATCGTGTTCAAGCCGAGGCCAAGGCGCCAACGCAGCTTGACCGGGGCGTGAAGCACGGTTTTCACCAGCCCGTGAAACCAACGGCGCCGCTGGCGCAAAAAATCAATGATGGACATGCAGGACTGTTCTTCCAGGAAGCCCTCGACCCAGGCGCAGCGTAGGCCGTTCTGCATCGCCTTGACCGCCCAGAACGCGTCCTCGGTGATGTCGCCGTGCGGACCAAAATCGAAGCCGCCAGTCGCCTTCTCGACGTCGTTGCGAACGACGATGAAAGAACCATGAAGCCCGAATAGCGTGACGCCCAAGCGGTGCTGCAAATGAAACCTGGCGAAATCGTCTCCCGTGCGGACGTTGTCGGCCAGCGTCAAAAAAGGGTGCCGTTCCCATTCGCGATGATAAAGCAACGCGCCCTGGCCGATGCGCAGTCGCCCGGACGCCTCCTCCTGGCATATGAATTTGCAAACGCCCTTGATCGCCGATGGCGTCGGCTGCGTTTCTTCGTCGAGATGCACGAGCCAGGCCGTCTCGGGTATTCGCGAATTCAGCAGCGCGTAATGCAACGCCCTCGCCTTGAAGTGAGAATTGTTCGGCGTCACGTATTCACGCGGGACGACGATCACGCGCACGTCGACATCGGCGACAGGCAACAAGGCGACATTCTCGCACTCGTCGATCACGACCTCGATAAGGTAAGGCGCCAAGGGCGTTGCGGCCATTTCGGCTTGGCAGCGGCGAATCGTGCTCGAGACGACGTCGATGTTCTTTCCCGCGGTGACGATTCGCCAGCAGATCAGATTGGCGATCGGCCCTATATCGTCGAGGTCGGATGGGAATCGATAGAGGAGCGTGCCGATCAAGCCGAGAGAGCCGGGCAGCACGGCGCCGAGCCATAGCAGGCTCGCCCATGAGACCATTTCTTCCGAGAGCGTGCCCGGCGGCCTGCCGGAGCGCGACAGCGAATGCGACCCAAGCAGCAACGCGACGACGCAAACGGTGAAAGCAATTACGCGCGCCCGATGCCCGGTCACCCAGCCCAAGCGCCAATCCCGAACCGGTTCGCGCAAAATCGCCGCGCAGCCGCTGTCTCGCCTGAGGTTGAGGTTGCGCACGAACGGCTCCGAGACAGGGTAAGACGAACACTCGATGTCGGCCTGCGATTTCCTTCGGGGCCGAGATCCCTCTTCCTTAATCGACATTCGCCAAGGCAACGTCGTCTGGCACAAATTTGCCCCGCATCCGCGGCTCTGGCAAGCCCCGCGCCGTTGCCCGGAGCGTCGTTTCGCGCGTGCCGAAGGGTTGAATTTGAACCGGCGCCCGCATCTGCCCCGGCTGCCTCGAATGTTCGCAGAACATGACAACGCCGATCGGCGTTCGGACTCGGTTCCGGTTCGCGCTGGAGCCATCCGTTTACGCTCGTCGACCGCGTGACCGCGACCGCGCCGCGCGCTGACGAATGTCGCTCAAAGGTCGCTTGCGCATCGTCCACCGCTCGCCGTCGCGCGCCAGACATTCTCCCCTACCGCGCCAACGCGTGAATCAGCGGCGCGCGCGGCGGCGACGGCGCCCTGATCGACGAATTCCTGTCGCATCGCCGCGGCGCAACGCGGATCGTCGTCGACGATGAGAACGCGCCGGCCGGCGAGCGATGCGCTCTCGACATCCGGACGTTGTTCCGGGCGCGGCGCCGACGCAGGCTCGCGCGGCCAAAGCGTGAAGACGCCGCCCTTGTCGGGCCGCGAGCGCGGCGTGACCCGGCCGCCCATCAGCGCCGCCAGGCGCCTGACGATGGCGAGCCCGACGCCGGCGCCCTCGCGGGGCCCGGCCCGCCTCGCCGGCGTCGAACGGCGACAACCCGCGTCAAAATCGCGCCAGACCCGACTTTGCTCGCGGAAACAGGGGCTTCGTGATCCACGTCAATGCTGTCCGCGCGCCTGGAATTAACCAGGAGTGGCCGGGACGCTCGTGATTGAAATTCGCAACGGCGCGAACTTACTTAAGCATAGAGTTAAATTCAAAATCGGCGACGGCGTCGGCGCGACCGCTCCGGCAATGGAGAGTGCTCTATGAGCGAGATGAACGAGAAGGAACATCAGCTCGTCGATTGGCTGGCGGACATGCAGGAGGACGACGCGCTCGCGCTGGCGAAACGGATGCTGCTGGAGGAAGGCGCCGATCCGGCGCGCGTGCTCGATCTCTGTCGCGCGGCGATGGACATCGTCGGCAAACGGTTCGAGGCGGGCGAATACTTCTTGCCCGAGCTGGTGATCGCCGGCGAAATGCTCGACAAAATCGGACGCCTCGCCAAGCCGCTCATCCGCTCGGGGCCGGAAGGAGAGTCGAAAAAGCTTGGCAAGGTCCTGATCGGCAGCGTGCACGGCGATCTGCACGACATTGGCAAGAACATCGTCTCGTTCATGCTCGACATCAACGGTTTCGAGGTCAAGGACATCGGCGTCGACGTGCCGCCGAAGACGTTCATCGACGAGATCGACGCTTTCAAGCCGGACGTCGTCGGCCTCTCGGGCTTTCTGACGCTCGCCTTCGATTCGATGAAAGAGACGATCGCCGCCTTCGAGCAGGCAGGCTTGCGCGGTCGATTCAAGACCATGATCGGCGGCGGCCAGATCGACGAGACGGTGCGCGCCTACACCGGCGCCGACGCGTTCGGGATCAACGCCGTCGAAGCCGTCGCCCTATGCAGGAATTGGCTGGGGGTCGCGGCATGAGCGCGATGATCGGCCCGTACGAACAGAGCGACGCGGCCAAAGCCGCCTACGACGCGCGCTGGCGGCGCATTCTCGCCTGCGTGCGGCTCGAACAACCCGATCGCATGCCGACGGCGATGCAGACCTTCTTCTGGCCGGCCACCCGCGCCGGCATCTCGTACAAGGAGTTGATGTACGACTACGAGAAGAACAAGGAGGTCTGCTTCAACGTCGTCCAAGAATTCGAGCCCGACGGCGTCTACACGCTGGTGCTCAGCAGCGCGCTCGGGCCTTTGCTGGAGAAGCTCGACTACAAGCAATTGCGGTGGCCGGGCCACGGCCTGCGCGACGATCAGCCCTTCCAGTATCTCGATCGCGAGTACATGACCGCCGACGAGTACGACGACTTCCTGTTCGACCCGACCGGTTTCTATCTGCAGAAATATCTGCCGCGCGTCGCCGGCGTGTTCGCGGGGCTCGATAAGCTGCCGGTCTTTCCCGGCCTGCACTATTTCCGGCTGTGCTTCGCGGTCCGCGCCTTTACTCAGCCGGAGGTGCGCGCGTCGTTTGACCGCATCGTCGCGGCGGGCGACGAGGCGAACGTCGCGATGGGCCATCACCTCGACTGGACGAACCGCATCGCCGCCGCCGGCTTCCCGCTCATCAACAGCGCCGCGTCGATCTCGCCCTACGACTTCTTCGCCGACTATTTCCGCGGCGCCGCCGGAATGATGAAGGACCTTTATCGCCACGGCGACAAGCTCAAGCAAGCGCTCGACAAGGCGGCGATATTCATCGCCCGCATGACGATCGCCAACGCCCGCGCCGCCAACCACCCGATCGTGTTCATTCCGATTCATTGGGCGCCCGACCGCTTCATGTCGCCCAAGCAGTTCGAGGAGTTCTGGTGGCCGTCGTTCCGCAAGCTGCTGCTGCTGCTGATCGAGGCCGAGCTGATCCCGATGCCGCTGTGGGAATCGGATTGCACGAAGCGCCTGCCGATCATCAAGGACATCCCGCCGGGCACGTGCATTTATTGGTTCGAGCGCACCGACATGGTCGCCGCGTTCGAAGCGCTCGGCGATCGCGTGGCGCTGCGCGGCAACGTCTCGCCATCGCTGCTCGCCACCGGCAAGCCCGACGAGGTCGACGCCGCGGTGAAGCATCTCGTCGACAACGTCTGGCGCAAGGGCGGCAAGCTGATCCTCGACGGCGCGTTCGGCATTCCCGACGAGACGCCGACCGCCAACGTGCGCGCCATGTACGACGCCGCGCGCAA
>JBEKBD010000120.1:0-7698 GCA_050015575.1 Roseiarcus sp. | reverse complement strand
CTCGGTCAGGCGTCCATCCGGCGCCTTGACGCGGCAACACCGTCGATCAATTCCGGCCGCCGTTCGCCTTGACGACCTGACCGTTGATCCAGCCGCTCTCGGGGCTCGCCAAAAAGGAGACGACGCGGGCGATGTCGTCGGGCTGGCCGAGACGGCCGAGCGGAATGTCGTTGGTCATGCGCCGGATGAGCTCGTCAGACCTGCCGGTCAGGAACAGCTCCGTCGCCACCGGCCCGGGCGCGACCGCGTTGACGGTGACGCCGCGGGCGCCGAGTTCCTTGGCGAGGACGTGGGTCATCGCCTCCACCGCCGCCTTGGTCGCCGCGTAGACGCCATAGTTGGGAAGGAAGTGCCCGATGATGCTGGTCGAGACGTTGATGATGCGGCCGCCGTCGCGCACCCGCTTCGCGCCCTCGCGCATGCCGTTGAAAGTCCCGGTGAGATTGACCGCGATCTGGCGCTGGTAATCCGCGTCGGCGACCTCCGCCAACGGCGAGAGCTTGAGGATCCCGGCGTTGTTCACCAGCACGTCGACGGGCCCGAACTCGGCCTCCGCCTGGTCGAACAGCCGCTTCACCGCTGAGGCGTCGGCGACGTCGGCGCCGATCGCCCTCGCGCGTCCGCCGGCCGCCGCGATGGCCGCGACGACCGCTTGCGCTTCCGCCGCGCTGGAGGCGTAATTGACGACCGTCCTGAAGCCGTCCGCCGCGAGCCGCCTGGCGACGGCCGCCCCGATGCCCTTGGAGGCGCCCGTCACGATCGCCGTTCTGATCTCTTTCGCCATGTCACGCCCTGCATGAGGTTGCCGCACGAAGAACTATCCCTGTCGCCCCGCGCCTCCCGCTGACGGCGACCATCTCGTTCGCGCAATCCACATAATGGCCGGCGCAATAGGCGACGAAGGCGCCCGTCTTCGCCGGCGGACCTCCCGGCACGGAGCCGTCGCCGATTTTCGCGTGACAATGCGACAAATCCTTCACGGCGAGGCGAACGCCATCGGCGGTTTTCATGGCGTCGACATTTTTATGTTTGCTCAACCAGGTCATAATGCCTTTCGTCGCGGCCATTTCGTCGACGCCCTCGGGGATCGCGCAAGCCGGCGCGCCCTTATTGGCGAACGCCGCGCTGGCCATTATCCCCACGTCGATTTCCACGATCTTGTTGTTGCAATCGGCGAAATGCGCAGCGCAGTAGGTCACGAAGGCGCCGGCTTGGTCAGGCACCGAATTGGCGGCTTGGGCGGCGGCGGCGACGGAGAGCACGCGACAGGCCATCGCGATCGACGGCAGTTTCTCGACCATAACGTCGCTCCTTGGCAAGACGAGCAGGGGTGGGCGGCGGCGCGCGCTACGGCGTGGCGTGGAGGCGCTTCAGGGCGTCCTTTGACCCATCGTCCGTCGGATCGAGCTTCAACGCCGCGCGGTAGTCGGCGATGGCCTGATCGCGCTGGCCCTTCTCCTCATAGACGCCGCCGCGATCGCTATAAGCGTCGGCGAAATCCGGCTTGAGCGCGATCGCCTTGGTGTAGTCGGCGATGGCCTGGTCGGCCAGGCCTTTGTCGGCATAGGCGCTGCCGCGGCTTTGATAAGCCTCGGCGTAATCGGGCCTGAGCGCGATGGCCTTGGTCTCGTCGGCGATGGACTCGTCGAGGAGAGCCAGGGCGCCATAGCCGCTTCCGCGATTGCGGTAGGCGACGGCGAGGTCTGCCGCCGTCTCCCGGCCCGACTGAATCAGAGCGGTGCAACCGCTGACGTTGAGATCGGGATCGACGCCTTTGCATTTCGCCCAATTCTGCTCGCGGGTCTGAGCCGCGGCCGGCAGCGCGGCCAATGTCAAGGCCAATCCTATCAAGATCGTACGCATGCGTTTCCCTCCCTCTGCGCCCATTGCGGCGCGCCGCCGCTCCCCCTCACCACATGTCCAGCGCCACCCGCGCCTCGTCGGACATGCGGCTTTGATCCCAGGGCGGATCGAAGACCATTTCGACCTTGACGCCGGACACGCCGGGCACGGCGGCGACGGCGTTTTCGACCCACACCGGCATTTCGCCGGCCACCGGACAGGCCGGCGCGGTCAGCGTCATCTCGATGGCGACGAAGCGGTTGTCGTCGATGTCGACGTTGTAGATCAGGCCGAGTTCGTAAATGTCGGCGGGAATCTCCGGGTCGTAGACGGTCTTGAGCGCCTTGACGATCTCGGCCGTCAGCGCGGCGAGCTCGTCCTTCGACATCGTCGAAGGCGGCTTGGCCAGCGGCAGGCTCGGCGAGGTCGCGGCGATCGGGCTGTCGGTCATGGCCACGGCCCTCCTCAAGCGAACAGTTTCTGCGCGTGCGTCAGCGCGTCGGCGAGCGCGTCGACCTCGGCGCGTGTGTTGTAGAGCGCGAACGAAGCGCGGCAGGTCGAGGTCACGCCGAAGCGCCGCAACAGCGGCATGGCGCAGTGCGTGCCGGCGCGCACCGCGACGCCTAAGTGGTCGATGACGGTCGCGACGTCGTGCGGATGCGCGCCCTGCATGACGAACGACACGATCGGCCCCTTGCCCGGCGCCCCGCCGAAAATGCGCAGCGAATGGATCGCGCCGAGCCGCTCGTGCGCATAGGCGCTCAAGGCTTGTTCGTGCGCGCGCACGCTCGCCCGGCCGACGCCCTCGACGTAATCGAGCGCGGCGGCGAGCCCGATCGCCTGCACGATCGGCGGGGTGCCCGCTTCGAAGCGATAGGGCGGCCGGTTGTAGGTGACCTTGTCGAGAGTCACGTCCTCGATCATCTCGCCGCCGCCGTTGAACGGCGGCAAGGATTCCAGCATCGCCCGCTTGCCGTAGAGAGCGCCGATCCCGGTCGGCCCGTAGAGCTTGTGGCCGGTGATCACGTAGAAGTCGACGTCGAGGTCGCGCACGTCGACGTCGAGATGCACGGCGCCCTGCGAGCCGTCGACCAGCACCGGCACGCCGTGGGCGTGGGCGATGCGCACGATCTCCTTGATCGGCGGCGCCGTGCCCAGCACGTTCGACATCTGGGTGACGGCGACGATTTTTGTCCGTGGGGTGAGCGCCCGCTCGAACGCTTCGAGCGACAACGAGCCGTCGTCGGCGACGTCGACCCATTTCAGCACGGCGCCCTTGCGCTCGCGATGAAAATGCCAGGGCACGATGTTGGAATGGTGCTCCATCACCGACAGCACGATCTCGTCGCCCTTGCCGATGTGGACGAGGCCGAAGCTGGCGGCGACCAGATTGATCGCCTCGGTCGCCGAGCGGGTGAAGACGATTTCGTCGCTCGAGGCGGCGTTGAGGAAGCGGCGCACGCTCTCGCGCGCCGCCTCGTAGGCTTCGGTGGCGGCGTTGGCGAGAAAATGCAGGCCGCGATGAACGTTGGCGTATTCATGCTCGTAGGCCCGCGTCATCCGCTCGATGACGGCGCGCGGCTTGTGCGCCGAGGCCGCGTTGTCGAGATAGACCAGCGGCTTGCCGTAGGGCCGCTCGGCGAGAATCGGAAAATCGGCGCGGATCGCCTCGACGTCGTAAGCGGCGCGCGCGAGCGGGCGATTATGGAGCATCGTCATCGCGCCGCTCCGGCGCGCCGGGCGAGCCAGGCGCGCGTCATCGCAAGCAGGATCGCGGCGAACTCGGGTTCGTCGACGCGCGCGATCGCCTCGGCGGCGAAGGCCTCCAGCAGCATCGCTTCGGCTTCGCTTCGCGGCAGTCCGCGCGCCTGCAAATAGAACACCTGCTCGGGATCGAGCGCGCCGACCGTCGCGCCGTGGCCGCAGACCACGTCGTCGGCGAGAATTTCGAGCTCCGGCTTGCTGTTCATCGCCGCCTGCGGCGACAACAGAATCGCCTGCGACTTCATCGCCCCGTCGCTCTTCTGCGCCCCCGGCCGGACGACGACCTTGCCCTGAAACACGCCGGTCCCGTCGTCGGCCACGATGTGCCGGAAGAACTCCCGGCTCTCGCCGCCGCGCGCGGCGTGGACGACTTCGAGCGTCGCATCGGCGTGGCGGCGGCCGTCGATGAGCGCCAGGCCGCCGAGCCCAATTCGCGCCCGCTCGCCGTCGAGGCTGGCGAAAATCTGCCGTCGCACCAGCGCGCCGCCGGAAACGAAGCCGAACGCGTCGAGCTCGGCGCGCTCGGCCAAGTGCGCGACCTGGCTCTCGACGTGCAGGCCGGCGGCGTCCTCGATCGAGGCGACGTGCGTCGCCTTGGCGCCCGCCGCCAGGTCGATCCAGGTCGCATGATGGCGCTGCGCGCTTCGTCCCGCGCCGACGAACCGCTCGACCACGGCGGCGCGCGCTTCGGCGCGCAGCGCGACGGCGAGACGCGAATAGACCGCCTCGGCGCGGTCGGCGGAAAGACAATGGACGATCTCGATCCGCGGCGCTTCGCCGCCCGGCTCGACGGTCAGCGCGCAGCCGCCGAGCGTCAGCGCGACGTCGAGCGCCAGCATCGCGTCGGCCGCCGCCGGCGCCGGCGCTTCCGGCGCGGCCGGGACGAGCGCGACGCCCGCCGGCGGCGGATCGGACAGCGCGGCGACGAAGCGGCCGTCGAGCAGGACGAGCCGCGTCGCGCCGGCGCGCGGCAGCGAAGCGAGCGATCGGCGCGCCGCCTCGATCGCCGCCGCGTCGGGCGCTTTGGCGAGCGGCGCCGCGGTCGCCAGCGCGGCGCGCAGATCGGTGTAGTGCCAGGCTTCGACGCGCCGCGTCGGCAGGCCGGCCTCCTCGAAGCGGCGGAACGCCGCCTGCCGCGGCGGCGAGAGCGCCGCGCCGCCGAGGGCCGCGAACTGCGCGGCCAGCGTCGTCTCGGCGGCGGTCTTGGCGATGGCGCGATGCAGGGTCATGCCGTTCTCACGCCGCCTGGCTGGCATAGTCGCCGTAACCGTTGCGTTCCAATTCCAGCGCCAGCTCCGGCCCGCCGGATTTGACGATGCGGCCCTTCGCCATCACGTGCACCACGTCCGGCCTGACGTATTCCAGCAGCCGCTGGTAGTGGGTGATGACGAGGAAGGAGCGCTTCGGATCGCGCAACGCGTTGACGCCGTCGGCGACGATGCGCAGCGCGTCGATGTCGAGCCCGGAGTCGGTCTCGTCGAGCACGCAGAGACGCGGCGCCAGCAGCGCCATCTGCAAGATCTCCATGCGCTTCTTCTCGCCGCCGGAAAAGCCGACGTTGAGCGGGCGCTTGAGCATTTCGGGATCGATCTTCAAGCTATGCGCCGCGCCGCGCACCGCGCGCATGAAGTCGGGCGTCGTCAGATCGGCTTCGCCCCGCGCGCGCCGCTGCGCGTTGAGCGCGGCCTTGAGAAACGTCATCGTCGCGACGCCGGGAATTTCGATCGGGTACTGAAAAGCGAGGAACGCGCCTTTGGCGGCGCGCGCGTCGGGTTCGAGCGCCAGCAGGTTCTCGCCGTCGAGCAGGACCTCGCCCGACGTCACTTCGTAATCCGGCTTGCCCGCCACGACATAGGACAGCGTCGATTTGCCCGAGCCGTTCGGCCCCATGATCGCCGCGACCTGGCCCGTGGCCACGTTCAGGTTCAGGCCGCCGAGGATCGGCTTGCCGTGAATGGCGACGCTGAGGTTCTTGATTTCGAGCATCTTAACTCCCGCCTTCAATTTGCTGACGCTCGCGCAGCGTTGCGCTTGGCTGCGGTCAGAGCGTTGAGTGCCTTTTGCAAGCTGGCGCTGTTGGCCGCTGCCCTTTCAGAAGACCAGCTCCGCATGACGAAGTCGCTGAGGATATGGTTATAGTCGAGACCGCGAAAAATCTCGGCGCCTTCGGTTCGAACCAGTCCCCGACGGCGCTCCGCGGAGGCGCCCTTAGCTAGCGACAACAGTTCCATCTTGGGGTCAGCTATTTGCTCCGGCGCGCTTGCAATTCTCCTGAGCGGAATGCCTAGGAAGCGGTGGATGCCGGTTCGATCGGCAAGTAGCCACGCTTCAATTTCCCGCACCGCCACTCGCAGCATAAAGTTTGCAGTCATTACGTTTCCGCGCATCCATTGGGCCACGAGCGTTGGGGCGCATGCAACGTCGTCCAGGTCGGTTAGAAGAAGTACCGGCCTTCGATTCCCCGCCGACAAATAGCTTGGCAAATTCGATTTCAGGTGACCGGCTCCTCTCTTCCCCGTAAACGTGCATTGTTTCAAATCGAACCCCGCCTCCGCGACCAGCCTCCGGGCCAAAGCTTCACTCAACGAGTCTTCGACGCCAACAAGCACCATGACTATAGCGCCATCTCAGCCGCTTCGGCGGGGTGGGCCTTTGGCAACAGCACTTGCGCGGGAGGCAAGCCGTCATCCTTCATCAGGCGCAATTCTTCTTCGCTCGGCGGAACAATGGTCGAGCCTTCTTTCAAAGGCTCGACGCGCAAAACCCAGCGTCCGTCGATTCCCGGATTATCGAGCAACGCATAGCTATGCGTCGTGATGACGATCTGACTTTGCCCCCTCTTACCTGAACGTCCCAGTTTGTCGATCAACGCTGGCAACGCGCGCACGACATCCTCGTCGAGCGAGAGTTCCGGCTCCTCGAGCAACAAGACGCCGTTGTTTTCCATCAACAGCCAAAAGAGCGCGATCATGCGAAGCGTGCCATCCGAGAGTTGATCCTCCCGTTGCCAGCCTGCCTTCGGCCGATGATGATGATATTTGGCTTCAAGGTACGGGCGGCCATTGACCGCGTCACGATCGAACCGGATGTCCTCGAATTGCGGCGCGGCGATTTGAAGGGCGCTCTTGATCCGATCGAGGCGCTTCTGCCGGAGACTTTCTCCTGTCTTGGCGATTCTTTCGAGAAAGGCCTGTCCGAAAGGGTCGTTCTCTAGCCGACTGCCGCCGATCTGGTCGCCGAACTTGAGCAGTTGCGGCACAAGATGCAAATAGGTCACGTTCGTCAACTCGTCTGACAGAACTCGAAATTCCTTGTTGGCGAAGTTCTGTTCGAGCGCTGTCTGGGTCAGGAGTTCCTGGTCCTTCCGATCGTCCTTATTGGGCCGATCGACCAGATGCGTTGCTTTGCCTTCGACAGTTCGCGTCACCCGCTCGAGAGAGACGATGGGCCGCTTGGTGCGCCCCTCTTCCGTCTTCATCCCCAACGTATAGGTCCATCCGTCGGCGTCTTCATTCGCGCCTTCCGTCCAGTCGACCGATATTTGCACCTCCGGATCCTGCCGCGCATGGAGGCATCTGAGCTTCGACAGCCCATTGCGCAACTTTATCGCTTGCTGCAATCCGCCGCCGTCGGGTTTGGCGACGTCGCGAAGAAAACGGAATGCGTCGAACAGGTTCGATTTGCCCGAGGCGTTGGGTCCGATCACATAGGTCATCGGCCCCAGACGCGCCTCGGCATTGGGAAAGTTTCGCCAGTTCTTCAGTCGAATGCGCGTTATCTGCATCGATGGCCTCAAGCCCAAGAACTTAGGTTCACCCCACGCTCCCTTCGAGCGAAATGGCGATCAGCTTCTGCGCCTCGACCGCGAACTCCATCGGCAGGTGCTGCAGCACGTCGCGCACGAAGCCGTTGACGATCAGCGCCGTCGCCTCTTCGGCCGACAGGCCGCGTTGCAGGCAGTAGAACAGCTGGTCCTCGGAAATCTTCGAGGTCGTCGCCTCGTGCTCGAACACGGCGGAAGAATTCTTCGCCTCGATGTAGGGCACGGTGTGGGCGCCGCATTGGTCGCCGATCAGCAGCGAATCGCAATTG
>JBEKBD010000119.1:0-7803 GCA_050015575.1 Roseiarcus sp. | reverse complement strand
CCGGCGTGCTGGAAGGTCACGCCAGCGCAGTGCTCGCCGCTTCGATCTTCCATTTCGGCGAATTCTCCATCCGGCAGGCCAAGGAGCGCATGGCCGCGGCGGGCATCGCGATGCGGCTGGATTGACGGCCGAAACGGCATGGAAAGTCGAGAACCGCCGTTCGCGCTGCGGCGCTGGCGCGCGGATATAAGGGAGCGGCGCTTCCTTTCCACTCAATATTATCGTATCCTTGTAACTCTATGGTGAGGTCTGTCGCTTACCTGTTTCTCGCGTATATTCACAGCGATAGGTGGGGCCGATGTCGATCTCCAATGTCTTTTCGCAATGGTTTCGGACGTTGAACGCCAGCCATTCGCCGGCGTCCTCCATCGACGGCGCGGCGTTCGGCGACGGCGCCGAGGGTTGGGGTTCGTCGGACGGCGGAGCGGCGAGCCTTCCCGGCGTCCCTGGCGCGGACGACTTTGGCCTCGGCCTGCTGATCGCGCCGCCGAATCTGGCGCCGACGGTGTCGTTTTTCGACAGCGCGTCGCTGGCCCCGACATCGTCGACGTCCGGCGCGGGATCGCCGAATGCGGCCTCGGGTTCGTCGACTTCGGGCGGGACTACGAAAACGGCCGCCTCGACGCCGGCCTCGACCATCCTCGCCAAGCTCAGCAACGCCGGCATCGAAGCCGACGTCGCCAAGCTGATGGTCAACGATTCGCTCACGTACAGTTCGATGCTGACGATCCTTCAGGACGCCGCCGTCGGCGGAATGACCGCCAGCAAGTTCAGCACCCTCGAGACGCTCGCCTCGCTGCTCAACGCCTCGGGCGGCATCAGCACGTCGGCGTATGTCCAGCAGATCACCCAGGACGTCGTCGACGGCGACAGCGCCAACGCCACCTGGAACGGCGGCTCGTCGACCGCGGCCAAGCTCGGCAACCTCAGCGCGACCTCGACGCAGACGCAGGCGACCGAGTTGATCGGCATGTGGTTCCTCGGAACCAACCTGCCGAGCCTCAGCGTCTCGTCGATCGGCGAAGAGAACATCGGCGCAACGTATCAGGCGACGACGGAGCCGCTCTACGGCAAGAGCGGCGCGCCGGTCTACACCGACGTCAACCAGGGCTACCTCGGCGATTGCTACTTCATGTCCGCGCTCGCCGATGTCGCGTTACAGGATCCGAGCGTCATCGAAAACATGATCTCCAGCGACGGCAACGGCGCCTACAGCGTCGAGTTCGTCGTCAACGGCAAGCCCGACTACGTCACCGTCAACGACGAACTGCCGACGATGCCGAGGGGGTATTCCTGGGCGAACGGATCGACGCTCGAATTCGCCAACGGCTCCCCCGAGTGGGCGGAACTCGTCGAAAAGGCCTACGCGGAGCTCAACGCTCAGACGGCCGCGCCGCACGGCGAAGAACTCAACCAGGCGAGCGACTCCTACGCCGGCATCGACGCCGGCGGCGGTTACGCGCTGACGGAAATCACCG
Source organism: Roseiarcus sp. (assembly GCA_050015575.1). Lineage (GTDB taxonomy): Bacteria > Pseudomonadota > Alphaproteobacteria > Rhizobiales > Beijerinckiaceae > Roseiarcus. Next base: position 6,325 of record JBEKBD010000119.1, on the reverse strand, counting down.
GCCAAGCGGTCAACGACTACTCGTTCACCTCGAGGACGTCGGCTTCGACATTTTCCGCGGACAATTCTCTGTTTGCAGCGGATTGGAAATCGGACGAGGAATTGCTGGTCGGGACGTCGAACATCCAGAGCGGCAATATCGTCGCCGACCACATGTACCAGGTGATCGGATACGCCGCGGGGACCAGCGCGGCGACGGACATGCTGACGCTGCACAATCCCTGGGGCTCGGCCTATTCGGGGCCGTTGGCGATGACCTTCAGCATATCGCTCGCCTCGCTCGCCGCCGACGACGTCACGATCTTCGCCACGACCGGCAAACCGACCGTCTGACGGTTCGCAACGTCGCGCCGAATGGGTCCGACCTCGTTTCGACCGCGCTAGAAATAGGCCGACAGCTCCTTGGCGGCCTCCTTCGGCGGGCGTTCCAGATCGAGCGCCTCGACGAAGCCGCCTTTGGCGTCCATCAGATAGACCACCGAGGAATGGTCCATCGAATAGCCGCCGTCGGCTCGCGGCGGCCCTTTGCGCGCATAGACGCGATAGGCCCTCTCGATCGCGTCGATATCAGCCCGGCTGCCGGAAAGGCCGACGATGCGCGAATCGAAGCTGCTGACGTAATCGGCCATCAAGACCGGGGTGTCGCGTTCCGGGTCCACGGTGACGAACAGCGCGCGGATCGGCTTGTCCGGCATCCGTCGCAGCACCTCCGAGATTTCCGCCAGCGTGGTCGGGCAAACGTCCGGGCAGTGGGTGTAGCCGAAATAGACGAGGAAGGGCTGGCCCCTCAGGTCGGCGTCGGTCAGCGTCTTGCCATCGCCGGTCTGAAGCGCGAAAGGCCCGCCGACCAGCGCGCTCGGGTTGCGCGCCGGCGTCGCTATGATCCAAATCGCTAAACCGGCGAGCGCGATCGAAGCGATCACGAGCGCGAGCGCGCGCGGCGATGGACGCGGTTGCGTCGGCCCGCGGCTCGACTTGGCGTTGCTCACGGAGCGCTCTCCCGGTCGTTGCGCGGCCCTCCCCATAGCGCCGCGCCGCCCGCGCCGCAATCGGTGGCGGATGCCGATCGTCGACGGCTCGGTCCGTCCGATTGCGGCGCGCGCGCTCGCGCGCATTCGAGAAAGCGGCCTCAGCCGCAGCGATTGGCGGGCGCTTCCTCACCTTGGCGAATTTTCCAATTGCAATCGGTTGTCAAGGGGCGCCGCGCAGGGCGGCGCGCTTTTTCCTTGCGTTGAGCGCGACGATCGGATACTAGCCGTAGCGGAAATTCTCATAGCTCTTCGTCGATCGGATGAAGAGAGATTTTGAGAGTGGGCCCCGGCCGGGACCCGCTCTTTTTTGTTGCCGCAGGGCTCATGGACGCAACGTCTCTTCCGCAAAGCGCGCCCGCGCCCGACCAGGGGCTCGACGAGGCGCGCCTGATCGCCGAAAACGGCCTAGCGCGGCGCATCGCGCGCATCGCCGAGCCGACTCTGCGCGATCTCGGATTGCGCGTCGTTCGGGTGAAGGTTTCCGCGTCTCAGGGCGCGACGGTGCAGATCATGGCCGAGCGTCCGGACGGCGCCATGTCGATCGACGATTGCGAACGGGCCAGCCAGGCGCTGTCGCCGGTGTTCGACGTCGAAACGCCGATGAGCCAGCCCTATCGGCTGGAAATCTCCTCGCCAGGCATCGACCGGCCGCTGGCGCGCGAATCCGACTTTCGCCGCGCGATCGGCCGCGAGGCGCGCATCGAGATGGCGGTTCCGGTCGACGGGCGCAAGCGGTTTCGCGGCCGGATCGAGGCGGTCGACTCGCACGAAAGGGCGCCGATCGCGCGCCTTCGCCTGCTCGGCGGGGAGGGCGGCGGCGAATCGAGCGTCGATCTGCCTATTCAGGACATGGCCGAGGCGCGCTTGGCGCTCACCGAGGATTTGATTCGCGCGACGCTGCGGCGGGAGAAGGCCGCGATCAGAAAACGGAAGACAGAGAACAGACGACAGAAGACGGAAGACAGAGGAAGGCGGGCGGACGGATAAAGCTGTCCGTCCTCCGTGCTCTGTTCTCCGTCCTCCGAAAAAGGAGAAGACGATGGCCGTCAGCGCCAACAGACTCGAACTCTTGCAGATCGTCGACGCCGTCGCGCGCGAGAAGTCGATCGACCGTTCGATCGTGCTCGCTTCGATGGAAGACGCGATGCAGAAAGCCGCGCGATCGCGCTACGGCCAGGAGACGGAGGTGCGCGCCGAGATCAATCCCAAGACCGGCGAAATCCGCTTCTCCCGCCTGCTTCTGGTCGTCGACCAGATCGACAACGATGCGACGCAGATCACGCTCGACGAGGCGCACAAGAAGAATCCGTCGGCGCAGATCGGCGACTGGATCGCCGAATCGCTGCCGCCCTTCGACTACGGCCGCATTCCCGCCCAGGCCTCCAAGCAGGTGCTGGTGCAGAAGATTCGCGAGGCCGAGCGCGACAAGCAATATGACGTCTACAAGGACCGTATCGGCGAAATCATCAACGGCCAGGTCAAGCGCGTCGAATACGGCAACGTCGTCGTCGACCTCGGCGGCTCGGGGGCAGGAGAAGCGGTGGTGCGCCGTGACGAACTGATCCCGCGCGAAATGTTCCGTCCCGGCGATCGCGTTCGCGCCTATGTCTACGACGTGCGCCGCGAAGCGCGCGGGCCGCAGATCTTCCTTTCGCGCACCCATCCGCAATTCACCGCCAAGCTGTTCGCGCAGGAGGTGCCGGAAATCTACGACGGCATCGTCGAGGTGAAGTCGGTGGCGCGCGACCCTGGTTCGCGCGCCAAGATCGCGGTCGTCTCCAACGACTCCTCGATCGATCCGGTAGGCGCGTGCGTGGGCATGCGCGGCTCGCGCGTGCAGGCGGTCGTCAACGAATTGCAGGGCGAGAAGATCGATATCATTCCCTGGTCGCCGGATGCGGCGACCTTCATCGTCAACGCGCTGCAGCCCGCCGAAGTGATGAAGGTGGTGCTGGACGAGGACTCCACCCGCATCGAAGTCGTGGTGCCGGACGACCAGCTTTCGCTCGCCATCGGCCGACGCGGGCAGAACGTGCGCCTGGCCTCGCAGTTGACGGGCTGGGACATCGACATCCTCACCGAGGCCGAAGAATCCGAACGACGGCAAAAGGAATTCGTCGAGCGCACGGCCGTGTTCATGAACGACCTCGACGTCGACGAGACGGTGGCGCAGCTGCTCGCCTCCGAGGGTTTCCGCTCGGTCGAGGAAATCGCCTATGTCGATCTGCGCGAACTGGCCTCGATCGAGGGCTTCGACGCCGAGACCGCCGAGGAGATTCAAACGCGCGCGCAAGGGCATTTGGCGCGCGTCGAGACCGAATACGACGAGGCGCGCAAGGCGCTCGGCGTTTCCGACGATCTCAAGTCGATCGGCGGCCTGACCACGCCGATGCTGGTCAAGCTCGGACAAAACGGGGTCAAGTCGGTCGAGGATCTCGCGGGTTGCGCGACCGACGATCTCATCGGCTGGACGGAGCGCGGCGAGGCCGGCGAAAAGAAATTCGCCGGCTATCTCGCCGAATTCAACTTTTCACGCCAGCAGGCGGACGCGATGATCATGGCCGCGCGCGTGCGGGCCGGCTGGGTCGAGGAGCTCGCCCCGACGCCCGTCGCCGAGCCGGACGGCGCGGCGGAAACCCACGCGCAATAGCTCGAGGAGAAGCTGCGATTGCGCAAGCGCGAGAGGAGCGAGGAAGGCGGATCGGAGCGCACCTGCGTGGCCTCTGGCGAGAAGGGTCCGCCGGAGGCGATGTTGCGGTTCGTTCTCTCCGGCGCCGGCGAGGTCGTGCCCGACCTCAAGCGCAAGCTGCCCGGGCGCGGCGTGTGGACGCGCCTCGATTTCGCCACCGTGCGTCAGGCGGCGGCGAAGCAAGCCTTTTCACGCGGCTTTCGCGTCCACGTCGATGCGCCGCCGGAGCTGGCCGAGGAGGTCGATCGCCTGCTCGAACGCGATGCGCTGCAATTTCTATCGATTGTCAACAAGGCCGGGCTCGTCGCAACCGGCGCGGTCAAGGTCGAGGCGGCGATCCGCGGGGGCGCGCTCGTCGGGCTGATCCACGCCGCCGAGGGGGCGCCGGACGGGACGTCGAAGCTGGAGCGTCTGCTGCGCGCTCGCCTCGGCGACGCGGCTGAGACGGTCCGGCGAATCACCCTATTCTCCTCGCGCCAATTGGATTTGGCATTGGGAAGGGCAAATGTGATACATGCAGCGCTCAAAGCGGGCGATGCGAGCGCCGCCTTTCTCGCCAAAGTCGCGCGTCTGGCGCAATATCGCGCCAGCGCAGCAACCGATAAAGCGCTGCGATGAACGATCGATAAGCCGGGGTCACTGGAAAAGCGAATGAGTGAAACGAACAACAGCGGCGACAAGACTTTGGGCGCATCGCCGGCAAAGCCGACTTTGCACCTGAAGCGGCCCGTCGAGCAGGGAACTGTGCGCCAAAGCTTTTCGCACGGGCGCAGCAAGGCGGTCGTCGTCGAGAAGGTCAAGCGCCGCGTCCTCGCGCCGGGCGAAGCGTCGCCGCGGGAGGCGGCGCCCGCGGCCCCCGCCGCCAAGGCGCCCGCGCTTGCTCCGGCGACCGCGCCCCGCGGACCCACCGTCGCCGCGCCGGCCGCCCCCCCGAAGACCGGCGTGGTGTTGCGCACCTTAACGGAAGAGCAGCGCGAGACCCGCGCTAGGGCGCTGGTCGAAGCGCGCGCGCGCGAAGAAGAAGACCGCCGCCGCCAGGAAGCGGACGCCGAGTCGCGACGCGAGCGCGAGGCGCGCGAAATGGTCGAGCGCGAAGCGGCCGAAGCGCGCAAGCGCGAGGAGGAGCTGCGCCGTTCCCAGGAAGCGAACTTCAAGCGACAATCCGAGGAGGAGGCGCGCCGACGCCTGGCCGGCGGCGAACCGGCCGCGATCCCCGCCACGTCATTGGGCCGCAAACCCGCAGCGGCGCCCGCCGCCTCGCCGGGCGGCGCGCCGAGCGCGGCCAAGGCGCCCGGCCCGGGCCTCGCCTTCGACGACGAGGAGGGCAAACGCGGCGCTCGCAGGACGACGGTCGCCGCGCCTGCGGCGAAACTCATGCTTCCGACGCCGCGCCCGGCGCGCGGCGGCGACCAGCGCAACCGCGGCCGGTTGACCGTCGCCAGCGCCACCGCCGGCGAAGAGGAGCGCACGCGTTCCGTCGCCGCTTTCCGCCGCCGCACCCAGCGCCTCAAGAGTCACGGCGCGCAGGAGGCGAAGGAGAAGATCTCCCGCGAAATCGTCGTCCCCGAGGCGATCACCATCCAGGAACTCGCCAACCGCATGTCCGAGCGCGCCGTCGACGTCATCAAGCTGCTGATGCGCCAGGGGCGCATGGTCACTCTCACCGACACGCTCGACGCCGACACCGCCGAGCTGATCGCCGAGGAAATGGGCCACACCGTCAAGCGCGTAGCCGAATCCGACGTCGAAGAGGGATTGTTCGACCGCCCCGACGAAGAGGGCGCTCCGGTCCCGCGGCCGCCGATCGTCACCATCATGGGGCACGTCGACCACGGCAAGACGTCGCTGCTCGACGCCATCCGGCACGCCAATGTGGTGGCCGGCGAAGCCGGCGGCATCACCCAGCACATCGGCGCCTATCAAGTCACCGCCCCCAGCGGCGCCAAGATCACTTTCATCGACACGCCAGGCCACGCCGCCTTCACGGCGATGCGCGCGCGCGGCGCCAAGGTGACCGACATCGTCGTCCTGGTGGTGGCCGCGGACGACGGCGTAATGCCGCAAACGATCGAGGCGATCCGCCACGCCAAGGCGGCCCACGCGCCGATCATCGTGGCGATCAACAAGATCGACAAGCCGGAAGCCGATCCGCAGCGCGTGGCGCAGGAGTTGTTGCAGCACGACGTTCAGGTCGAAGCCTTCGGCGGCGAAACGCTCAGCGTCGAGGTCTCCGCCGCCAAGCACACAAATCTCGATCGATTGCTCGAGGCGATCGCGCTGCAAGCCGAAATTCTCGATCTGACAGCCGACCCCGAGCGCAGCGCCGAGGGCACCGTGGTGGAGGCGCGCCTCGATCGCGGTCGCGGGCCGGTGGCGACGGTGTTGGTGCAGCGCGGCACGCTGCGCGTCGGCGCGCTGGTCGTGGCCGGCTCGGAATGGGGCCGCGTGCGCGCCCTCATCGACGACAAGGGCGAAAACGTCGAAGAAGCGAAGCCCTCGACGCCGGTCGAGGTGCTCGGCTTCTCCGGCGCGCCGGAAGCCGGCGACCGCGTCGCGGTGGTGGAAAGCGAGGCGCGGGCGCGCGAAATCGCCGAATATCGCGAACG
>JBEKBD010000118.1:0-8054 GCA_050015575.1 Roseiarcus sp. | reverse complement strand
GGCACTTGGGCCGACATCCTCGGCCTGAGCAAGCTGCCGATCACGCTCACGCTGTGGCTCGCCACCTTCCTCACGCTCGCCGTGATGTATCTGTGCGTGTTGTGGATGCCGACGTTGCTGCAAGCGCGCGGCTTCTCGCCGACCGATGCGTTGATCATCCAGACCATGTACAACCTGGGATCGACGGTCGCGGCGATCATCGTCGGGTATCTGCTTGACCGGCGCAAGGCCTACAGCGTTGCCACTGTCGGTTACATCGTGCTCGCGCTGGGCCTGTACTTCCTCGGCGCGGTCGCGCTGGGCCTCGCGTTCGGCATGACCACCGGCTTCTTGGTCGGCATCGGCACCACCACCGGCCAGACGCTGCTCTACGCGTTCGCGCCGCTGTGCTATCCCGCTGCGGTCCGCAACCGCGGCGTCGGTTGCGCAATCGCAGCCGGGCGTCTCGGCACGATCGCCGGCCCGATGGCCGCTGGCGTTCTGCAGGCGGGCGGCTTGGGCGCGGGCATGGTGCTGGTGTGGATGATCCCCGCGGTCGCGGTGGCGCTCATCGCGTGCCTGGCGATTGTCAGGATGCTGCATGGCGGCGACGCCTATGCGGCCCCGAAGCTGGCCCACGCTTAGTCTCTAGGCTGGTCTAGGCAGGAACGAAGGAGGCGGCGCGCGGTTCGCGCGCCGCCTTCCCTGAATCCGCCTTCGTTATTTTCTTGCGCCGGTTCGAGCGCGGCGACGCCGGTCGCCATCGCCATGACGAGCGGCTGCGCAGCGGGTCGCGCTGGTGGGCCGGGAGGGACTCGAACCCCCAACCAGACCGTTATGAGCGGCCGGCTCTAACCATTGAGCTACCGGCCCGGACAAGGGCGCGACCGGGAACGGCATTAAACGCAAACGACGGCCCAACGCAATCGTCGTCGGAGCTCGGCGCGGAGCGCCCGCCCCGCTCTCGCCGACGCATTTCTTTTCCTCGCCGTTCTCTTTATGCTAGCGACGCGGAGCGGCGTCGCCGCCAACAACCTGGGGGACCATGTCGGCGTCAGCATCGAGAGCAGACTCGACGGCCCGAGGCCGCACGTTTGCGGCGAGCCCGCCTTCGCCCGTCGGCGGCGACGAGGCGCGGTTGCGCGCCTTTGCGGCGGCGCAGCGTCATTCCCGGCTGGTTCGCTTCCTGCGCGTCGCGGCGCCCATTGGCGTTGTCGTCGGCGTGGCGGCGTTGATCGTCGGCGCGCTCTTCCACCCGTTCCGCGTCAAGACGGCCGAATTGTCGATCGGCGAGGTCAGCGTCGACGGCACAAAAATCACCATGGGCCAGCCGAAGCTGACCGGCTTTCGTCGCGACGGGCGCTCCTATGTCTTCACCGCCGCGAAGGCGATTCAGGACGTGACGCGCCCGACCCTCGTCGAATTGCACGGCGTCGACGGCGACCTGGGCATGACGGACAATGATTTGCTCCATATTGCCGCCGCGGTTGGCTTCTATGACAGCGTCAAACAATCTCTGGATTTGTCGCAAGACGTGCGCATCTATAATTCCAGCTACGACGTTAAGCTTGTAAGCGCCAACATCGACTTCAAGACGGGCGTCTATCAATCGGACAAGCCCGTAATCGTCGTCATGGCCAACGGCACGACGATATCGGCGGATTTGGCTTCGGCGGTGGACAATGGCGACGAACTGACCTTCTCGGGCCATGTGCGATCGACGTTCTCGTCCGAGGCTCGCGCCGCCGGCGCGCCCGCCGATATGAAGGGAACGAATCCATGAGGCCTTTCGACGCGCGCGCCGGATTGGCCGCGGCGCTCGCGATCGCTCTCTTCGGCGCAAGCGCGCCGCTCGGCGCGGCGGCGACCAAAGGCGCCGGCGTGGTTATGCTGCCCGGCGCCGATTCCAAGCAGCCGGTTTCCATCGAGGCGGACAAGCTCGTCTATTTCGACAAGGAGCAGAAAGCAATCTACAGCGGCAAGGTCGTCGTCATTCAAGGCGACACCAAGATGACCTGTTCGGCGATGACGATCTTCATGGAAAATGATTCGGCGTCGGCGCGCCCGGCGGCCGCCGCGGCGGGCGATTCGGCCAAAACCGGCGAGGGGGCCGGCGCCGCTTCGGGCGGCGGATCCAGTCACGTCAAGCATCTCGACGCCGTCGGCCCGGTCACCGTTGTGTCGAAAACCCAGGTCGCCACCGCCGACAGCGGCGCCTACGACAAGGCGCAGAACAAGGTCTGGCTGACGGGAAACGTCACCCTGAGCGACGGCGGCAACGTCACCAAGGGCGAGAAGCTGACCTACGATTTGACCACGGGCCAAGCGACCATCGACACCGGTCCGGCGGCCAACCGCGTCAAGGGGCTGTTCGTTCCCGGCTCCGAGGCCGGCGCCGAAGACGCGACCAAGCCCGCGAAGTAAACAATTCCCTTGCCTCGATTTGTCCCGCCCATCCGCGATGAGAAACGCTCGCCGCTCCCGGATCGCCCGTCCTTGACCGCCGTTTCGTCGATCCCGGCGCGCGCCCCTTCGCCGGCGAGAGGGGCGATCGAAGCCGCCGAGCGCTCGGGCGCCGCCGCGGAAGGGTCTCTGGCGGTGCGCCATCTCGGCAAGAACTACGGCGGGCGCGCGGTCGTGGCCGACGTCAGCCTCTATGTCCGGCGCGGCGAAGCGGTCGGGCTGCTCGGCCCCAACGGCGCCGGAAAGACCACGGTGTTCTACATGATCACCGGCCTGGTCAGGCCCGACAAGGGCGTCATCGAGCTCGACGGCTATCCGGTCACCGGCCTGCCGATGTACCAGCGCGCGCGCCTCGGCATCGGCTATCTGCCGCAGGAGGCTTCGATCTTCCGCGGCCTCAACGTCGAGGACAACGTCCGCGCGGTTCTGGAAGTCAACGAGCCCGACCGCGCGGCGCGCGAGGCGACGCTCAACTCGCTGCTCGAGGAGTTCGACATCGCCCGTCTGCGCAGGACGCCGGCGATCGCGCTCTCGGGCGGCGAGCGACGGCGCTGCGAGATCGCGCGCGCGCTCGCCGGCAAACCGTCGTTCATGCTGCTCGACGAGCCTTTCGCCGGCATCGATCCGATCGCGGTCGGCGATATTCAGGATTTGGTGCGCCATCTCAAGGGGCGCGGCATCGGCGTTCTCATCACCGATCACAACGTGCGCGAGACGCTCGGACTCATCGATCGCGCCTACATCATTCACAGCGGCCACGTGCTGACCGAAGGAACGCCCGACGCGATCGTCGCGCACCCCGACGTTCGCCGGCATTATCTCGGCGAGGACTTCCGCATGTAGCCCGCGGATCGCCGGGCTTCGCGCGCCCTCGCCGCGCGGCGCGGGGGAACGGTTCGCCCGGCGACGGCAATCGCGTCACTCGTCTTCGCCGAAGCGGTCGGCGACGAGCGCTTCGAGGGCCTCGAGCGCGTCGAGCGCCTGGGCACCCTGGGCGGCGACGGTGATCGTCGAATCGACGCCGGCGCCCAGCATCAAGATGCCCATGATCGAATCGCCGCCGACGGTGTCGCCGCAGCGCGTGACCTGGACCTGCGCGTCGAAGCGATCGACGCACTGCACGAACTTGGCGGCGGCGCGCGCGTGCAGCCCCTTGCGGTTGACGATGCGCATGTCGCGCACGTGCGCGCTGGCGAGCGTCGGAGGCGGCGGACACGGGTCGTCTTCGCCTCGCTCGGTCGTCTCGGTCATTTGCCGGTCAGCACCTTGCTCGCCACGGTGATGTATTTGCGGCCGGCGTCGCGAGCTTCGAGCACCGCCTCGTCGAGGTCCGCCGTTTCGCGCAGCGTCGCCAATTTGATCAGCATCGGCAGGTTGATGCCGCATATGACTTCGATGCGCCCGCCGTCCATGACGGAGATGGCCAGGTTGGACGGCGTGCCGCCGAACATGTCGGTCAGCAGGACCACGCCGCTGCCGTCCTGAACTCGCCCGATCGCGCTGATAATATCGGCGCGACGCCGTTCCATATCGTCCTCGGGGCCGATCGTAATCGTTTCAAAATGCGATTGCGGCCCGACGACGTGCTCGAGCGCAGCCCGAAATCCATTGGCGAGCTGGCCGTGGGTCACAAGGACCATTCCAATCATCAACAATCCATCGTTTCAGGCGCCGCCGCCGCGCCAGCGAACGGTCACGTTGCAACGGGCGCATTTTTGTGCACTGCGGCGCAAGGATCAAGAACAATTCGCAACAGGGGCCGCCCCGCGTTACGGCAGCCTAGCAAGACTTTCAAGCACCGCATAGGCGTGATCAAGCGAACCCTGCCCGGAGTCGAGCGCAATTCGCGGCAGCCGGACGCCGAGCAATTCGGCAATTTTGTCGTGGTCCTCGGGCATTCGCGGCGGCGATCGGCCGCGGCCGGCGAGATCGACGACCAGCCGCACGACCGCCGAGGGCTCGTGAGCGGCGACGACGAGACCCACGAAACGCCGCTCGATGAGCCCCGCGAACCGCGGAACGCCGCGCGCCAGCAGGCGCCCGCTGCAGGCGCGCACGAACACCCGGTCGTCGCCGATCAGCGCGGCGAAGATCGCGGCTTCGCGGGCGCGGGCGATCAACGCCAGCGCGAGGGAACTCTTGCCCGCGCCCGAGGGCCCGCGCGCGAGCACCCCGCTCTCGCCGACGACGACGGCGCTGGCGTTGAGGCCCGACCACTCGGATACGGGCGCCGTCACGGCCCGATCGCCGGCAGGCGAATGACGAAGCGCGCTCCGGCGCCGTGGCGCGTTTGGGCGCCGTCGTCGACGTCGGCGGCCGAGGCCGCCGTCTCGCGCGCGAGGGGCCGATTGGACGCCCATATCCGCCCGCCGTGCGCCTGAACGATCTGACGGGAAATGGAAAGTCCGAGCCCGGAATTCTGTCCGAAGCCCTGGCCGGGGCGATCGGTGTAGAAGCGCTCGAAAATGCTCTCGAGGGCGTGCGGCGGGATTCCGGGGCCGTCGTCGTCGATCGTGACGACGACGTGATCGCCCGCCCGCTCGCCGTCCGGCGCGCTCTCGCCGCGCGCCCGGCTCAACGCGATTCGCACTTCCCCGCCCGGAGGCGAGAACGAGCAGGCGTTGTCGATCAGATTGGTGATCACCTGGGCCAGCCGGGAATCGTAGCCGAGCACGACGTAGGCCGGCGCCTTCGTCTTGGCGTCGGCCCCTTCGATCGTCAGGCGGATCGCGATCCCCTTGCCGCGCGGCGAATCGGCGGCCATCGCCGTCACCGCGCGCAGCAGCGCCGCCATGTCGACCGGTCCGGCGTCGTCGCGCGCCAGTTCCGCGTCGAGCCGCGACGCGTCGGAGATGTCGCTGATCAGCCGGTCGAGCCGCCGCACGTCGTGCTGCATGATGGCGAGCAGACGATCGCGCGAGGGGCCGGAAGCGACCCGCGGCAGCGTTTCGACGGCGCTGCGCAGCGAGGTCAGCGGATTCTTCAGTTCGTGCGCGACGTCCGCCGCGAAGCTCTCGATCGCGTCGATCCGGTCGTAGAGCGCCTGGGTCATGTCGCGTAGCGCGCCGGAGAGATGGCCGATTTCGTCGGACCGAGTGGTGTAGTCGGGAATCTGCTGCCGCGACTTGATGCCGCGCCGCACGCGCTCGGCGGCCTCGGCGAGCTTGCGCACGGGCTCGGCGATCGTGTTGGCGAGCGACAGCGACAGCACCAGCATCACCGCGGCCAGCACCAGAAAGATTCGCAGCAACGCCCAGCGCTCCGCAGCGATGACGGCGTCGATGTCGCCGCCTTGGGTGGAAAGCAGCAACGCGCCGCGAACCATCGTCGCGCGCCGGATCGGCACGCTGACCGAGACGATCGTCTGACCCGCGGCGTTGACCCGAACGGCCGATTCCGTCTTTCCCTCCAGCGCGCCGGCAACTTCGGCCAGCGATTTGCCGTTGGTTATCCAATCGTCGCTGACGCGCGGTTTCGTGACGGGCGCCAAGGAGCTGCGCGCCTCGGCCCACAGCCGGTTCCACCATGTCGAACTTTCGATAGGGCTCTCGCCCGGCCCGGCGCGAAGCGTCGCGCCGCGCGCCAGGGCTTGCGAATCGAGCAGCAGCAATCCGTCGCGATCATAGATGCGCGCGCGCGTGCGCGTCGGCGTCGCCAAGCGGTGGAGGAGCGGGCCGACCCGCTCCGGGTTGATCGAAAATTCGATCGAGTCTTCCTCGCTCGGCGCCGGCGCCGCGTTCTCGCTCGGCGCGAGGTGCAGCAGTTTCTCCGGATCGATGGTGATGGTGTCGGTTTCGACCGCGGCGGAGGCGGCGATGGCGGCGGCGATGATCCCGGCCTGGGTCTCCAGGCTCTGCGTTTTGGCGGCGATGATGTCGGCGCGGAACTGGTTGAGCAGCAGGAACGCGATCACCAGGACGACAAGGCCGCCCAAATTGAGCACGACGATGCGGTGCGTCAGGGACGAGGAAAAACGCGATATGATCGCGCGCCAGACGGCGCGCCCGTAAAGGCGCACGCGCGACTTGCGCCAGCGCGCGCCCGCGGCGGCGAGTTTCGGATCGCTGTGCGCTTCGGCGCTCATCGCTGCGCGCGGCGGCGACGGCGCCGCGTCCCGTTCATCGCGCGTCGCCCCGCCTCAGGCTTCCCTGAAACGATAGCCGACGCCGTATAGCGTCTCGATCATTTCGAAATCGGGTTCGACGACCTTGAATTTCTTGCGCAAGCGTTTGATGTGGCTGTCGATGGTGCGATCGTCGACGTACACCTGATCGTCGTAGGCGGCGTCCATCAGCGCGTTGCGGCTCTTGACGACTCCCGGGCGCGCCGCCAGCGCCTGCAGAATCAGAAACTCCGTCACCGTCAACGTGACCGGGACGTTGCTCCAGGTGCAGGTGTGACGCTCGGGGTCCATCTTCAGCCGCCCCCGTTCGAGGATCTTGGCCTCGCTCTCCTTTTGCGACGCGGCGTCCTTGGGGTTGGCGCGGCGCAGGATCGCCTTGACGCGCTCGACCAGCAGACGCTGCGAAAAGGGTTTGCGAATAAAGTCGTCGGCGCCCATCTTGAGCCCGAACAACTCGTCGATTTCCTCGTCCTTCGAGGTGAGAAAGATCACCGGCAGATCGGATTTCTGCCGCAACCGGCGCAACAGCTCCATGCCGTCCATGCGCGGCATCTTGATGTCGAAGATGGCGAGATCGGGGGGATTGGCTTTCAGGCCGTCGAGGGCGCTCGCGCCGTCGGTGAAGGTTTGCACGCGGTAGCCTTCCGCCTCCAACGAAAGCGAAACGGATGTCAGGATGTTGCGGTCGTCGTCGACCAGGGCGATCGTCGGCATGAGTCTCCTGTTCCAAGTCCCACTGAGCCGCGCGGGGTCGGCCGCGGCGCCGCATCATACGCCCCGCGCGGGCACAATAGAGCCTTTCGCGGCCGAAGTGTGGCCTCTTCGAGCCGTCGGCCAAGCGCGCTCGCGCCTTTCGCGTTCGAATTCGCGATCATAGCCCAACATAACCCGCTTGGCCAATGTTCAACCGCGGCGCCCGGTTCGGCTTCCCCTCCGCTCCGCCAAGCAAACAACCGAAGATTCCGCGTCCGTCCTTGGGTCTCGTATGAAGCGAACCCGGACATTCGTTTGACTTCGCGCGCTGCCCCCTCTATAGGACGCCGCGCTCAGGCGCGGCTTACGGCCGCGCTTTTGCTTTTCCGCTCGAGGGCGGCGAAGGGGGCGAAAACCAGCGGGTTTCCACTGCCAAGAAGCCGGCCGCGCGGTCGCTCGCGCAGAGCCGGGTTGAACACGGAGAAAACGATGTTCGCAGTCATCAAAACCGGCGGCAAGCAATACAAGGTCGCCGCCGCCGACACCATCACCGTCATGGCTCTCGAAGGCGAAGCCGGGGCGCAAGTGACCTTCGGCGAAGTGCTCGCGCTGTTCGACGGCGACAAGAACGACATCGGCGCGCCGCGCGTCGCCGGCGCCAGCGTCGTCGGCGAAATCGTCGAACAGAAGCGCGGCCCCAAGGTCATCGCGTTCAAGAAGCGCCGCCGCAAGAATTCGCGCCGCAAGCGCGGCCACCGACAGGATCTGACGATCGTCAGGATCACGCAGATTCTGA
>JBEKBD010000117.1:0-8060 GCA_050015575.1 Roseiarcus sp. | reverse complement strand
GACGGAGGTGAACGATGAAATCGCGCGTCTGGGCGCTGTCGTAATCGGGAAACGCGCCGACGACGTCGATTTTTTCGGGATCGCGAAACTCGCGACTATCGATGTCCTTCAATTCGCCGACGAGCGCCGGATACGGAGGCCGCCGCGATTCGCAGGCCGAGGCCTGGTCTTGCGTCATTTCATCAATTCCCTCGGGATACGCGCCGCCACGCGCGATGAACGCGGATCGAGCGCCGGGTCGCGCGAGGGCTTTGCGCCGCCAAGGCGAAAAACGCAACCGCCGGCGCGCTCCCGTGCGCTCTGACGTTTTTCATGCCGCCCGCCCGGCCAAGCCCGCCCGCGCCGCCGCGACGAGCGCCGGCGCGAGGCTCGCGCCGCACGCCAGCAGGGCGCCGCGACGCGTTTCCCTCGCATTATAGCGCAGGATTTGACCGTGCGCGTCGGTCAGCAGCGCGCCCGCTTCGCTCAAGAGAATGTCGGCCGCTGCGACGTCCCAATCGTGCGCATTGGCCGAAGCGAGGCCGATGTCGAGCGCGCCGCCGGCGACCCGCGCCAGCCGCAACGCCAACGAGGGAATGCGCGGCGCGGCGATCAGTTCGGCGCCGGCCGCCTTCGCGAGCGCCGCGATCATCGCCTTGGGCCCGCCGACCCGCGCACCGGCAAGCTCCGCCTTTTCCGCGGCGCGGATCGGCGCGCCTTCGAGCCTCGCCCCGCAGCCCAGCGCCGCGCCGTAGGTCTCCCCGAGGACCGGCGCGTGCACGACGCCGGCGATCGGGCGAGCTTCGAGGACGAGCGCGATCGACACGGTCCAGCAGGGATCGCCCGCCAGAAACGCCCGCGTGCCGTCGATCGGATCGACGACGAGAAGGCTCGCCTTGTCGAGGCGCGAAAGATCATCCGCCGTCTCTTCGGAGAGCCAACCGGCGTCGGGAAAGGCGGCGCGCAGCCGCGCGTTCAAGTAGCGGTCGACCGCCAGATCCGCGCCAGTGACCGGCGAGCCGCCGTGCTTGGCGCGAACCGAGGCGCTGGTCGTCGCGCCCAAGCGAAAATCGCGCAACGCGATTTCGCCCGCCCGCCGCGCCGCGGCGGCGAGTTCGTCAAGCGCCGAACCGGCGCGCGCCCGAAGCCCTGCGTCCATCGATGAAGCTCTGCGCTCCCGAGCGTCGCGCGCGCTGCGCTCCCCCGCGTCCGCGCGTGCTTTAGCCGCGCGGGCGGCGGCGCGCAATGGCGGGCGGACGTCGCCTCGGCCTGGCTGCTTGGCGATTCCGGCGCCGGGCGCTATGAAGCCGCGATGGCCAAGCCCCCACGATCCGCCGGCGCCTTCTCCCATCTCGGCCGGCCTACCCGCATTCCCGACCACCCCGACGCGGCGACGCTCGAGCGCGCGCCCAATCCGCACCCGGACGTCGACTACGTCACCCGCTTCGCGGCGCCGGAATTCACCTCGATCTGCCCGGTGACCGGCCAACCGGATTTCGCCCATCTCGTCATCGACTACGTCCCGGACAAGTGGATCGTCGAGTCCAAGTCGCTCAAACTGCACCTGGCGAGCTTCCGCAATCACGGCGCCTTTCACGAGGATTGCACGGTGCGGATCGGCAAGGAGCTGGCCGCGCTGCTCGAGCCGCGCTGGCTGCGCATCGGCGGCTATTGGTATCCGCGCGGCGGCATTCCGATCGACGTGTTCTGGCAGACGGGGCGCTTGCCGAAGGGCGTCTGGACGCCCGACCAGGGCGTCGCGCCCTATCGCGGCCGCGGCTGAATTCGCGCGCAGGCCGGCGTAGCCGCGTCAGGCCGACTTGGCCAAGCGATCGAAATTCTGCAACTCGGCCGCCAACGCCTCGAAATCCTTGAGCGGCACCATGTTCGGGCCGTCGGAGGGCGCCCGGTCGGGATCCTCATGGGTCTCGATGAAGACGCCGGCGACGCCGATCGCGACCGCGGCGCGCGCCAGCGCGCCGACGAATTCGCGCTCGCCGCCCGAGGACGCGCCCTGCCCTCCCGGTTGCTGCACCGAATGGGTGGCGTCGAAGACGACCGGCGCGCCGGTCTCGCGCGCCATGATCGGCAGCGAGCGCATGTCGACGATCAGCGTATTGTAGCCGAAGCTGACGCCGCGCTCGGTGACCAGCACGTCGGCTCCGCCGGCCTGCGCGATCTTGGCTACGACGTGCTTCATGTCCCACGGGGCGAGGAATTGCCCCTTCTTGACGTTGATCGCGCGGCCGGTTCGCGCGGCGGCGATCAGCAGGTCGGTCTGGCGGCAGAGAAACGCCGGGATTTGCAGCGCGTCGACCGCCTCGGCTGCGATCGCGCATTGCGCCGGCTCGTGCACGTCGGTCAACACGGGAAGGCCGAGCGTCTCTCGGATTTCCGCGAAGATCGGCAACGCCGCCTTCAGGCCGAGCCCGCGCCGCCCGGCGCCCGAAGTGCGGTTGGCCTTGTCGAAGGAGGTCTTGAAGACGAGACCGAGGCCGAGCCGCGCCGCGATCTCCCTCAGCGCGCCCGCCATCTCCAGCGCGTGGGCGCGGCTTTCGAGCTGGCACGGGCCGGCGATCAGCGCCAGCGGCAGCGCCGCGCCGAAACGAACGGCGCCCGCGCCAGCGCCGACTTGGACGATGGGGTTAAGCGCCATGGGCGCGGCTCCCTGTCCGGCGCCGACGCGCCACTGCTTTCGTATCGCCTCGCGGCCCTGCTTGCGAACGCATCCGTTCTACCCAGTCGACTTGGGCGCACTCATGCTCGTTTCCGGCGCGCTGCACAAGGTCGCAGCGGCCCGAGCCGGCGGTTCCGCTCCCGGGCTTTCCCGCGATCCGGACGCCGGGCCGCGAACCGCCCTGCCTCGCAGCCGCGCCAATAACGGCGCGCCGAGTTCGACCATCAGCACGCTGAAGAGAATCAGGGCGCAGCCCGCCATCGCGGCCGTCGTCAGCCGCTCAGCGAGCAGAATCGCGCCAGCGACGGCGGCGAACAGGCTTTCGAGCGACAGAATCAACGCCGCCTCCGCCGGCGGCGCATAGCCTTGCGCGACGATTTGCATGGTGAAGGCGACGCCGCCGGAGATAATTCCGGAGTAGAGCAGCGGAATCAGTCCGGCGACAAAATCGGCGGCGCGCACCGGCTCGAACGCGGCCGCTGCGCCCGCGGCAAGCGCGCCGCAGATCGCGTATTCGATAAAGGCGAGCGTAAACGGCCTCGGCTGGCGCGCCAAGAACATTGGAGTCAAGGCGATGCCGAGCGCCCAGGCGACGTCGGAAATCAGAATGAGCCCGTCGCCGACGCTCATCGGCCGCGCCGGACCGCCGCCGCTCGCCAAAAGCCAGGCGCCGGCGGTCGACAACAGGCAGGCGACGGCCACGACCGATCGGGGCAGGCGACCGGTCAGCAGCCAAACCGCGACCGGAACCAGCACGACATAGCAGGCAGTGAGGAAGCCGCCGTTGGACGCGGTCGTCGTCGCCAGCCCGATCTGCTGCAGCGCGGATCCGACGAACAGCGTCAGCGAAATGACGATCGCCAATCGCCAAGCCGGCGCGTCGAGGCGCGCCGCGGCGCGCCGCGTCTCGAACGCCGCCAGCGGCGCCAGCATGAGCGCCGAAATCGCGAAGCGCGCGGCGACGAAGCCGAGCGGCGGCACGACGCCCTCCGCGACCCTCTGCGCCACAAAGGCGCCGCCCCAAAGCAGAGCGGCCGCCAGCAGCGCCGCGTCGGCGCGCCACCGGGTCACGGCGTCGCTTACTCCCGCTGCAAATCCGGCGGCGTCGCTTCCGCGACCAGCGCCTCGAGCGTCTCGGCCAGACCTTTCGTCGCCTGCTCGTTCGAGCCGAGCCGGCGGATCGACACGCTGCCCTCGGCCGCCTCCTTGCGGCCGATGGCGAGCAGCACGGGAACCTTGGCGAGCGAATGCTCGCGCACCTTGTAGCTGATCTTTTCGTTCCGCAGGTCCGCTTCGACCCGCAGGCCGCGCTTGCGCGCGCCGCTGACGACCTGCTTCGCGTAGTCGTCGCCCTCCTGGGTGATGGTGCAGACGACGACCTGCGTCGGCGCGAGCCACAGCGGCAAGTGGCCGGCGTGATGCTCGAGCAGAATGCCGATGAAGCGCTCCATCGAGCCGCAGATGGCGCGATGGATCATCACCGGAATGGTCTTCTCGCTGTTGGCGGCGATGTAGAAGGCGCCGAAACGCTCGGGCAGATTGAAATCGACCTGCGTCGTGCCGCACTGCCAGTCGCGGCCGATCGCGTCGCGCAGCACGTATTCGAATTTCGGCCCGTAGAAGGCGCCTTCGCCGGGATTGACCTGGGTCGTCACGACGTTGCCGTGGCGCGCCTTGATCTCGTCGAGCACGCGCCCCATCACCGCCTCGGCGTGGTCCCACAGCGCATCGCCGCCGACGCGTTTGTCGGGGCGAGTCGACAGCTTGACGACAATCTTGTCAAAGCCGAAGTCGCCGTACACCGACAGAATCAGCTCGTTGATCTTGTGGCACTCGGCCGCGAGCTGCTCCTCCGTGCAGAAGATATGCGCGTCGTCCTGCGTGAACGCGCGCACGCGCATGACGCCGTGCAACGCGCCGGACGGCTCGTAGCGATGGACGACGCCGAATTCGGCGAGGCGCAGCGGCAGTTCGCGATAGCTGCGCAGGCCGTTCTTGAAGATCTGGATGTGGCCGGGGCAGTTCATCGGTTTGAGCGCGTAGACGCGCTCGTCCTCGGCCTCGGCGTCCTCGCCGGCCGGGCGCGAAATGAACATGCTCTCGCGATACCAGTCCCAGTGGCCCGAGACTTCCCACAGACGCTTGTCGAGCACCTGCGGCGCGTTGACTTCGAGGTAGTCTTCGGCGAGTCGCCGGCGCATGTAGGCGGTCAGCGTCTGGAACAGCGTCCAGCCCTTGGGGTGCCAGAAGACCGAACCCGGCCCCTCCTCTTGGAAGTGGAAGAGGTCCATCTCGCGCGCCAGCTTGCGGTGGTCGCGCCGTTCGGCTTCCTCGATCTGCACGAGATAAGCGTCGAGTTCTTCCCTTCTCGCGAAGGCGGTCCCATAGATGCGCGACAGCATCGGCTTGGTCGAATCGCCGCGCCAATAGGCCCCCGCCACCTTCATCAGCTTGAAAGCGTCGCCGATTTTGCCGGTCGAGGTCATGTGCGGCCCGCGGCAGAGGTCGGTCCATTCGCCTTGGTTGTAGAGCTTCAGCTCCTGGTCGGGCGGAATGGCGTCGATCAGCTCGATCTTGAACGCCTCGCCCTTCTTCTCGAAATAGGCCTTGGCCTCGTCGCGGCTCATCGTCGTCTTGGCGAACGGCCGATCGCGCGCCACGATTTCGCGCATGCGCTTTTCGATCGCGGGAAAATCCTCGGGGGTGAATGGCGTCGCGCGGAAGAAGTCGTAGTAGAAGCCGTTCTCGATCACCGGGCCGATGGTGACCTGCGCATCCGGCCACAGCGACTGCACCGCCTCGGCCAGCACGTGGGCGGCGTCATGGCGAATCAGTTCGAGCGCGCGCGGATCGTCGCGGCCGATGAACTCGAGCTTGGCGTCGGCCTCTATCTTGTCCGAGAGATCGGCGAGCGCCCCGTCGCGCACCATGGCGACGCTGCGTTTGGCGAGAGAAGGGGAAATGGATTTGGCGATTTCGACGCCGGACAGGCCAGGCTCGAACGCGCGCCGCGCGCCGTCGGGGAAAGTGACGTGGATCATCAGAGCTCCTAAGGGCTCACTCGCCGAAACGAGCCGGCGTAAGCGAATGGGGCGCGGTATAGAGGCGCGGCGCTCCAAGGGCAATGGGGCGCGACCGTGAGTCGCGAGCCGCGGGGCCTGCGCCGTTTTCAGTGCCCTATGGCCTGATTTCAAGGGCTTGCGTGACGATTTTCCGCCGCGCCGCCGGACCGGGAAACTGCGCCGAGCGCACAGACGGACGTCGCGCGCGCGTCTCGATAAATACCAGTATGTAACAGTGAATACCTGCGGCCTTGGTCGCCGGGCCTTGCGCCATGGGTAGAATCCGAGGGCGCCCTCAGGGCCCGCCAGCCGATAGGGATGCGCAGTTGGGCATCGGTCGATGTTCACGTCGTCCGCAATCGAGAGGGGCCCTCATGGCCAATGAAAGTCTGCTTGTCGTACTCGTGGTCGGCGTGGTCGCGGGATGGTTGGCCGGTCAGATCATGCGCGGCGCCGGGTATGGGCTCCTCGGCGATCTGATCATCGGCGTTATCGGCGCCTTGATCGGCGAGTGGCTCATGCCTCAGCTCGGCGTCCACATCGGCTCGGGGATCGTCGGCGAGATCATCGACGCCACCATCGGCGCGCTGTTGCTCCTTTTCATTCTCCGACTGGTTCGCGGCGGCGGCCGTTGGGGCCGGCGCTGGTAGCGGTCGTTGGCGAGCGCCGATGAAGGGATCGCGCGGCGCCTCTGACTGCGCCGCGTCGATTCCGAGATTGCGGCAACCGCGTCCGGGGGTTCGCCCGCCGCGAGAGGCGCGCGACGAGGCGCCCTCGCGCCGGACGCGACCAGCGGTCGCGTCTCCAAGCGTGCGGCGTCCCCCGCGAGCCCGAACCGGAGCCGCCGCCGCCATCGAGAACTCATAGGGTCGTCACGTTAAGCGCAGCGGCGCCGGCGGCCGACCGGCTTGCTGATCTCCTACGGCTTAGGCGATCAGGGGCAAGGATGCCGCAGCCCGTCATAGCCGAGATACGTTCCGCTGGCGGGATCGTAGGATCGGTAGGTTTGCTGGCAGTAGGCCGTGGAATCGCCGCCGTTGACCACCTGCGGACCGGCCTCGTCAACCGGCGCGCTTTGATCCGAATAGACGGGATCCGAATAGACGGGATAAGAGTCGTCGGGGTAGTAGCCGTCGGGGTAATAGCCGTCGGGGTAGTAGCCCGGGTACGGTTGCATGGCTCCGCTGATTATCGCCCCGGCGGCTGCCGCCGCGGCGCCGACGCCAACCCCACGCCCTCCATGGCCATAGTTGCGCCCTCCTTGCCCATAGTTTTGGGCGTAGCCCTGATGCTGCTGATAGCGAGGTTGCGTCGGGCCAGCGCCAGCGGCGCGAGCGCCGCTACAGGAATGGCCGGCCCCGCAACCGGCCTGGGCCGACGCAGGCGCGGCTTGAATCATCAAGGCGAAGGCGCTCGCGACCGCGACGCCGCCCAATAAAATGTTTCTCATGGTGAACCTCCATCAGTTATCGGCGAACGTAGGGGGCGCGGCGAAGCTCGTGTAGCGTCGGAAAACACCCACGACGGCGGCGTTCTCCGGGAATAAGCAATGACGGCGACGCCGGCGCTCAACTTTGCCTGCTATCGGCGCTCGACCGCATTCCGTGGCGCCGCCGGCCCGAACCGGTGCCGCCGTCGCCATGGAGAACTCATGGGGTCGACCATAGTTCCCGATAATTGCGAAAATTCGGCAGGATTGGGTCGGAATGCGTCGGCTCGAGCAGCGGCAACAGCCGTCGCAACAGGGCGTTGATCGGCGCCGAGGCGTGCCTGACATAGAGATCAAGCGGATAGAGCGACTGGCGCAGATGCCACTTCGGATCGTAGTTGAGGCTGCCGCTATAAAACCGCTGGTAGCCGTTGGCGATCGCCCATTCGACGATATCGTGAAAGACGCGATAATACAAATTGAGTTTAAAGGCGACGGAATAGTCAAATCCGACATATTCGTGACAGATGCTGTCGCCTTGCGTCATGCACAAGCCGAACGCGATGATTCCAGCGTCTTGGCGCCAGATGAAAAAGCGGGCCTTGTCGGGCATGCGGCGCACGATTTCGCAGAGGAATTCCTTGGTCAGCTTCTCGAACTGGAGCGGCGAGCGCTCGAAGACCGCGAGGTAGAGCGGATAGACTTCGTCGATGATCGCGCTCACGTCGTCCACGAGGCTCATCGTGATGGCCGGCTCGGCGCGCTCGGCGGCGCGCAGCTTCCGCCGGACCTTGGCGCGGGTGCCGGGGCTGAGCCTGTTGGCGAGATAATCCTCGAAATCCGCGAAATCGATGGCGAGCGTCGTCATCGGCATGCTGGGCGCGCGGGTGAAACCGGCGCGCCGCAAGCCTTG
>JBEKBD010000116.1:0-8151 GCA_050015575.1 Roseiarcus sp. | reverse complement strand
TCGGCGCCGGCGTCGAAATCGACCGCAAGGCGCTCTCCGACCTCGCCATCAGCGAGCCGGCGGCGTTCGCCGCCATCGTCGAAAAGGCCAAGGGCCATCTGCCCAAGGCGGCGTGAGAGGGGCAGGGGAAACGCCGAGACCCCGATCATGACCGATCTTTCTGCCCTCCGACAGCAAACCCTGGCCGCCATCGCCAGCGCCGCCGACGAAGCGGCGCTGGAGGCCGCGCGCGTCGCGGCGCTGGGCAAGAAGGGCGCGATATCCGCGCTGCTCGGCGCCCTCGGCGCGATGTCTCCCGACGCGCGCAAGACCCAGGGCGCCGCGATCAACGCGCTCAAGGACGAAGTCGCCGAGGCGCTCGGCCTGCGCCGCGCGGCGCTGAAGGCGGCGGCGCTCAGCTCGCAACTCGAGCGCGACGCGCTCGACATGACGCTGCCGGTCGGCCGCGCCGGCGTCGAGTCCGGACGCATCCATCCGATCAGCCAAGTCATCGACGAAATCACCGCGATCTTCGCCGATATGGGCTTCTCGATCGCCGAAGGCCCGGACATTGAAAGCGACGATTACAACTTCACCAAGCTCAACTTTCCCCCCGACCACCCTGCGCGGGAAATGCACGACACCTTCTTCTTCGCCCCCGGCGCCGACGGCGAGCGGAAACTCTTGCGCACCCACACCAGCCCGGTGCAGGTGCGCACGATGCTGGCGCTGAAGCCGCCGATCCGCGTGATCTGCCCCGGGCGCACCTACCGCTGCGACGCCGACCAGACGCATACGCCGATGTTCCATCAGGTCGAGGGGCTGGTGGTCGACGGGTCGGCGACGCTGGCCAATCTCAAGTGGGTGCTGGAGGAATTCTGCAAGGCGTTTTTCGAAGTGCCGCATGTCGGCATGCGCTTCCGCCCGAGCTTCTTTCCCTTCACCTCGCCGTCGATGGAAGTGGACATCCAATGCCGGCGCTCGGGCGGCGAAATCCGCTTCGGCGAGGGCGAGGACTGGCTGGAAATCCTCGGCTGCGGCATGGTCCACGCCAACGTCTTGAGGAATTGCGGCATCGACCCGGAAGTCCATCAGGGCTTCGCCTGGGGCCTCGGCATCGATCGCATCGCGATGCTGAAATACGGCCTGCCCGACCTGCGCGACTTCTTCGACGCCGATCTGCGTTGGATCGACCACTACGGCTTCAAACCGCTCGACATGCCGACGCTGGCGGGAGGGTTGAGCGGGTGAGGCGATGCCTACGCTCTTGCAGTGGAAAGGATATAGGTTCTTCTTCTATTCCGCGGACGGCGGGAACCCGCGCATGTCCATGTCGGCAGAGCGCAACAGGAAGCGAAAATCTGGCTGAGCGATTTCACGGTCGCCGTCAATTTCGGTAATTCTGCGCGCGAACTCGGCGAGATCGTCGGAAAGGCGCGCGAGCAGCGCGACGCGTTTCTGGAGGCGTGGAATGACCACTTTGCAAATCGAGGTCGAGGACGCGAGGCCGGTCGCAGCGAGCTGCGACGAGTCCTATCTCAACGTCACGCTCGCCGACGGCCGCGTCTTGCGCGCGCCGCTGTGGTGGTATCCGCGGCTCTCCGCCGCAAGCGCGCAGGAACGCGCGGCCATCGAAACGTCGCCGCTGGGCGTCCATTGGCCTGAAATCGACGAGGACGTCAGCATCGCCAGCATTTTGCGCGGACAGAAGGCGCCTGGCGCCAAGCCCAACTCCTCGCTCCGCCAAGAGTGATCCGTTCCGGTGCCCGCCTCCGAGATCATCGCACCGCTCGCAAGCTCGATAGTCGGCGGTCTCGTCGTGGCGCTCGTCAATCACCTTATGACGAAGCGTCGCGAGCACGCGAAAAAGCTGACGGAACTGAGAATCGAGCAACTGATTGAGTGCTGGCGAAAGATTGAGCGGGGAGCGCTTGTTCCTGAAGACGCCAACGCAGAATCGAAGAGCGAGGCTTACGACGGCTTCGAGGAAGCGATCGCTCGCGTAACCTTGCTAGGCACGGATCGCGAGGTTGAAATAGCAGCCAGCGTGACGCAACGGCTGAGAGAGAAGGACTCTGGCGCCATTGTCGATTTGCTGAACGAATTGCGCTCAAGCCTCCGCCGAGAGTTGGGTCTGACGAAGGTTCCTGAGACGGCGAACCTCTTTTTCAGGGTACATCGAGACAAGAAATGAAATTCACCCTCTCCTGGCTCAAAGACCACGTCGACGCGCAGGCGTCGCTGGCTGCGGGATCGAGCGGGTGAGGCGATGAACGCGAGGCGATCGAACGCCCGGCCACGACGCTCTCGCCGCATCGCGCGGAATTTGCCTATTTCGCCTGGATTAGCTAATTTGGGCGAAAGGAGATTCGGATGAAAACCATCACCGCCGCCGCGGCGAAAAACGCCTTCGGCAAGTTCCTCGACATGGCGCGCCGCGAACCCGTGGTCGTGACCAAGAACGACCGCCCGGTCGGTGTGTTTCTGTCCATGGAGGACCTCGAAGACACGATCTGGGCCGAGCGGGCGCTTGCCGCTCACAAAGAGGGCTATCTGAGCGCCGAAGAGAGTCGCAGTCTCATCGACAGCCTGCGCCATGCGGACGATTGAGCTTTCGAAGCAGGCCGGCGCGTTTCTCAGACAGCTTCCCGGCAAGCACGCACGGCAGATCATCGAGCGGCTGGATTTGTTGGCCGAGGATGCTGAAAATCTCCCGTCCGAAATCCTAAAGGGCTACGCGCCGATGCGGCGGCTTCGCGCCGGCGAATATCGCATCGTCTTTCTCGTGGAAGGCGATGTCGTCCAGGTCCGCCTCATCGGCAAACGCAACGACGACGACGTCTACAAAACGCTGGAACGGTCCGGCCGAAAATAAGGTTCTCCCTCCCCAATTCGTTCCGCTAGAAAAATTGCCTCGACAGCGCGCTTAACCGTCGATCCCGCTGCCGACAAAGTCCGTAACCCCCGTCATTCTCTCGGCCGCTCACCCCAGCCGGGGATAATTGGTGATGTGGCGAATGCTGAGATAGAGCCGCGCCAGGCGCGGGTATAGGCGCGCGTACACCTCCGAATAGAGCCGGTCGTAGAGCCTGACGTTTTGCGCGATCGGCGTGAACGTGCGCCCCGGACGGCTCATCTGCGCCTGCGCCGTCGCGTGGTCGGGGTATAGCCCTGCTCCGACCGCGGCGTTGATCGCGGCGCCCAGGCCGGAAGTCTCGAACGTGTGCGGCCGCTCGGCGGCGAGGCCGAAGACGTCGGCGGTCACCTGCATGACGCCGTCGCTTTGCGAACCGCCGCCGGACACTTTCAGGCGGCGAATCGTCACGCCGTTGCGCCGCTCCAGCCTCGCCGTCGCTTCGCGTAGCGCGTAAGCGACGCCTTCGATGATCGCGCGGTACAGGTGCGAGCGGTTGTGCACGTCGCCGAACCCGATCATCGCCCCCTTGGCCTCGGGACCGGGAATCTTGACGCCGGGATTCCAGAACGGCTGCAAAATGAGGCCCATGTTGCCGACCGGGGTCTCCTCGAGCATCCGCTCGAACAACAATTCCGGCGCGACGCCTTTTTCCTCCGCCTCGATCATCTCCCTGGCGGCGAATTGTTCCTTGAACCAATTGACCATCCAGTAGCCGCGTTGGACCATGATCTCGCTGTTGTAGCGCCCCGGCGCGGCCGCCGGATACGCCGGCAGGAACGGGATCGGCTCGACGTAACGGGCGTTGCAGGTGTTGACCGTCGCCGTGGTGCCGTAACTCAGCACCGCGACGTCCGGCGTCCACGCGCCGGCGGCGAGCACTTCGCAGGCCTTGTCGGCGGCCGAAGCGTAGACCGGCAGGCCCTCGGGGATTCCCGTCTCGTCGGCCGCCTCGGCGGTGATCCGCCCCATCGATCCGCCGGCGGGGACCAATTCCGGCAGACGATCGGGCGTGACGGCGAGCAACTTCCATCGGAAATCGCCCGGCCGCGCCCATTGCTGGCGCTTGCCGTCGAAGGGCGCGTAGCCGACTTGCGAACCGACCGCATCGCACAACCGCCCGGTCAATTTGAGATTGAGATAGCCCGACAGGAACACGAAGTGCTTGGTGCGGCGCCACACCTCGGGTTCGTCGACGGCGAGCCAGTTGCATTCCGCCTTGGACTGAAAGTAGTGGATCGTCTTCTTCTGCCCGGCGGCGCGAAGGCCCAGATCGAGCCACAGCGGCGCTTTGGGATAGCGATTGGTGCGGCGCTGATCGAGCCAGCCGATCGCCGGGCGCAACGGCGTCATGTCCTCGTCGAGGCAGACGGCGACCGCGCGCTGCGCCGTGACCGACATGCCGACGACGCGCCTTCGCAATTCCGGATGGGCCCACCACAGATTCTGGCAGGCCTGACGCAGGTTGGTCCAATAGTAGTCACAATCCTGTTCCGCCCAGCCCGGCTGGCGGGAGTAGTAGGGGACGATGTGGACTTGCGACTTGGCGATGAGCTCGCCGCGCGGATCGAAAATCATCGCCCGGACGCTCTGCGTCCCCTGATCGATGGCGAGCAGCAGGTCTTGGGGCGGGCTCACGGCGTCCTCCTGGCGGACGGCAAGGCCCGCCTGGGAAACGCCAACTCATTAATGTCAAATGGAGCGTCCGTATGTTGGCCGTCCCGTCGCCTCCGGCGGCGGCCGCTTCCCCGTCGTTCGATCATCGCCCCCTGCCCCTCCCCGGCGCCGGCGCCAGCCAGCGGCGGAAGCGATGACGTTACGGCCAAGCGCGCCGATTGAATAGACGGCGCGGCGCGCGACGGGCTCGATATGGCCGCATTGAAATAGTTGTCGGCTTTCGCGGTTCCTTCCGCTAGAAAGCGCGCGAACCCCTTCCCCCCCCTCGCGGGGAAAGGCGGCGCGCGAAGCGCGACGGATGAGGGGCGCCTGACGACAAGGCGCTGTGCTTGCAGCTCTCGCGCGAGCCGAACCGACCCCTCATCCCGCCGGCTCCGCCAGCTGCGTTCCCCCGCAAGGGGGGAAGGGGCGCTCCATTCCGCCACGTTTGCGATCGTCCGATGAAACTGACCCTGTCCTGGCTCAAAGACCACCTGGAAACCTCGGCTTCGCTCGCCGAGATCGTCGAAGCGATGACGCGCATCGGCTTGGAGGTCGAGGGGGTCGAGGACCCCGGCGCCAAGGTCAAGGGCTTCGTCGTCGCGCGGGTGATCGAAGCCAGGCCGCATCCCAACGCCGACCGCCTGCGCGTCTGCCTCGTCGACGCCGGGGGCAAGCCGGTGCAGGTGGTGTGCGGCGCGCCCAACGCGCGCACGGGGATGAAGAGCGTGTTCTCGCCGGTCGGCACGTTCATTCCCGGCAAGAACCTCGTCCTCGCCAAGGGCGTCATCCGCGGCGTCGAGTCGCTGGGCATGCTGTGTTCGGCCGCCGAATTGCAGCTTTCCGACGATCACGAGGGGATCATCGATCTGCCCGAGGACGCGCCGGTCGGCGCGGCTTACGCGGCCTACGCCGGCCTTGACGATCCCGTCATCGACGTCGCCCTGACGCCCAACCGCCCCGACGCGACGGGCGTGGCGGGGATCGCGCGCGACCTCGCCGCGGCGGGCTTGGGGAGGCTGAAGACCCCGGCGCCCGCGCCGGTCGCCGGCGCCTTCGATTGCCCGACCGCGGTCACGCTCGATTTCTCCGCCGCCGACGCGCGCCTCTGCCCCGCCTTCGCGCTGCGCCTGGTGCGCGGCGTGAAGAACGGCCCCTCGCCCGAATGGATGCAGCGGCGGCTGCGGGCGATCGGCCTGAGGCCGATCAGCGCGCTGGTCGACATCACCAATTACGTCACTTTCGATCGCGGCCGGCCGCTGCACGTGTTCGACGCCGCCAAGGTCAAGGGCGCGCTGCATGTCCGGCGCGCCCGCGCCGGCGAAAGCGTTCTCGCTCTCGACGGCAAGACCTACCCGCTCGACGCCGGCATGGTCGTCATCGCCGACGATCATGGCGTCGAATCGATCGCCGGCGTCATGGGCGGCGAACCTTCGGGCTGCGACGAAAAGACGCGCGACGTGCTGATCGAGAGCGCGCTGTGGCGCCCGGCCAACATCGCCCGGACCGGGCGCAAGCTCGGCGTCCTCACCGACGCGCGCTATCGCTTCGAGCGCGGCGTCGATCCCGACTTCTGCATCCCCGGCGCCGAACTGGCGACGCGAATGGTGATCGACTTCTGCGGCGGCGAGCCCTCGCGGCTGATCGTCGCCGGCGATCCGACCGCGCCGAGGCGCGCGATCGATTTTCCCTACAGCGAAGTCAAGCGCCTGATCGGCCTCGACATCCCGCAAAGCGAAGGCGAAGCGATTCTCGTCCGCTTGGGTTTCACCCTTCGCGACGGCAAGGCGATCGTTCCCAGCTGGCGCCCCGACGTCGAGGGCAAGGCCGACGTCGTCGACCAGATCGTGCGCATCGCCGGCCTCGACCGCGTGCCGCCGGCGCCGCTGGCCCGTCTCGACGAGGGCGTGCCGCGGCCGGTGCTCACGCCGCTGCAAAAGCGAACCCGCGGCGCCAAGCGCGCGCTCGCCTCGCTCGGCCTGCGCGAAGCCGTGACCTGGTCGTTCATCGCCAAGCCCAAAGCGCAGCTGTTCGGCGGCGGCGCGCCGGCGCTGGCGCTCGCCAATCCGATCGCCGCCGATCTCTCCGACATGCGTCCGAGCCTCGCGCCCGGCCTCGTCGCCGCGGCGGAGCGCAACGCGCGGCGCGGCCTGAGGGACGTCGCGCTGTTCGAGGTCGGGCAGATCTTCCTTGGGCCGGGCGAGAACGACCAGCGCATCGCCGCCGCCACGGTGCGGCGCGGCATGGCCAAGGCCCGCAGCGAGGGGCGCCATTGGTCGGGCGGCGGCGCGGTCGACGCGTTCGACGCCAAGAGCGACGCGCTGGCGCTGCTCGGCGCGCTCGGGATCGCGGCGAACGCCGTGCAGGTGGTTCCCGGCGGCCCGCCGTTCTTGCATCCCGGACGCTCGGCGAGGCTGCAATTCGGGCCGAAATTGCAAGCCGGCTGGTTCGGCGAACTGCATCCGAGCGCCTTGGAGGCGCTCGACGCGGAGGGGCCGATCGTCGCTTGTGAAATCATTCTCGACGCGCTTCCCGCCGCCAAGGCGCGGCCGACCAAGGCGAGGCCCAAGCTGGAGCGCTCCGAATTCATGGGCGTCGAGCGCGACCTCGCCTTCGTGGTCGCGGAGAGCGCCCGCGCCGGGGACATGATCAAGGCGGCGCTCGGCGCCGACCGCGCGCTCGTCGCCAGCGCCGACGTGTTCGACGTCTATCGCGGCCCCGGATTGCCGGAGGGCTGCAAGTCGGTGGCGATTTCCGTGACCTTGCAGCCGCGCGAACGCACGCTGACCGACGCCGAGATCGAGGCGGTCGTCGCCAGAATCGTCGCCGAGGTGGCGAGCAAGACCGGCGCGACGTTGCGCCTGTGAGGAATCCCGCCATGCGTCATGCGTTCATGCTGGCTGCCGGCCTCGGCGCTCTGTTGATCGGCGCGCCGGCGCGCGCGAAGGACAATGCTTCGTGTGCGCAATTCGAGGAGCCGCTCGCCTACAACGCCTGCCTGGCGCGACACGGGCCGCATGCCGGCGCGGCCCGCGCCATCGCGGCGCCGGACGAAGACTCCGCCTCGCCCGCCGCCGAGGCGCCAAAGGGCGGCGAACGCCATCGCCTCGAGTTCGACCTCGGGGAGAAGCGTCGGCGGCCGTAGTCGAGGCGCGACGTCGCGGGCCGCTCCCGGCGGGTCATACCGATTGCCAAGAATACCGACCGCCGTCATGGCCGGGCTTGTCCCGGCCATCCACGCGGCAAAGCTGATTCCCCTCCTCCGGAAGAGGCCGAAAATGCGCGGCTTTTCGCCTTGCGAGGCGGCGGCGTGGCGGCGTGGATGGCCGGGACAAGCCCGGCCATGACGAGTCATTGATTTCGGCCGCTGGTATCAACCTCCGTCGTATGATTTTTCGTCGACGATGCGCGCGCCGCTGAGGAGGTTGATTTTCTTCTTCACCTCGGCGCGCCGGTCGTTGGTCTTATAGACGGCGCGCGCGAGTTCGACGAACCGTGGCCCGAAATCGCTCGCCGCCTCGCATCGCCGAATCGCGTCTTCGATGTCCCACAGGGCCTCGTTGATCGCCTTCAGCTCGGCCTCCAGCGCGCCGAGCGCGGGG
>JBEKBD010000115.1:0-8764 GCA_050015575.1 Roseiarcus sp. | reverse complement strand
TTGGCGGAAGCCGAGAAATGCTGCCAGAGTCCGGGCACGTCGCAGAACTTGAGATCGATGATCTCGACCTTGTTGTCCGCTGCGAATTTCATAAAGTCGCTGGCCGTCTTGATCGCCATAGCTGTTACTCCCCAAACACGCGCGCAAGCGCGTTGCGTTCAGACTTCCCCGTCCTGATGCTGATTATGTCTTCGATGGCCGACGCGAACGCGGTTCGCTCGCCTCTGCGCGCCGGCGGCGCCGCGCACGTGGAATGGCCTGCCTCTTCGACCATGACGACGTCTCGCAAATTTCGACTTCGCTTTGCGACCGAATCGACTAGGTCCCGGCGTCGCAGAACGCCGCTGCGGCCCGCGCGAGCCGGATTCGTTGCCGGCGCGCGTCTTGCGTGGACGCCGCGGCGCAAATGCGCCGCGGCGATTGTTGTCATGATCGCCGGCGAAGCGTCAATCCGCTTCGGCGCCTCGACAGAATGGAACGAGGGCGAGACGCCAAGGAGGAGCCGCCGGCGCGGGCCCGACTTACTCGCCCTCCACGCCGATGGCGTAGGCCGTCTCGCCGTGAACCGCGTCGTCTCCCACCTTCAGGGTCGCCTCGTCCATGCGCAGCGGCACAATGAACGAAATGACCTTGAGGATGATGTAGGTCGCGATCGCGTTGTAGACGATGATGAACGCCGCCCCTTCCAACTGAAGCAGGAGCTGGGGCGCGTTGCCGTAGAGAAGACCTGTCACGTTGATGCCGGGCGCTTCCTTGTCGGTGCCGATGTACTGCAACATGGCCGGGTTGGCCAAGATGCCCGTCATCAAGCCGCCGCAGAGGCCGGCCACGCCGTGGGTGGAGAACACGCTCAGCGTATCGTCCACCTTCATCATGAACTTCATCTTCTGCAGCTTGTTCATGGCGAGCCACGGGATGATGCCGGCGACGACGCCGATGGCGATCGCGCCCCAACCATCCACGTAACCAGCGGCGGGCGTGATGCCGACTAGACCGGCGATCATGCCGTTGACCGCTCCGAGCACCGACGGCTTGCCGTAGGCGAACTTGTCGAGCAGCGTCCAAACGAGAAGGGCCACTGCGGTGGCGGTGTTGGTGTTGAGGACCGCCGCGCCGGCGTCCGCGTTGGCGAAGTAGGGGTCGCCGCCGTTGAAGCCGTTCCAACCCAGCCACAGGATGCCGGCGCCGACCAGCGTCACCAACAGACTATTGGGTGGGAAGTGGTCGCGATCGGCCTGCAGCCTTGGGCCGATCACCCAGGCGGCGACGAACCCGGAGGTTCCCGCGGCCAAATGGATGACGTAGCCGCCCGAGAAGTCCGCCACCCCCATCGAAGCGAGCCAACCGCCGCCCCACAGACTGAACGCCCCGACCGTGTAGACGAGGGTCATCCACACTGGGCAGAAGATCATCCACGCCGAGAAATTCATGCGCCCGAGCAACGAACCGGCGAGAATGATGACGGTGATGGCGGCGAACACGAACTGGAAGAACACCAGCGTCGCCATCGGAAACGCGAGCGGCGGCATGCCCGACGCGGCGGCCGGAATGGTCGCTTGGCCGGTGGTGAACAGCGCCGAGGTCGCTAACCCCGGCATGCCTAGGAAGGGCCATAGTTGTGGCCCGAACGCCATGTTGTAATCGAACAGGATCCAGACCACGAGGACCGACGCGAAAGCGTAGATCGACATGAAGGCGGAGTTGATCGCCCACTTTTTCTTTACTATCCCGCCGTAGAGGACGGTCAGCCCCGGGATGCTTTGCAATCCGACGAACGTTGCGGCCGCCAATTGCCAAGCGTTATCGCCGGTGTCTAACCATTGTGGTGATGGTATGAGCGCCATGTGATACCCCCAAAATCGCCATCTGCCCGCCATCGCCAGATCGCGAGCCAAGCCTGGACCGGCAACAATCATGCCAACTCATCGAGTCCGGCGACGACGGGCTTCCCCTCGAAAGCTGGGCGCGAATTTTGCGTGGGATGGTCAAGAAAACTGCATCTGACGCCAAAATGGGCAAGAGGGGATGCAATGGCCGAGTACGAATTGGCCGACTACGGCGACAAACCGCGCTTCGCGACGCCAAGCAGGACATTGAAATGCGCGTTTGTTGGCGAAACATGAGGAAATCGCCGCGCGATCCGCTTGAATTCGCAACAAGGGCGTGCGTTGCTTGGCCGATGACCCGCTTTGGCGTATTGGCGAAAGATTGAGCAGACGATGAAGAAAGCAGCAGGCAAATGACGCAATCGTTAACTTTTTTCGGGGTTCTATCGACGGCGGCCGTCGCGCTGGCGAGCGGGTTCGCGCTCGGCGCCGGCGATGGCGAAGCGCCGCGCGGCGTGAGCGCGGTCACCTGCGTCAACCCGGCCAGCGGCGCGAGCTGGCAGATCAGGATCGACTATGATCGCGGCGCCGTGGATTCCAATCCGGCCCGCATCGACGCCGCCGAAATCTCGTGGCGCGACGCCGCCAACGGCTGGAACTATCGGCTCGATCGCAAGTCCGGCGCTCTCACGGTGACGCTTGCGTCGGCCACCGGCGGCAATTTCCTTTTCGATCGTTGCGCGTTGGGCGACTGACGGCGCGAAGCCGACGGCGCGCGCCGCGCGGCGCTTAACAATGGGGCCACGGCGATGGCTGAGCGTCCGTCCGGCGTCAAGGCGAGCGTGGGATTTGCGTCCGAGACCGGACCGCGCGAACGCAACGAGGACTTCGCCGGCGCGGTCTTCGGCTGGGAGCTGCCACAGCCGCGTCGCGACGTCGTGGCGGCGATCGCCGACGGAATCGGCGGCGCCAAGGGCGGCCGCGTCGCCGCCGAGACGGCCGTGCGAGGTTTTCTCGACGGCTTCTGCGACTTGCCCGAAACCATGGAAGTGCGACGCGCCGCGGCCCAGGTGATCGATGCGCTCAACTCCTGGATACATTCCCAGGGCCGGCGCGACGCCGAGCTGGCGGGGTTGGGATGCACCTTCACCGCGCTGGTGCTGCGCGGACGATCGGCGCACGTGCTGCACGTCGGCGATACGCGCGCCTATCGGTTGGGCGGCGAGCGCCTCGCCTGCCTGACCTCCGACCATGTGCGCGAGGGCGCCGCCGGCCGCTCGAATCTTCTCACTCGCGCGCTGGGCGTCGAAACGGAGGTGCGGCTGGACTACGCCGTCCAACCGGTAGGGCGGCACGACCGCTTCCTGCTGTGCAGCGACGGCGTGCACCGGTACCTGCGGTTCGACGCCATCGCCGACATCCTGCGCGAGCGCTCCGCTTCCCAGGATTGCGCGCGCGCGTTGGTCTCCGCCGCGCTGCTGGCGGGCAGCGCCGACAATTGCACGGCGCTGGTCATCGACGTCGTCGATTTGCCGACCGCCGAATCGGCCGACATCGGCGCCGCCGTCATGCAATTGCCGCTGATCCCGACGCCGATCGAGGGCGAGACGGTCGACGGTTTCGTGCTCAAGGCGCTGCTGTCCGACGGGCGATATGCCCGCCTGTTCGCCGCCATCGACGAGGTGGAGGGCGGAGAAGCGGCTTTGAAGTTCCCCAAGCCCCAGGTCGGCACGGTCGCCGCCTATCGCGCGGCGTTCGTGCGTGAGGCGTGGGTGGGCGCGCGCGTGCGCAGCCCGTGGGTCGGCGCCGCCGTCGAACTGCCCCCCGGGCGGCAAACCTGCCTCTACACCGCGATGCCGCTCCACCAGGGGGAGCTTCTTGAGACCCGGCTTCGACGTCGCCCCTCGCTCGGGCTGGAGGAAGGCCGCGCCATCGCCGTCAAGTTGGCGCGGGGCGCGGCGGCGCTGCACCGCGCCGGCGTCATCCACCGCGACATCAAGCCGGACAATGTGATCCTCGAGGCCGGCGGCTCGCTCAAATTGATCGATCTCGGCGTGGTGCGCATTCCCGGGCTGGAGGATTTTCCGCCCGAAGACATTCCCGGCGCCCCCGGCTACATGGCGCCGGAGATGTTCGCTGGGGAAGCCGGGAACGAGGCGACCGACATCTACGCCCTCGGCGTCACGCTGTTTCGCGCCTTCACCGGCGAGTTCCCATACGGCAATGTCGATGGCGTCAGCCCGCCGCGGCGAAATCGGCCGACGCTGCTCTCCGCCCTGCGCCCGGACCTGCCCGCCTGGCTCGAGGCCGTGCTGGCGCGCGCGTTCGCGGTCGATCCGGCCGAGCGCTTCCACGACATGATCGAGTTCGCCATGGAGATGGAGACTGGACCGGAGCGCCCGCCGGTCGCCGTGCGCCGGCCGCGCACCTTCTACGAACGCAACCCGTTGCGCTTTTGGCAGATCGTCGCCGCGCTGCTCGCGCTGGCGCTCCTGGCGTCGCTGCTGCTCCGCCATTGATGCGGCCCGCGGGCGGCTTGGCCGTCCGCAAGCAAGCCCTCACCCGGCCTCCGATCGCCCGCCGCCGCGCCGCAACGGGCGACCCGCGCTCGCCGCCAGCGCTCTGCGCACCGCGGCGCTTGCCCGTGGGTCGATCTCGATGCCTGCGCGATCGCTGAGCGCCAGCCACTGCGCGATCTCGCGGCCGTCAACGCAGAGGCGCGGCGCGATTTCCGCCAGCGGCGCCAGCGCGAACGTGCGCTCGCAAAGGCGCGGATGGGGAACCTTCAGATCGGGTTCGTCGATCCGCTCATCGCCGTAGGTCAGGATGTCGATGTCGATCGTGCGCGGCCCCCAACGTTTGAGGCGCCGGCGCCCCATCGCGCGCTCGATATCGAGACAGAGCGCCAGCAGCGCGCGCGCCGGCGCCTTCGTCTCGATCAGCGCCGCCATGTTGAGAAACGACGGCTGATCGAGCTTGCCCCAAGGCGGCGTGCGGTAGACGGAGGAGACGCGCGCGAGCTTCGTTCCCGGCGCCTCGGCGAGGCGGCGCAGCGCCTCGACGAACGACCCCGCCACGTCGCCGAGGTTGCCGCCGAGGCCGAGCGCGGCCTTTTGCGCCCGCTCATCCCCCACGCTTCACCTCGATCTCGACGCCAACCGCCCGCAGCGTCGCGGCGATCGGCGGCGCGACTTTGCCGACCCGCACTACGGCCGATTGGATGCGCGGAAATTTCGCCAGCAGCGCGCGCGCGACGTCCAACGCGGCGGCCTCGACGAGAACGCGCGGCTCGCCGCAAAAAGCGTCTTGCGTCGTCGCAACCACTTTGCCGTAGTCGACGGTCGCCTTGAGATCGTCGCCCGCCGCCGCCGCGGCGAGGTCGGCGACGAGGTCGACGTCGATCTCGAATATCTGACCGCGCTCACGCTCGTGCGCGAAATAGCCGTGAAAGGCGTGGAGCCGCAGACCCTGGACGAAGATCCTGCCGCGACCGATCGCGACCGGAGACTCTGGGCTGGTCATCGTCGGCTTTCCCCTATCGCGCTCCAAACTTGCAGCGCCTGCACGTGCGCCGCCACGTCGTGGACCCTCAAGATCGCCGCGCCGTTGGCGACGCCCATCAGCCCGGCCGCGATCGAGCCGGCGAGCCGCTCGGCGGGCGCCTTCTGGCCGGTGATGAGGCCGATGGTCGACTTGCGCGAAACGCCGAGCAACACCGGACGGCCGAGCGGGGCCAGTTCGCGCAGGCGCCGGATCAAGCGAAGGTTCTGCGCCGGCGTCTTGCCGAAGCCGAAGCCCGGATCGACGACAAGCCGCTCCTCGGCCACGCCGGCGGCGAGCGCGATGTCGATCGAGCGCGAGAGAAAGGCGAGGATGTCGGCGACGATATCGAGTTCTGGGTCGACGCTGGCGCGATTGTGCGTGAGCACCGCCGCCACGCCGCCGTCGGCGACGACGCGCGCCATTTCGCCGTCGCGCTGGAACCCCCAGACGTCGTTGACGATCGAGGCCCCCGCCGCAATGGCGGCGGCCGCGACGCGCGCCTTGCTGGTGTCGACGGAAATCGGCGCGGTTAGGCGGCGATGCAGCGCGACGATGACGGGAACGACGCGGGACGCCTCCTCTTCCGCCGCCACCGCGGTCGCGCCGGGTCGAGTCGACTCGCCGCCGACGTCGACGATCGTCGCGCCCTCGGCGACCAGGCGCTCGCCGTGCGCGACGGCCTCGTCGGCATTGGCGAAGGCGCCGCCGTCGGAAAAGGAATCGGGCGTCGCGTTGACGATGCCCATGACCGGGATCGGCGAGCCGAGCGTCAACGATTTGCCGTGCGGCAGAATGAGCGTCAAGGGCGAACCCGGTTGGGAAATCGGCGACGGAATCGCGGTCGGCGGCCGTCCCGCCGACTGCGATTTCTAGGGTAAGCTATAGGGCAGAAAAGCGAACGGCGCCATCGGCCCGGTTCAGCCGATCTCCTCCTCGGCGGCCGCCGGACGCCGCGCCCGATGGGCGTGAGCGCGAGCGCGAAGGTCTCTCACCCAGGCCGACGCCGCCGCGCGGTAGGGCGCGATCAGCCGCTCGGCGAATTTATGAAAGGCGAGACACTTTTCGTAGACGAAGGCGAACCACCGCATCGCCAGCAGCTTCTCGCGCGTCAGATCGAAAATCGGCACGACGAGACTGAAGCCCACGACCTTCGTGACGGCATAGCCGACGGCGCCGGCGACGACGTGCCCGGTCGCGGTGATCGCCACGCTGGCGAGGGCGCCGACTTCGGTGACGACGAACGGGACGCCGAACAACAGCAACGCCGCCCAAACCGGCAAAGGCGCGACGAGCCGCGCCAGAGCGGCTCTCAACGCAGCCCACGGGACCCGCGCCAACAGCCGCCGGCCCACGGCGACGAAGCGGTCCCAGATCCACGTCTCGAACAGAAACGCGAGCGCGAACACGAACACCAGCGCCCGCGGAACTTTCGGCCGACTGTGCACGCGCCCCGCCTCCGCCTTTTCACGACGAGGCGAAGGTGAACCGATTTCATGGCGACATCAAGCCCGAAACCGGCGCATTTGAAGAACGGGCGGCCGAAGCCTCCTGTCGCGCCGGCGGCCGCAGGGCGCGCGCGGTCGCGGTCCGCCAGGAACGTGACGTTCGGGCGCGGTTGACCCCCAGCCGCGCCCGCACGCCTTTCCCAAGGGATCAGGCGAGGTCGAAGCGATCCGCGTTCATCACCTTGTTCCACGCCGCCACGAAGTCGCGCACGAACTTCTTTTGCGAGCCCTCGCATGCGTAGACCTCCGCAACGGCCCGGAGCTGCGAGTTCGAGCCGAAGACGAGGTCGACGCGCGTGCCGGTCCACCTCGGCGCGCCCGTCGCGCGGTCGAGTCCTTCGAACACGTCTCCGGCTTTCGAGACCGCCTTCCACACCGTGCCCATGTCGAGCAGGTTGACGAAGAAGTCGTTGGTGAGCGTCCCCGGGCGTTTGGTGAAGACGCCGTGCTGCGACTGCCCGAAGTTGGCGTTCAGCGCGCGCATGCCGCCGACGAGAACCGTCATCTCCGGCGCGGTCAGCGTCAGCAGTTGCGCCTTGTCGATCAGCATTTCCTCCGCCGAAGCGGCGCATCCGGCCTTGAGGTAGTTGCGGAACCCGTCCGCGATCGGCTCGAGCACGGCGAAGCTTTCCACATCGGTCTGCGCTTGCGTCGCGTCCGTGCGCCCGGGCGTGAAGGGAACTTCCTCGTCATACCCGGCTTTCTTCGCGGCCTGCTCGACGGCGGCGCAACCGCCGAGAACGATCAGGTCGGCGAGCGAAACCCGCTTGCCCCCGGACTGCGCCGCGTTGAACGCGTTCTGGACGCCAGCGAGGATTTCGAGCGCCTTCGCCAGTTGGGCGGGCTGGTTGACCTCCCAGTCCTTCTGCGGCGCGAGACGGATGCGCGCCCCGTTGGCCCCACCGCGCTTATCGGAGCCGCGGAAGGTCGCCGCCGACGCCCATGCGGTCGACACCAATTGGGAGATCGAAAGTCCAGACGCCAGGATTCTGCCCTTGAGCGCGCGGATGTCGTCAGCGTCGATCAGCTTATGTGTGATTTTCGGGACTGGGTCTTGCCATAGCAACTCCTCCGCGGGAACCTCCGGGCCGAGATAGCGCGCGCGGGGGCCCATGTCGCGGTGCGTCAGCTTGAACCACGCCCGGGCGAAGGCGTCGGCGAACCGATCTGGATGCTCGTGGAAGCGCCTTGAAATCTTTTCGTAGGCAGGGTCGAAGCGCAAGGAGAGGTCGGTGGTCAGCATGGCCGGCGCGCGACGCTTCGACGGATCGTGCGCATAGGGCGCCGTGCCGGCGCCTGCGCCACCCTTCGGCGTCCACTGATAGGCGCCGGCCGGGCTCTTGGTCAGCTCCCACTCGTAGCCGAACAGGTTCTCGAAGAAGTTGTTGCTCCACTTCGTCGGCGTCGTGGTCCAGGTGACTTCCGGGCCGCCGCCGATCGTATCGTCGCCCTTGCCGCTGCCAAAACTGCTCTTCCAGCCGAGGCCTTGCTCTTCGATGCCGGCGGCTTCGGGCGCCGGGCCGACAAGCGCCGCATCGCCGGCGCCATGAGCTTTGCCGAAGGTGTGTCCGCCGGCGATGAGCGCGACGGTCTCCTCGTCGTTCATCGCCATGCGCGCGAAGGTCTCGCGAATGTCCTTGGCGGCGGCAATCGGGTCCGGCTTGCCATTCGGCCCTTCGGGGTTCACGTAGATCAGACCCATCTGCACGGCGGCGAGGGGGTTCTCGAGGTCGCGATCGCCGCTGTAGCGCTTGTCGCCGAGCCAAGCGTCCTCGGCGCCCCAGTAGACGCTTTCGTCGGGCTCCCAGACATCGGCGCGCCCGCCGCCAAAGCCGAAGGTCTTGAAGCCCATCGACTCCAGGGCGCAGTTGCCGGCCAGGATCATCAGGT
>JBEKBD010000114.1:0-8769 GCA_050015575.1 Roseiarcus sp. | reverse complement strand
CGGGCGCAGGCTGGCGCGGGCGACGTCCATCGGCTCGTCGATGTCGGGCGCCGGCGGCAGGCCGTCGGGACGACCGGGCGGCGGCATGAGGTCCGGCGGCGGCAGCGGCCGGCAATAGCGGCGCGGGCCGGTGTCGGTCGCGCCGTGCATCGCCAGATCGAGATGGAAATGGTTGTAATGGAACACGTCGGCGCCGGGGCCGAGCACGGTGGTGAAATGCCGACAGGCGCCGGCGTGGATCTCGTGCAGGAACGCCGATTCCGGGCTGCCGGCCCGTTTCCAGTCGCGCACGATGCTGATCTCGCGCCCGTCCGCCAACCTGAAGCCGGAGACGTCGATGGCGTTGCCGAAGGCGTGTTCCGACAGTTGCGCTCCAGGAATATTGTCGACGCCGCGGCAGCTATAGGCGCCGAAGGCCTCCAGGCCGACGACGGCGGCGCCGAAGCGCGCCTGAGCGGTGGGTTGCACGACCTCGGCGAGCCAGGCCTCCAGCGCCGGGATCATCGAGCAATCGATCGTCACCGGCTTGTCGACGCCGACCGTCCCGTCGGCCAGCGCGGACACCTTGAAGGGGCGGGTCATGCCGCAAATGCCGGGGCCGTCGATTTCCGGCTGCGGCGCGACATAAGCGGAAGGGCGGACCCATCCGCGCGACAGGCAGAGGTCTTCGGCCTGCGTGCGCCAGGCCGGACGCTCCGCCCGCTCGAACCAGCCGCAGCCGGCAAGGGAAAAAAGGGCGAGCACGCCCAACGCCGTCGGCAATACGCTACGCGCCATGGGCTCAAAATGCGCGCTTTGCCTAAAGAAAACCTAAACCAGAAGCTCGGCCACGGTCGCGCCGCACTTTGCGGGCAAGGGACGGCCGTTTACGCGGCGGGACAGCGATGCGGAGAAACGGGGCGTTGAAAGACGAGGTTCTGACGCCGAACGGCGAGACCGTGGTCCCGCCGCGGCGCGCGCCCCGCTCATGCCGCGTCGGGAACGACCGCGATGGTCAGCGTGGCGCCGAGGGCGCGCGCCGCCTCGGCGATTTGATCGAATTTGGTGCCGTGGTCGGGATCGAGCACGCGGCGGGCCTCGGTCTCGCTGCGGCCCATCAGCCGGCCGAGTTCGGACTTGGAAATCCCTGCGCGCCGCCACAACACATAAACCGTCGCCTTGGCGGCGAGGCGCAAGTCGAGCGCGATGGCGACCTCGCCCGGCGCTACGGGCCCGGGCGCGTCGAGCTCCTCGCCGTGGCGCATGCGGCTCGCGACCGCGACCTTGATCGCGTCGGCGGCGAGGGCGAGCGCCTCGGCGCGGGTGTCGCCGGAGGTTTGCACCTCGGGCAGATCGCGCACGGCGACCACATCGTCCCCCGCGTCGTCTTCGTCGATTTTGACGCCATAGATCCAGGGCATCGCGTTGTCCTCGCGTTAGAGGGAACCACCCCGCCTAGATGGCGGCGGGGTCGATTTCGAGTTGCTTCAGAATTCGCCGAATTCGTCCGGGATTCAGCTTGTCTTGGACGGTCGACTTGCGCCCATCGAATTCGATTCGGTAGTGCGACCCCTTCCCCGCCTGCCGGTCGACCGCGAAAGAGACTTCCTTCTCTTTCGCCAGCGCCCGCAAGGCTCGGATCAGCTGCTCCCGGTTCATTCCCCGGCCCCGTTTTCGATGGCGATTGATCTCACACAAAAATGTTCGATCTTCAAGCGAAATCGAACAAAAATGTTCGTGGCTCCGCGCAAGGGGGGTAAGAAATTCCTTTGCGGCGATCCGTTTTTCACAGCAGGACAGGCCCGGCGGTGACGAATCCATGCCTATGGCCAAGCGCATGAAACGGCTCGCCGCCGCAGGCGTCGCGTTTTGCGCGTGTCTGGCCGCGAGCGGCGCGCTCGCGCATCCCCACGTCTGGGTGACGGTGCGCAGCCAGATCGCCTTTTCGCCCGACGGCAAGGTCGCCGCGGTGGCGCACGACTGGGTCTTCGACGAAATGTATTCGTCCTTCGCCACGCAAGGGCTCGCCAAGCCCGGCGAACTCGTCACGCGCGAGACCTTTGCGCCGCTGGCGCAAGAGAACGCCGGCGGGCTTGCCGACATCGGCTACTTCACCACCCTCAAGATCGGCGGCAAGGCGGTCGATTTCGGCAACGTCACCCAATATTGGATGGAGGAGCGCCCCGACCATCTCGTGACGTTCCACGTCGTCCTGCCCTTGAAGACGCCGACGCCGCCCGGCAGGTATTTCACCTTGCTGGTCGCCGATCCCGAATATTTCATCGATTTCGAATTCGACGATACGGACGCGATCGTCCTTCGTTCGGCGCCGGAGGGCTGCTCGGCCTCGATCGCCAAGCCGAAGCCGCTGGAGGACGCGGAGAAGCAGACCCTCACCGAGTCGTTCTTCAGCGGCCTGGCGCCGGGAACGAATTTCGGCTTCAAGATGGCCAGCCGCGTGATCGTCGCCTGCCCGTGAACCCAACTCTTCGCGCCCTTCCCCTTCGCGTCGCCTCGAGCCTGGCGCTCATCGCCTCCAGCGCGGCGCCCGCGCTCGCCCAGCTCGCGCAACGGCCCTTCTCGGTCGGCGGCGGCGAAGGCGGCGGCGGGGCGAGCGGCGGCGTGACGGGATGGCTGCTCGCCGAACAATCCCAACTCACCCATCTCATCGCCGCGCACGTGCGCGCGCTGCACGGCGACCCGGCCGCGATGTGGGCCCTAGTCGGCCTCGGCTTCGCCTATGGCGTCTTCCACGCCGCCGGGCCCGGACACGGCAAGGCGGTGATCGCCTCCTACATGATGGCCAACGACCGCGCGCTGCGGCGCGGCGTCGTCCTAGCGTTTCTGGCGGCGCTGTTGCAGGGCTCGGTCGCGGTCGCGCTGGTCGGCATCGCCGCGCTGGTCTTCAACGCCACGTCGTCCGCAATGAACCGCGCCGCCGATTGGCTGGCGCTGGCGAGCTACGCGGGCATCATCGCCATCGGCGCCTGGCTCTGCTGGACCAAGGGGCGCGCGCTGATCAAGGCGCTGCGGGCGCGGTTCGCGCGCCGCGCTTCGATCGAGCGCGGAACGCTCTACCAGGGCGCGCCCTGGCGGCCGGGGGCGAACGGAAACGGCAAAACGGCTTTTCGCGCCGCCGCGCCGGGCTCGCCCGCCGCCGCGAGCGACGCCGCCGAATGCGGCCATTCCCATGCGCTCGACCCGGCGGCGCTCGGCGAAGGCTTTTCCTGGCGCGGCGCGGCGGCGACCGTCCTGGCGGCGGGGTCGCGGCCCTGTTCGGGAGCCATTCTGGTGCTGGTGTTCGCGCTCGCGCAGGGGTTGTTCGCGGCGGGCGTCGTCGCGACGTACGCCATGTCGC
Source organism: Roseiarcus sp. (assembly GCA_050015575.1). Lineage (GTDB taxonomy): Bacteria > Pseudomonadota > Alphaproteobacteria > Rhizobiales > Beijerinckiaceae > Roseiarcus. Next base: position 5,432 of record JBEKBD010000114.1, on the reverse strand, counting down.
TGGGCACCGCGCTGACGACCGGCGCGCTCGCCTGGGCCGCCGTGTTCGCCAAGGCGGTCGCCATGCGCCTGGCGGCGGGCGACGAATCGCGCGTCGCGCTCGCCGCGCGCGGCTTCGAATTCGCCGCCGCGCTGCTGGTGCTCGGCTTCGGCCTGGCGCTGCTCTTCGGCGCGCAGGGCGGGGCGTGAGCGCCGCTCACCGCCCGAAGAAACGTTGTTCGGCCGACCGCCATTCCGACCCGGCGGTGATTTTCATCAAGGCCCGATCGAGCGGCTTCTTCAGCGGGCTGCCGGCCGGCAGCGCCACCGCCATATAGGCCGGCGCGAGCAGGCCCCGCGGCGTTTGAACGACTTTCGCGTAGCGCTTGGCGATGAAGTACTGCAAGGCGCCGACGCTGTTGACGACCGCGTCCGTTTGTCCATTGGCGAGCGAGCCGAGCGCTTGTTGCAAGTTTGGAAACTTCTCGTACTGCAGATGCATGGCGTCGAGATATTCGGCGCCCGAGGAATTGGCCGCCGCGGCGAGCCTCTTGCCCACCAGGTCGCTCGACGCGACATCGGCGCCGGATTCGACCCGCTCGGCGGTCAATCGCGAAACCATGCTGGTCGACAGCAGCGAAACCAGCACGAGGCTGCCCATCATCCACGCAATCGCGATGATGCGGCCGGAATTGGTTTTCGGCGTCTTGTCGCCATAGCCGACGGTCGTCATCGTCACCACCGCCCAATAGACGCCGTCGCGCAAGCTGGCGACCGAGGATTCCGTCCCCTGCGCCGCGGGATGGCGGGGGCGTTCGAGAAACCACATGGCCACGCCGGTCACGACGAGCATCGCCAGAATGACGAGGATCAAGGGGCTGAGTTCGGCCGCCGCCGCCCCATAGGCGGAGAGCGCCGAAAGCGGCCCTGTGTCTTTGCGAAAGGCCACGGCGACGCCGGAGCGATGGGCGGGATAGGAGAAATCGACCCGCTCCGACCGTTCCGGCGTGATCGTGATGGCGCCGATCGCCGCGTCGAACCAACCTTTCTCCAGGCCGCGCAAGATCGTCTCCATATCGGAGACCGGAATCAGCCTGAACTGCCATTCCGTCTGTTGCGCGACGCGGCGCCAGAGGTCGACGCTGACCCCGCCGATCGAACCGTCGGCGTCGACGTATCCATACGGCGGCACGTCGTAGACGGCGACGCGCAGCGGCTCGGCGACAGCCGGTTCCGCGCCGGGCGCGCAATCCGCCGCCGTCGCCAGAGCGGCGGCGGCCCCGAGCCCGGCGAGCAAGAATCGAAAGAGCCGGCCGATGCGACCGGCTGAACCAGCGAGGTTTTGATTGGCGCGGCGGTCGATCATGGCCCCGAGCGAATTTCGTCGCACGCTCGTGCAATGAGCGTGTGACAACAATCGCCTCGCGACGAAGCGCTCGCCTCACCCGGCGCGACGGCTGGCCGTTTCCTCGTCGCCTCCGCCTCGACGAACCGGCTCCGATCGATGAAGCCGCCGACCTGCACAAGCGCGCCGGCAGGGCGCGCGTCGGTTGCGCGTCAGGGCGGGACTCGGTCCTTGCCGTTGAGCGAGTCGATCAGCGCGCGCAGCGTCGCGAGGGTCGAAGCGTCGGCTTGGCCGTCGACGCGCGCGGGACGGAAATGGCGCTGGAAGGCGGCGACGACCGCCCTCGTCTGGGCGTCGTAGACGCCGGTCAGCGCCGCGCCGTAGCCGTACAGCGCCAGCATCGCCTGCAGCGCGCGGACCGGCGGCCCCTCTTCGCCCGCGCCGATCAGCGCGCCGCCGACGATTTCCGCCGGCTCGGTCCAATGGCCGACTCTGGCGCGCGCCAGGACGTCCCAGGGGAATTTCTCGCCGGGATCGCGCTTGCGCGCCGGGGCGACATCGGAATGGGCGAGAATGCGCTCGCGGCGAATGGAGCGCCGCGCCGCGACGTCGCGGCACAGCGCGATGACGGCGTCGATCTGCCGGCGCGGAAAAGGCGGCAACGCGCCGTCATGGCCGGCGTTGACGATCTCGACGCCGATCGAAGCGGAATTGACATCGCTGGCGCCGGCCCAGAACCCGGCGCCGGCGTGCCAGGCGCGCTTGTCCTCGGCGACGAGTTGTGCGATTTCGCCGCTCTCCCAGACGAAATAATGCGCCGAGACTTGCGAATCGGGATCGCGCAGCAGCGCCAGCGCGCCCTCGGCCGTCGGCATGCCGGTGTAATGCAGCACGATGCTGTCGGGCCGCGCCGACCCCCGGCGCTCGCCGAAATTGGGCGAGGGCAGAAAGGCGCCGACGAGCGGGCTGTCGGGCGCCGGAGCGGCCGTCATACGACGCGCTCGGGCGTCCGCGCCGGGCGGCGAAGCCCGGGAAGGACTCTCCCCCGCCGGCGACGGCGGGCAAGGGGCGAATCGATCAATAATAGGCGCGGCACACGCGGTTGCCGTAATAATCGTAGTACCACTCGGCGCAGCGGCCCGGCGGGGGCGGCGGCCCAGGCGGATAATAGCCGGGGCCCGGCGGGGTCGAGGCCGAACCGATCATCGCGCCCGTGGCCGCGCCGACGGCGGCGCCGGCCAGAGCGCCGCCCGGACGGTTGGTCAGCGCGCCGCCGATCAGCGCGCCGGTCGCGCCGCCGATCAAGGCGCCGCCGGCCGCGTTCTGGCCCTGCGGCGTGTCGCAGCCCGCCGCCGACAAGGCGGCCGCCATGGCCAGCGAAAGGACAAAGAGTCGTCTCATGGCGCCTGTCTCCCATGCCTCGCGTGAAATCCGCACGCGAACGCGGTTGTTGCGGTCCGGCCGCTCGCCCGCCGCGGCCCCCACCCGAACGCCCCGCCGCCTCCTAGCACGTCTCGCCGCGGCGGCACAGGTCTCGTGAACCCGAAGCGAATTTTCCGACGGCGTTCGCCGAGCGGAGCGGGGCGAGAGCCCTTGACCCGCTCCGCTCGGCGAGCCTATGCCCTTGGCCTAAGCCAGTCGGCCGGACGGCCGTCGCTTTGCGGGTCTCTCGCAGGCGGAGGAAAGTCCGGGCTCCATGCGGACACGGCGCCGGATAACGTCCGGCGGGGGCGACCCCAGGGACAGCGCCACAGAAAGCAAACCGCCCGCCTCGCGGCGAAAGCCTCGGGGTCGGCAAGGGTGAAAGGGTGCGGCAAGAGCGCACCGCGTCGGCGGCAACGTCGGCGGCACGGCAAGCCCCGCCGGGAGCAAGATCGAATAGGAGCGACGCGGGGCGCCTCGGCGCCTCGGGGCCGGTTCGCGGGCCTGATCGCTCGGGTTGGTCGCTGGAGGCGCCCGGCGACGGGCGTCCCAGAGGAATGGCCGTCACGTCGGGCGCCGCTTGGCGCCCGGCCATACAGAACCCGGCTTACAGGCCGACTGGCTTTTTTTCCCGAGGGGGGGCAGTAGGCAGTAAGACGACACGCCGTTCGGCCCCCCGCCCATTGCCTACTGCCTATTGCCTACTGCCTACCGCCCACTGCCGTCCCAGGACCCTCCATGCTGCACGCTCGTCGCGTCCTTCCTTCCGGCGCCTGGTCGGGCGAGCCCGCCGACGCGGTGGTGCTCGATTACGACGAACGCTATCGCCGCCGCGTCGCCATGACCGGCGTGCGCGGCCTCGGCTTTTTGCTCGATCTGCCCGAAGCGGCGATGCTGCGCGCCGGCGACGGCCTCGAGCTGGAGGACGGACGCGTCGTCGAAGTCGTCGCCGCGCCCGAGTCGCTGATCGAAATCCGCGCCGCCGACGCGGCCGCGCTGACGCGGATCGCCTGGCACCTCGGCAATCGGCACCTGCCGACCGAACTGGGGGCCAAGAGCCTGCGCATCCGCAGGGACGCCGTGATCGAGGAGATGGCGCGCGGCCTGGGCGGCGCGCTCGTCGCCATCGAGGCGCCGTTCAATCCGGAAGGCGGCGCCTATGTCCGCCCGGCCGAGCCGACGCCCGCCCATGATCACGCCCATCACGGCGACGCGCATCATCGCCTCGGCGATCATCAGAGCGTCCCGGCCGAGCCGCACGTCCATGGCCCCGGCTGCGGCCACGGCCATCACGACCACGATCACGAACACGCGCATGGCGATCACGGCGACGATCATGGCCGAGCCGAGCGCTGAGGCGGGCGAGCGGCTGGAGCTGCCGCTGTTCCTGTGGCTTTCGCCGGCTTTTCCCGTCGGTTCGTTCGCCTATTCGCACGGCCTGGAATGGGCGGTCGAAGCCGGCGATGTCGTCGACATGCGCTCGCTGGACGCCTGGCTCGCCGACCTCGCGGCGTTCGGCGCGCCGCGCATGGACGCGGCCCTGTTCGCCATCGCGCACCGCGCGGCCAAGGCCGAAGATTGGCGCGGGTTGAACGAGGTCAACGAATTGGCGGTCGCGCTGGCGGGCTCCGCCGAGCGGCGGCTGGAGACGACCGCGCAAGGGGGCGCGTTTCGCTCGGCGGCGCGCGCCGCGTGGGACTGCGAGGCGCTGGCCCGCGTTCCCGAGCGCTCGGGCGAGGCGATCGCCTATCCGATCGCGGTCGCGGCGACGGCCGCGGGCCATGGCGTGGACGGCCGACGCGCCGGCGAGGCTTTCGCGGTCGCGCTGTTCGCCAATCTCGTCTCGGCCGCGGCGCGCCTCGGCGTGGTCGGCCAGACCGACGGCCAGCGGGTTCTGGCAGGAATCTTGCCTGTCATCGGCGCGATGGCGCGCGAGGCGGCGGCGGCGACGCTCGACGATCTCGGCGCCTGCGCGCTGCGCTCCGACATCGCCGCGATGCGGCACGAAACGCAATATTCGAGGTTGTTCCGTTCATGAGTGGTTCCCGGCAACCCCTGCGCGTCGGCGTCGGCGGCCCCGTCGGCGCCGGCAAAACGGCGCTGATGGAGCGCTTGTGCAAGCGCCTCGGCGGCGAATTCGACGTCGCCGCGATCACCAACGACATCTACACCAAGGAGGATGCGCGCATCCTGGTCGAGGCCGGCGCGCTGCCCGCCGAGCGCATCATCGGGGTCGAGACCGGGGGCTGCCCGCACACCGCGATCCGCGAGGACGCCTCGATCAATCTGGCGGCGGTCGAGGAAATGCGCCGGCGCTTTCCCGCGCTCGACCTGATCCTGGTCGAATCCGGCGGCGACAATCTCGCCGCGACGTTTTCGCCGGAACTCGCCGACCTCACCATCTACGTCATCGACGTCGCCGGCGGCGAGAAGATCCCGCGCAAAGGCGGGCCGGGCGTCACCCGCTCCGACCTGCTGGTCATCAACAAGATCGATCTCGCCCCTCACGTCGGCGCGTCGCTCGAGGTCATGGCGCGCGACGCGGCGCTGATGCGCAAGTCGCGGCCCTTCGTCATGGCCAACATGAAGACCGGCGAGGGCGTCGAGGCGGTGATCGCGTTCATCCGCGACAAGGGCGGGCTCGGGGCGGATTGAGCGACCCAGAAGCGCGCTCGACGCGTCGAGCG
>JBEKBD010000113.1:0-9044 GCA_050015575.1 Roseiarcus sp. | reverse complement strand
CTTCATATTCATGCTCGTCTCTCCATGGCGCCGAAGATCGGGTCCGCGCGACGGGCCGCGTCAAGGTCGGCGTCGCCTTCGCGCTCGCGGCGCAGGTTTTCGAGATGGCCCTTGCCGGGCTTCAAGTTGCCGGGCAGGCCTTGGTTGGGCAGCGACTCATGGCCGCGCGTGCGCGAGGAAATGAAATAGCGCTTGGCCGGCTGGCGGCCTTCGTCAACTGCCTTCCCGTCGCGCGCGAAGGCGTCGCGCGCGTCGACCGACCACATCTTGAGCTCGATCGGGCCGCCGTTCTGCCGCTGCCAGTGCGCGAACTCTTCCTTGCGCGCGCCGTAGGTTTTCAGATCGGCTTCATAATCGACGAGCGCCTGGCGGAAGTCGACCATCGCCAGGTCAAACTCGGGATCGCCTTCCTTGCCCTTTGGCGCGACGGGACGGCGCGGCGCGCTCGGCGCCGTTGGGCCACAGTCCCAGACATAGACCATCGAGCGCTCGCGATCGGCCATCGCCACCGCGTCGGGGCCGAGATTGCTGAGTTTGATGAACTCGTTGAGTTGGATCGTTTCGGCCATCATCGCTCACATCTGTGGCAGGACGGCGAGGAACGCCTTGAAGGTGATCGAGGCGTTGGAGCCGCCGAGTACGACATACAGCTTGACGTACTCGTACTTCACGTTGTTCTGCTCGGTCGTCAGCAGCAACTCGTAGGGGTCGCCGCCGATCGCGTTCGGCGTCGGCGTGGTGATGCCGTTCGGCACATCGTTCGAGCCGGCGATGCCGAACTGCAGCGAGCCGCCAATCTGCACGTTGCCGGAACCGAAGGACGGGTCATTCGAGATCAGCGCTAGCAGCTTGTAGTAACAGCCGCTCGTCACGATGATCGCCGTCAGCCAGATCGGGATGACGCAGTCGATGCGCGCTTGCTGCGGCGTGATGGACGAGACCGAGGCGATCGAGGGCAACGTGATCGTGACGTTCTGGTTGCCGCCGGTATCGACAATGCCGTCAGCGCCGCCATACTGCGCGTAGCCAGAGACGGTCAGCGCCGACGCGCCGTCGGAAAGGCCGTTATTGGCGTCGAAGGTGTAAGTCCGATCGCCCATGTGCAGCGCGGCGCCGAGCGGCGAGGCGATGCTTTCGATGAAACCGCGGAGCGTGAACATCGGTTGATCCTCTCAGGCCACGATCGGCGCGTTGGTCCAGGACGTCATCCTGGTCATGCAATATTTGAATTCGTCGACCAAGCTGACGTCCCAGGAAATGTGAGTGCGATAGGTCTTTCGGTCTTCGAGCAGGCCGACGTCTTCGGGCGTCAGGTTGCGCACGTAGATGCCGCGCATCATGCCTTCGCCGAGCGTCAGGCCGTAAAGCGAGGCGGTGACCGCCGAGCCGCCGCCGTCGCCGACCTCGTTGAACTGGAGGACCGGCACTTGGTCATCCTTCGGATAGCCATAGAGCAGCCGAATCCCGGCGTAGGTCAACTTCGGCCGGCCGATCTCGTCCCACGTCTGCATGACGTAGCCCGTCAGCGACGTGTTGCGCGCCGCCTGGATCCAAAGCGGCAGCGACAGGAAGGGAACGAACAGGAAGCGCGTGCCCGACTTGCCCGACAAGTTGTTGAGCATGGTGTCGAGATTGGCGAGCGACAGCGCGGCGCCGCCCGAGGCAGTCGAGTTGTAGTAGAGACGGCCAAACTTCTGCGCGCGCACCTGGAGGCCGTTGAAGACGCGCGGATTGACCGACTGGTCGCCTTTGACGAAAGTATCGATCCACAGGCGGGCGAAGGCGGTGATGCCCATTCGCTCTTCGTAACTACGGCGCTCCGGCCCGAAGCGATCCTGAATGGCGCGGTCGACGTCGATGTCGTGGTCGATGATGTAGGTCGCTTCGTCGAAGGGCGAGATCACGCCGTGCCCAGACGAAGACGCCTCGTTGACGGCGCGGAAGACCGGCGTCGCCAGCGCGGCCTCGCGATAGCCGACGTATTTCGCCCCCTTCAAGCCCTCGAAGGGCATGACTTCGAAGACGTCGGAGTATTGGGCGAACATCTCGATCACCGGCCGACGAACGTCCTCCGGCGCCATTCCCTTGGCATATTCCGTGAGGGTCATGAGATTGCTGACGGCCATCGAAATTCCCCTTCAAATCACGGATTGGACGCGCTCGCCGTGTAAGTCCATTGAGCGACGGCGGTGTTCGGCGTGCCTGCTTGGTTAACGTCGAGAACGGAGGTCGCCGCGCTGATCGTGCCCTGGCTCCTCTCGACATCGTCGGCCATGTGCCGAAGCACCCTGGCGATGTAGCCGACCTCGGCCGACTTCTTATCGAAGCTCTGATCGACGAGTGTGGCAGTGAAAACCGTCATCTCAGGCGACCTTCTTGCCCGCCGCCGCGGCCGTCTGCTGGCGCGCATAGGCGATTCGATCCGGGATGCTGAGCTTGTTGTATTGCTCTTCGGTCAGCTTGCCGGGTGTCTCTGGCGGCTCGCGACCGCCCTGGCGGAACGTGCCGGCGCCGGTGAACTTTGAAATCAGCGCCTCGGCCATTTGAACGTCGGCGGCGGTGAACAGTCTCGAGACGAAGCGCGCGCCGGTCTCTTGGCCGAGCATGCCCTTCGCCCAGGTCTCGACGGCGGTAATGCGCGCCTGACCGTTGGCGCCGAGCTTGCCGATTTCGGCGTTGCGCGCCTGAACGATCTGAGCCTCGGTGCCAACGCGGTCGCCGGCGACCAGCGCGATTGCTTCGGCGAAAGCTTCCTGGCTCAGCCCGTGCTTCTGCGCCCAAGCCTGCCCCTGCGCCCACAGCGGATTCGAAATGTCGAGCTTGAACTCGACGCCCTGCGGCAACTTGAAATCCTTCGGCAGCTCGATCTTGTAGTCTTCGGGCTTGGCCGGCAGCGTCAGGCGGCGCGATTCCTCAGCCGCGACGCGCGTCTGGAGCTCGTTGAAATGCTTCTCGAATTCCGCCTCTTTGACCTTGCCGGCCGAGGCGTCCCAGTAGGACTCGGGAATGTAGGAGGGGCGCGCGCTAGGTTGCGGCGTCGGGGACGGCTGGGGGCTCGGGGACGGAGAAACCGGGGACGAAGGCGTCGGGCTTGACGAGACGGCCGCCGGGGATGCGGCGCTCGGGGCGCTCGACGGGGCCGGCGAGGCGGAAGGTGACGGGGCGAGTTCGGTCACTGAGCGCTATTCCATCGGCCATGAGGGCCATCAAGTCGCGGGCGAAACTGCGGCGGCCATGGTCCTGCTGCAATGACCTTTCCGAATTGTCGGTGACGACGCCGCAAAGGATTTTCTGCAAATAGAGATAGAGCGTCACCCCGTCCGGCGTGCGCGCGATGCGATCGATCGCGAGGTCCAAATCTTCCTTGGTGACTTCGCTCATGAGGCCGGCCCCGGCGTGACGTTGGGCGGCGCGCCGACGTGGCGCGCGCCGGCGAGCTGCGCGATGGCGGCGGTCGCCTGCTTGACCTGTTCAGGATCGCGCCACTTGAGCAGCGTGACGCGCATCTTTTCGACGATCGCCTTCATCGTCTTTTCCCCGTCGCAATACATCTTGAATTCCTCGGGGAATGTCGGCGCGATGATTTGCAGCGCCTTGATCGCCATGCCGACTTCCTGCTGTTCGGCCGCCGCCTGCGCCGGATTGCGCGGCATGGTGGCGACCGCCCGGCCGTCAACGCGCAACGGCGCGATCGCGCCGGCCTTCTCCAGCAGCCACTTGAAGCGCATGAAAATCTGCATCGGGCCTTCGCGCCAGAACGGCAGGCCGGGCGTCCCGAGGCGGCGCTGGGCGCGCGCCATTTCGTCGAGCCACTGCCCGAGCGTCGGCGGCGTGTCGCCGGTCTGCTCGGGGTAATCGACGAAGAACAGCTTGCGCTCCTTCTTGATCTTCTCCTGATACTGGTAATTTGCGACCTCGGGCGGGGGCACCTTGTAGATCGCCTTCACGTCGTCGCCGCCCCCCGGCCGCACCGGATAGGCCATGCCTTCCTCGACGCCCTGCTCGACAGCGGCGAACGAATCATCGGGATAGGTGATCGGCGGCATGATCGACAGCGCGGCATGAGTGATCCGCATGTACTCGAGCTCGTCGATCTGGCGGAAGGTCGGCAGGCCCTTGATCAAGGGCCCGACGCCGTGCGGCCAGTCAGCGGTCGCGCCGAAACGCATCACCAGCAGCGGACAAGAGCCCTCGCCGACGCATTTGGCGTCGTGGATGACCTCGTTGCCGACCATGATGACGTGTTGCCAGACTTCGTCCGATTTGTCCTCCCAATCGCGCCAGAAGGCCCAGATCACCTGCGTCCGATCGCTCGGCTTGTCGGTGTGGCGGGTCTTGATCTCCTCTGGAATCTTCTTCCAGACTTCCTCGCCGACCAGCTCGCGGACGTAGTGGTTCCTCGTGAAACGCACCGCGGCGCGATAGTCGATCTCGCCGTAGGGTCCAAGATCGATTTCGAGTTCTCGGAAAGGAATGGCCGAGACGGTGATCGGCGCCGCCGGGTGCGGGCGTTCGATCCACACTGCCGCCGTGCCGATCGCCAGATCGGGATTGAAGGCTTTCGGAATTTCTGGATATAGGTTAGAGGCCTTCATCGCTGCGAAAATCGCCGCGTCGTCTCGTTTGACCTGATCCTTGACTTTTTTCCAGACCGAACCGTTGACGCCGCCCGGCAGGTCCATGCCTGGCCCGCGCTCGCACCACGGCTCGGCTTCCGGCATGAACGCGCCGACGACCGCCGTGACAAAATCCTCAACGATGATAAAGACTTCGTCGGTGTTGAGTTCCGGCGCGTCGAGCATGCGCGCCTGGCTCGGCGCCGTCATCGACGAAATCTGCCGCTGGCGATTGGGCGCGGAAAGAAAATAGCACTCCTTAACGTCAAGTTCTATATAGCTTTTCCAGACTCGCGCGGCGGCCAAGCGCGCGACTGCTTGCTGTTGCAGGTCCTTCGTCTCGCCGGTCGAGACATCGGCGTCGGTTGAATTGGTGGTAGCGGGAATCTCGGCCATCGCTCAGGCCGCCCGGCCGACGGAAGCCAGGCCGCCGGTTTGCGGCGACACCAGCGGACTTGCCGTGCCGCCGGCGATGGCGAGTTGCGTCCCGTAGCGCGCCATCAGCGCCGCCATGTCACCCTGACTTTGGGTCTGAAGCTGCGTCACGAGGCTGTTCTGCGCCTGCTGCTGCTCCTGCTGGAGCATCGGGTCGACCGGAATCTTGGGCGTCATCGGTCCTCTCACCGCCGTTGGCGAGGAGATGGCGATAGAGCGCGTCGGGCCGCAATGACCAGGCGCGGACGCCGAGCAGATGCCGGACCGCCGAGACGCAGGTGAAGCCGAGGCGCCCGGCGAGCGCCATCGGCGCGGCCGCGCGCGGCGCCCGGACGATGACGCAGTGCTCGGCGTAGCGCGCGATCTGCGCGCGCGCGACATCGTGGCGCGCGTGAACGATGCGCAGGCCTGACCATTCGGCGTCGAGGAAGATCCAGCAATCGCCGACCGGCACATAAGCGAAGGCCGAGACATGCTTGAAGCGGCCGACGGCCAGCGCCGCCAACCAGCGCGTCGACGCCTCGGGATGAAAGATGACAAACCACTCCTGCGGTTCGACAGCGCCGGCCGACTCTATGGGTTCCATCAAGCGGTGATCCGGCGCATCGTGCGCCGCATGTGGCCGATGCGCGCCGGCGCGATCATGCCGATCGGCTCGAGCCCGACCATGCGGCGCCCGTCGCCGAGCGCCAGGACGCCGTATTGCAGGCAGTCGCACAGGTTCGACCACTTGTCCTTCTTCGGCTTGAGCACGCCGCTCTCCTCGCGCTCGAGATGGTAGCGGCCGGCCATGCCGACGATCAGGGTCCGGCAGACAGGCGAGATCGACACGCGGTTAACGCCTGCGGGGTTGTCGTTCAGCGCGAAGGCGACGGCTTCCGTCCGCGTCTCGATGTCGTTCATTTTGACCGGCGCCGGCTGCACCGGCATGCCGTGCGAGCGGAAGATGTCGTAGCTCGATTGCTCCGTCTGCTGGCCTCGATCGCGGCCTTTGGGATCGCCGATGAACCGCGCCGAATAGCTGGGATAATGGGTAGTGAGGAAGCGCTGCACCTTCGGCGCGAAAACGCTCGCCGGCTCGTTGAAACCGAGCATCTCGTATTGGACGAAGACGCGAGCGCCGACCTCCTGGGCGAACAACGCGGCGGGATAGACGCGGCCGAAGTCAAGCCATACCTGCACGTCGTAATGAGGAATCGGGCGCAGCGCCTCGCGCGCGACGTGAAATTCGCGCCGAAACATCGGCCAAACCGGCTGTCCTTCGACGACCAGCGCCACGCGGTTCATCAGGCGCGAATCAATCCAGGCCTTCGATTTGCCGCGCAGCTGGCGGTCGTAATAGTCGGCGGGCAGATTCTTGCGATTTTCGGCTTCCGGGTTGACGCGGTAGCCGACGACCTGCCCGCGGGCGTCGAATTCCTCGATCAACGCCGGCGGCTGCATGTGCAGGCCCCATTCCTCCGGCCACTCGTACAGCGCGCGCTCTTCCTCAGTCAGGCCGATCGGCGGATCGAGGCCATAAGCCATCGTCGCTAGCCAGTGATCCTCGTCGGGCGCGTTGCCGTCGGCAAGCAGCCCGCGCCAGGTCGGGCCGCCATGCTCCTGCGGCGGAAAGCGCAACCGCGAATCGGCCTCGTCGAACAGCTCTTTTTCGATGAACGGCAGTTCATTGAAGCAAATTCCGGTGTACTCAGTCGAGCGCAGCTTTTTAACGTCGTCGCTCTTGTCGAGCGAGATGAAATCGACCTCGCAATTTACCCGGCCGCCTTCATAATCGTAGCGCAGCTTGTGCCCCATCGTCGCGCCGTAAGTGAAGCGGCCGTAGACGTTTTCCGGAAATGTCTCGAGCCACGTCCTGATCGTCGAGCGTTTCAGGTCCGGCATGGTGTTGCGCACCATGGCGAAGCGGGTATAGCGCACGCCGTCTTTCGGGCTTGGACGCTGCTCCTGGGCGTGGCGGACGACGCGCAGGCACAGCGCCTTGGTCTTGCCCGATCCGAGTGGGCCGAGCAGCATGTCGACGGGCCGGTTGGAAACGATGAAATCAGCGGCCTTGGTGCCGGGCTCGATGTAGAAGACGTCGCCCATCAGGTCACCCGCACCGCCTGCGCCTGCAGCACGCGGGCGCGCGCGGCGAGCAGAATCGGCAGAATCCTCGCCTCCGCCATCGACTCGCCCTCGTCCTCGCCCGGCTCATAAGGCCCGGCATAGAGGTCCGGCGGCACAGTTTCGGGCGTGATGCGCTGCGCTTCATCCTCAGAAACGTAGGTCCGCCATTCGTCTTCATAGGCGTCGATCTCGGCGTCGGACCAGCCATCGAGCTTGAGCAGCATGTGTTCGAAGCCGGTCGCCCAATAATGGGCGCTCCTGACGTTCGGCCCCCGCCAATAGTCCTTATCGAGCCGCGTCATCAGCCACCACTCGAAGCCCTCGTGGCCGGAGACGTATTTGTCGGGTTCGACGCCCATTTTGAATCGCAGCGGCACGCCTTCGTCGATATACACCATAGAGCCGTCCATCGACCGCCCGGCGCCGTAGGGCACGAGAAATTTGCGGCTGATGATCGGCGGCTGCGACAAAAAGTAGCGCAGACCGACTTGGCTTTGAATCATGCGAACGACGTCGCCCATCCCCGGCGCGTCAGAGCGGGCGTCGCCGGCGGTCATTTCTTGCCGCCTTTGGACTTCTGCGCCTTGACAACTGTTGCGTAGCCGATCGAGCGCGCCCTGGCGGCGCTGACGCCCTTTTTCCGCTCTGACGCAGCGACGTGCTTGGCCTGGCGGTCCTGCTTGGCGGTGAAACGCGATCCGGGTCCTGGCATCAAACGCCTCCGTCGGCGGGCGGCGCCGGCGCGCCGATGATGTTGGGGAACGCCGGCACGCCGGGCCGCGGCGGCTCAACCAGGCTGGCGATCGCCGGCACCCCGAGCCGCGTCATCTTCTCGACGTGCTTCCTGACCGTGCGCTCATCCATCTCGCTCGCCGGCGAGATGACGAGGCGCAGTTCGTCGCCGGCGAGCCGCTCGATCTTCGCCTGCAACTTCACACCGAGCAGCACGGCGCCAATCTCGGGATCGGGCGAGAGGTCCGACACGGTGCCTTCGCGCAGCACGATCGTCTTGACGAGACCGATCTTCTTGAGATTGCGGCCCCATTCGCGCAGTTCGAAGCCGTACCGCTCGACGAAATAGTCCGGCAAGTCGAAGACCGCCGTCACCGCGACGCGCGGCTTGCCCCGCGCCGCTTCGGCGTGAGCGCGATGCGCGGCCATGATCGCGGGCAGTTCCTCGCAATGCCTGGCGACGCGCGCGGCGTCCTCGTCGCTGTCGGGCGAGATCGCCAGCCGCACCGCCTTGGTCGTCGGATTGACCGCGACGTCGCAGCGCAACCTCACCTTGCCCTGATAGCCGGCGCTGATCAATGTCGCGCCGGGCGGATCCCACAACGCCAGATCAAGGAACTGCCCGTGTTCTTGCAGGCTCGAGGCCCAGTCGAGCAATTCCTGCGAATAAACGCGGCAAAAGACCTCGGGGATGCGAAGGAAGTCGGCCGAGACGCCGGGCCGATTGTCGTTGACGGGGCGCTGGATCGTGACGCTCATTGCGCGATCATCCTCTTCGTCAGCGGGTCGCCCTGAAAGTCGACGTTGCAGCCAGCCGCTTTCAGGATCGCCGAACCATAATTGATGGCGTCGATAGGCGACAGGACGAAACCGGCGCCCCCGAGCACAATCCTCACGCCGCCGCTGATGTCGCGTTCGACCCGCAATTCCTGCAATGCGCCGGACGGCGTGAGGATCGAGCCTGCCTGTTTCACGTGAAACACCCCTTGACGAATCGCTCCAATCGTGACAGGCTATGACACATGAATGGAGAGAATGCAAGCCTAAAAATGACCCCGATCGTCACCTACCTGCGCGTTTCCACGCAGCAGCAGGGCCGATCTGGCCTCGGCCTCGACGCCCAGCGCGCTCAGCTCGAAGCCTTCGCTCAAG
>JBEKBD010000112.1:0-9184 GCA_050015575.1 Roseiarcus sp. | reverse complement strand
ACGCCTTCGGAACGTCCGCCCCGCAGGATCAAGCCGAACGCATCCGCATGCTGCTCGCTCTCTTGAGCGAGCCCAGCCCGACATGCGGCGCCGCAGCGCCTGCGCCGGTGACGGTGATCGGCGGCGTGTTCTGTCCGGACGTCTACGACCGCCTCTGCCAGCCGCCGGTCGGCTGCACGGGCTGGGGATGCCTTCCGCCGCCTCCACCGCCTTGCATCCCGTGGCATTGGGGCTGTGGGCTGCCGCCGCCGCTGTGGTGCGTGCCGTGGCATCCGGGTTGCCCGATGCCGCCGCCTCCGCCGGCCTGCATTCCGTGGCATCCGGGTTGTCCGGGTGGACCGTCGTGCATTCCGTGGCATCCGGGTTGCCCGCCGCCGACGCCAATCTGCGTGCCTTGGCATCCGGGTTGCCCGGGCGGGCCGGGGCCGTCGTGCGTGCCCTGGCATCCGGGTTGCCCGCCGCCGACGCCAATCTGCGTGCCTTGGCATCCGGGTTGCCCGAGCGGGCCGGGGCCGTCGTGCGTGCCCTGGCATCCGGGTTGTCCGCCGCTGACGCCAATCTGCGTGCCTTGGCGCCCGGGTTGCCCGGGCGGGCCGGGGCCGTCGTGCGTGCCGTGGCATCCGGGTTGTCCGCCGCTGAAGCCGGCCTGCATGCCGTGGCATCCGGGTTGCCCGGGCGGCCCGGCGCCGTCGTGCGCGCCGTGGCATCCGGGTTGCCCGGGAGGCCCGAGGCCGGTCTGCATACCGTGGCATCCGGGTTGTCCGAAGATCTAGTTGTGCGCCCTGGCGCCCGGTTCGCCCGCGAGGGACCGAAGCGCCAGGGGGCCGGCTCTCCCTTCGCGTCCGAAGGCCGCGCGGCCTGCGAACCGCCGAAGAAGCGCCGAGCGTGACCGACAGGCGAGCGCCCGCCGCGCGTCGAAAACCGTGCGGCGGGCGAGGCGCGCCCGGCCAGCGGCGCAGATCGGCGCCGCCGCGCCGCTGACCGAAGTCGCGCCTTGAGCGGTCTTCGCAGGCCCGACGGCGATTGCGCCGCAAGCCGCGCCATAGTTGCGAGTCCGGGGCAAGCCTGCTATTCCCGCCGCCCTAAACCCGTGGGAGAACGCCCGGATAGCCAGCCGGGGCTCACGTTCGCACCACGAACCTGCAACCTGGCGCTGCCTTCCGGCGTGAAACCGGCGGGTCGCGCCGTTCTCGGAGCAGAGCTCATGGCGAAAAAAATCGCCGGCTATATCAAGTTGCAAGTGCCGGCGGGCGCGGCCAATCCGTCGCCCCCGATCGGTCCCGCGCTCGGCCAACGCGGCCTCAACATCATGGAATTCTGCAAGGCCTTCAATGCGCGCACCGCGCAGTTGGAGAAGGGCGCGCCGATCCCGGTGGTCATCACCGCCTACCAGGACCGCTCGTTCACCTTCGAGATGCGCCAGCCGCCGGTCACCTTCTTCCTCAAGAAGGCGGCGGGGCTGAAGCTCGGCAAAAAGCCGGCCTCCGGCGCCAAGACGCCGGGCCGCGGGACCGTCGGCAAGGTGACCAAGGCGCAGGTGCGCGAAATCGCCGAGAAGAAGATCGTCGACCTCAATTGCGACACGGTCGAATCGGCGATGAAGATGATCGAAGGCTCCGCCCGTTCGATGGGCCTCGAGGTGGTGGGGTAAGGCAATGGCGCATCACGGCAAGAGAATCCTCAAAGGGCGCGAAGCGGTCGAGCGCACCAAGCTCTACGCGCTCGACGAAGCGGTGAAGCTGGTGAAGACCAACGCCAGCGCCAAGTTCGACGAAACCGTCGAAATCGCCATCAACCTCGGCGTCGATCCCAAGCACGCCGACCAGATGGTGCGCGGCGTCGTCAATCTGCCCAACGGAACGGGGCGCACGTTGCGCGTCGGCGTGTTCGCGCGCGGGGCCAAAGCCGACGAAGCCAAAGCGGCGGGCGCCGACGTCGTCGGCGCGGAAGACCTGGTGACGACGGTGCAGGCGGGCACGATCGAATTCGACCGCTGCATCGCCACCCCCGACATGATGCCGCTGGTCGGCCGGCTCGGCAAAGTGCTCGGCCCGCGCGGTCTGATGCCCAACCCGAAGGTCGGCACGGTGACGATGGACGTCGCCGCGGCGGTCAAGGCCTCCAAGGGCGGCGCGGTCGAGTTCCGCGTCGAGAAGGCCGGCATCGTGCAGGGCTCGGTCGGCAAAGCCTCGTTCGGCGAGGCCCAACTCGCCGAGAACATCCGCGCCTTCGTCGAGGCGGTGAACAAGGCCAAGCCGACGGGCGCGAAGGGCGCCTACATGCAGCGCGCCGCGATCTCCTCGACCATGGGCCCGGGCGTCAAGCTCGACGTCGCGTCGCTGGCGACCCAGGAGCAAGTCGGGACGTAAAGCGCGCCGCCTGCGGCCGATCGCCCGCGCCCGCCGCTCCGCCGCAAACGCGAAGCGTTTGGTCGGCGTAAACCCAGGAGAGGGCAACGACGGCGCGCGCTCGTCCGGCGCTTCGCCGCGCTCTCTTCCGCGCCCCCAAAAAAGAAAAATCCCTTCCCCCGCAAGCGGGAGAAGGGATCCGCCATAAGGCCCCTCTCCCCCCGGCGAACGCGAAGCGTTCATTCGGAGGGAGAGGGGTTGGGCCGAGGGGGAGCGTAACCCTCCTTCCCCCTTAAGCCGTCGACGCCGCCTTGCGCCCGAGCGCGGCCTGCGCGGCGGCGAGGCGCGCGATCGGGACGCGGAACGGCGAGCACGAGACGTAGTCGAGATGCGCCGTCTCGCAGAAGGCGATCGAGGCGGGGTCGCCGCCATGTTCGCCGCAGATGCCGATCTTGAGCTCCGGCCGCGTGGCGCGGCCGCGCTCGACGGCCATCTTGATCAGCTCGCCGACGCCGACCGTGTCGATGCTGACGAACGGGTCGGCAGGCAGCAGGCCCTTCTCCACATAGAGGCCGAGGAAGGAGCCGGCGTCGTCGCGCGACACGCCGAGCGTGGTCTGGGTCAGGTCGTTGGTGCCGAACGAGAAGAATTCGGCGGTTTTGGCGATGTCGCCCGCGAGCAACGCCGCGCGCGGCAGCTCGATCATCGTTCCGACCGTGTAGGGCACCTTGACCCCGGTCTCTTTGGCGACCTTTTCGGCGATCTCGACGACGATCTTCTTGACCATGTCGACCTCGCCGCGGCCCATGTTGACCGGCACCATGATCTCCGCGGTGACCGGCTTGCCGGTCTTGCGGCCGGCTTCGACCGCGCCTTCGAGGATGGCGCGGACCTGCATCTCGGCGATCTCGGGATAGCGCACCGCCAGCCGCACGCCGCGGAAGCCGAGCATCGGGTTGAACTCGTGGAGCTCGTTGGCGCGGGCGCGCAGCTTCTCGGCCGGAACGCCCATCCCCTTCGAGACTTCCGCGACCTCCTTGTCGGTGTGCGGCAGGAACTCATGCAGCGGCGGGTCGAGCAGGCGGATCGTGACGGGCAGGCCCGACATGATCTCGAACAGCTCGGCGAAGTCCTGGCGCTGCATCGGCAGAAGCTTGGCGAGCGCGGCGCGCCGGCCCTCTTCGGTCTCCGACAGGATCATCTCGCGCATCGCCACGATGCGCTCGCCCGAGAAGAACATGTGCTCGGTGCGGCACAGGCCGATGCCTTCGGCGCCGAAGCCGCGCGCGACGCGCGCGTCGAGCGGCGTCTCGGCGTTGGCGCGCACCTTCATGCGCCGGACCGAATCGGCCCAGCCGATGAGGGTGGCGAAGTCGCCGCTGAGCTCGGCCTTGACCATCGGCGCCGCGCCGGCGAGCACCTGGCCGGCGCCGCCGTCGATGGTGATGATGTCGCCCTTCTTCAGCGTGACGCCGTCCGCGGTCATCGTCTGCGCGGCGTAGTCGACGCGGATGGCGCCGGCGCCGGCGACGCAGGCCTTGCCCATGCCGCGCGCGACCACCGCCGCGTGCGAGGTCATGCCGCCGCGGGTGGTGATGATGCCTTCCGCGGCGTTCATGCCGTGGATGTCCTCCGGCGACGTCTCGATGCGCACCAGCATCACCTTATGGCCCGCCTGGGCGAGCTTTTCCGCCTCGTCGGCGGAGAAGACGATTTCGCCGCTCGCCGCGCCGGGCGAGGCCGGCAGGCCGGTGGCGAAGATCTTGCGCTTGAAGCTCGGGTCGATCGTCGGATGCAAGAGCTGGTCGAGGGTGGCCGGCTCGACACGCGTGATCGCCTCGTCGCGCGTGAGCAAGCCCTCGTTGGCCATTTCGACCGCGAGGCGCAGGGCGGCGCGGGCGGTGCGCTTGCCGTTGCGGGTCTGCAGCATCCACAGCTTGCCGCGCTCGATGGTGAATTCCATGTCCTGCATGTCGCGATAGTGCTTCTCGAGCTTCTGCGTCGTCGCGACGAACTGGCGGAACACCTCGGGCATCAGCGCTTCCAGCGAAGGCCGGTCGGAGCCGGCGGCCTTGCGCGCGGCCTCGGTGATGTTCTGCGGAGTGCGAATGCCGGCGACGACGTCTTCGCCCTGCGCGTTGACCAGGAATTCGCCGTAAAGCTCCTTGGCGCCGGTGGCGGGGTTGCGGGTGAAGGCGACGCCGGTCGCCGAGGTCTCGCCCATGTTGCCGAACACCATCGCCTGCACGTTGACCGCGGTGCCCCAGCTGGCGGGAATGTCGTTGAGGCGGCGGTAGGTGATCGCGCGCGCGTTCATCCAGGAGCCGAACACCGCGCCGATCGCGCCCCACAACTGGTCGCGGGGGTTCAGCGGGAACGGCTTGCCGGTCGCCTCGATGACCTTCTGCTTGTAGGCGGCGATGACTTCGCGCCAGTCGGCGGCGGAAAGGTCGGTGTCGAGCGCGAGG
Source organism: Roseiarcus sp. (assembly GCA_050015575.1). Taxonomy (GTDB): domain Bacteria; phylum Pseudomonadota; class Alphaproteobacteria; order Rhizobiales; family Beijerinckiaceae; genus Roseiarcus. The sequence goes on along the minus strand of JBEKBD010000112.1, from coordinate 4,368 downwards.
CCCTTGCGGTTCTTGACCCCCTCGAGAATTTCTTCGAAATCTTCATGATCGACTTCGAGAACGACGCTCGAATACATCTGAATGAAGCGCCGATAGCTGTCAAAGGCGAAGCGTTCGTCGGACGAGGTCTTGGCCAGCGTCAATACGGACTTGTCGTTGAGGCCGAGATTGAGCACGGTGTCCATCATGCCCGGCATCGAGGCTCTTGCTCCGGAGCGCACGGAAACCAACAACGGATTGGAGTCGTCGCCGAACTTTCGCCCCGCCTGCCGTTCGACGGCCACCATCGCGGCGTCGACCTGCGCGGTGAGGTCGGGCGGATAGGTCTTGCCGTTGGCGTAAAAGTAGGTGCAGACCTCGGTGGTGATGGTGAAACCCGGCGGCACCGGCATGCCGAGGAACGCCATTTCCGCGAGGTTGGCGCCCTTGCCGCCCAGTAGATTCTTCATCGCTCCGCGCCCTTCGGCCAATTCTGCGCCGAAGGCATAGACCCATTTCGTCATCGATCGCTCCTGAAAAACCAAAATTCCGACCCGCGCATCACCGTCGCGCGCGCAGCCCCATGCCAAATGTAACCCAGCCCGCGCCGTGGAATAGAAGGTCGACGCCGAGCAGGACGCCGAGCACATAGACGCTATCCGAGGGCCAGCGTATGACGATGATCAATCCGAGCAGCGCCGTCGCCGCCGCGGCGACCAGGATCATGCCGCGCGGATGGTCGGCGGGGAGTTGGAGCGCCAGATAGGCGCGCACCGCCGCCGCGGCGATCAGCCCCGCCCCGAGCGCCAGGGTCAGCGCCAGCGAGGCGAAAACCGGATTGATGATGCAGATGACGCCGACGGCGAGGTAGAGGACGCCGCCGATCACCCACAGAAAGAACCGCCGCCAGCCCTGCGCGTGCATGCCGATGCCGATTTCGGCGGCGCCGGCGACCAGGAAGAAGACGCCGTTGAGGGTCACCGTGGCCACGGTGGCGGCGAAAGAGAAGACCAGCGCCGCCGCGCCGAGCAGGATGAGCAGCGCGCCGAAGGCGACGATCGCGCACCACTTGCCGCTCAAGCGCTCGATTGCCGCGCCCAGACTATGCGGCTGCTGGTCCGTATTCGACGCGTTCGACATCATGGCGCCCTCCGCTCGTTGAGCGCTTCTAGCGCATATCGGCGCCGCGCACCAATGCGGCCGCTCAGCGCGCGCGTTTGAGGTCGCCGAGCACCTGGGCCGCGTATTCGACCATCGGCACGACGCGGCCGTAGTTGAGCCGCGTCGGGCCGATCACCCCGAGAACGCCGGCGATGCGCTGCTCGCCGGCGCGCAGCGGCGCGGCGATCATCGAGGAGCCGGAGAGCGAGAAGAGCTTGTTCTCCGATCCGATGAAAATCTTCACTCCCTCGCCGCTCTCGGCCCGGTGGAGGAGGTCGATGACGTCGGTCTGGGTCTCCAGATCGGCGAACAACAGGCGGATGCGCTCGAGATCCTCCGCGGCGCGCAAGTCGCCGATGAGATTGGCCTGGCCGCGCACGATGAGCTGGCGGCTGGCCTCCTCGACGCCGGCCCAGGAAGCGAGCCCGGCGTCGACGAGGCGCGCCGCCAATCCGTCGAGTTCGCCGCGCGCGGTCTCGCGCGCCTGCTCGATTTCCTCGCGCGCCTCGGCGAGCGTGCGGCCGCGCGCGTGCGCGGTGAGGTAGTTGCTGACTTCGATCAGCGTCGAAGCGGGCATCCCCGCCGGCGTCTCGACGACGCGGTTTTCGACCGAGCCGTCCTCGCCGACCAGCACGGCGAGCGCCTTTTTCGGCTCCAGGCGCACGAATTCGATGTGCTTGAGCCGCGCGTTCTCCTTGGTGGTGAGCACGACGCCGGCGCCGTGCGTCAGATGGGAAAGCAGCGAAGTCGCCTGCGTCAGCGCGCCCTCGAAGCCGCCCTCCTCGGCCGCCGCGCGCACGGAAGAATCGATGCGCGCGCGCTCCTCACGCGCCAGGCCGCCGAACTCGAGGAGCGCGTCGACGTAGAAGCGCAGCCCCTGCTGGGTCGGCAGGCGCCCGGCGCTGGTGTGCGGGGCGTAGATGAGGCCGATCTGCTCGAGGTCCTGCATGACGTTGCGCACCGAAGCCGGCGACAGCGAGATCGGCAGCAGGCGCGAGAGGTGGCGCGAGCCCATCGGCTCGCCGCTGGCGAGGTACGAATCGACGATGCGGCGAAAGATTTCGCGCGCGCGCGAGTCGAGGTTGGCGAGAGCGCTCGATTCGGCGCCGGGTTTGTCGGCGGCGGGGGCCATGGGGCGCGACAATGCCGGGACGGGACGGCGCGCGCAAGGGGGCGGGCGGAGTGAGGGCGGCGCGCCGACGCGGCGTTCGATCCGACGATCCCGGTCAATCCGGGGAAGCCTCTTCGGGAGCGAGGGAGCGGGCGTCCGCGCGCCGCGCACCCGCGATAGCGGCTTGATTTAAGTCGCACAAAGGGTTACTTAGAGAAATGACCGAAACGCCCGTGACGGTTGTTTCCCTGAGCCCCTTCTTAAGAGGCGCCAGGGCGCTCGGCCTCGACGAGGCGGAAATTCAGGCGATTGAAACGGCGATCGCCTATTCGCCGGAAGAAGGGGATCTCATCCAAAGCGCCGGCGGCATACGCAAGCGCCGGTTCGCGATGCCTGGACGAAACAAAGGCAAGAGCGGCGGCGCCCGTATTTTCACGGTTTTCTTTCACGCCGAGGCGCCGGTCTATATTCTCGCGTTGCTCGACAAATCAGTCGCCGCCAGTTTGTCCGCCGCGGAGAAAAACGAACTGGCGCGCATCGCGTATGAACTTAAGTCAGCGCTCAAGAGGTCTAAGCCATGAGCAAGCTTTTCACCGAACTCAAGGCCGGTTTGGAAGAGGCCCTCGACCACGCGCGTGGCCGACCCATTGCGGGCCGCCAGAGAACGATTTCGATCGAAAAATCGGAAGTTCGCGCCGCGCGTCTCAAGGCTGGTATGACGCAAGAGCAGTTCGCGGTGGTGCTCGGCGCGAGTCTCGACACCCTGCGCAAATGGGAACAGGGCGCCCGTGCGCCGAGCGGCGCGGCGGCGCGCCTCATTCGCGTCATCACTTATCGGCCGAGCATCGTCGAGGAGGCGCTCGGCGTGCTGCCGGCGCCCGCCAAGAGGGCGCCGAGACGCGTGGCGTAGGGATGCGGGTCGGCAAGCCGACAGGGGACATGGTCGGCGCCCGCGCCTACAGGACGCGCGCGTACTCCACGAAGGCGAAGTCCGCCTCGTCGCGCGGGCCGCGTTCGCCCGGCTCGCGGCGGACCTCGCGCCACAGCGCTGGATCGATCGGGGGAAAATGCGCGTCGCCTTCGGGCGCGAGATCGACCTCGGTGACGTAAAGCCGTCCGGCGCGCCCGATCGTCCGCGCGTAGATTTCGCCGCCGCCCGCAACGACGACCTCGTCGACGCCCGCGGCGCCCGCCTTCGCCTCGGCGAGACGCAACGCCGAGTCGACATCGCGCGCGACTTCGACGCCTTCGGGCGCATACGCTTCGTCGCGCGTGACGACGATGATTTCCCGCCCTGGCAGCGTCCGGCCGATCGCCTGAAAGGTCTTGCGGCCGACGATCAGCGGCTTGCCCATCGTCAGCGCCTTGAAACGCTTGAGATCGCTCGAAAGCCGCCACGGCAAGGCGTCGCCCGCGCCGATGACGCCGTTGCGCGCCACCGCCGCGATCAGCGCGAGGCGAGGGGCGCTCAAACCGCCACCGGCGCCTTGATCGCCGGCCAGGGATCGTAGCCTTCGAACGCGATCGCCTCGGCCTTCAAATCGTAGAGCGCGCCGCGCGGCGACGGTTCGGCCGGCGCGAGCCTGAGCCTCGGCAGCGGGCGCGGCGCACGCGAAAGCTGCTCGCGCGCCTGGGCCTCGTGATTGCGATAGAGATGCGCGTCGCCGAACGTATGCACGAATTCGCCGACGCCGAGGCCGCATTCGCGCGCGACCAAGTGCGTCAGCAGCGCGTAGCTGGCGATGTTGAAGGGCACGCCGAGGAAGAGATCGGCCGAGCGCTGATACAGCTGGCAGGAGAGCCGCCCGTCGGCGACGTAAAACTGGCACAGGCAATGGCACGGCGGCAGCTTCATCGCGCCGATGTCGGCGACGTTCCAGGCGGAAACGATCAGCCGACGCGAATCCGGATTGCGCTTGATCTCGTCGAGGAGCCGGGCGATCTGGTCGAATGGTCGCCCGTCGGGGCCGGCCCAGGCGCGCCATTGTTTGCCGTAGATGGGGCCGAGATCGCCGTTGGCGTCCGCCCATTCGTCCCAGATGGAGACGCCGTTGGCTTTGAGATAGGCGATGTTGACGTCGCCGTTGAGGAACCAGATCAGCTCGTGGACGATAGAT
>JBEKBD010000111.1:0-9429 GCA_050015575.1 Roseiarcus sp. | reverse complement strand
TTGCGCCGGTGCTTGCCCGACAGCAGGCCGCCGGCCAACGGGCTCCAGACCAGCACGCCGAGCCTCTGGTCGAGCGCGATCGGAATCAGCTCGTATTCGGCCTCGCGCGCCTGCAAAGTGTAATGGATCTGCTGCGAGACGAACGGAATGCGGCCGTCCCGCCGCGCGATCTCCATCGCCTTCATGACGTGCCAGCCGGAGAAATTGGAGCAGCCGACGTAGCGCACCTTGCCGGCGCGCAGCAAAGCGTCGAGCGCCTCCAGCGTCTCCTCGAGCGGCGTCAGGCCATCCCATTCGTGCACCTGATAGAGATCGATCACGTCGGTGCGCAGGCGCTTGAGGCTTTCTTCGCAGGTGCGGATCAAGTGCCAGCGCGAAAGGCCGGCGTCGTTCGGGCCTTCGCCGGTCGCGTAGCGCGCCTTGGAAGCGATCAGCATGCCCGGCTTACGCTTGCCGCCCATCGCCTCGCCGAGCATCGCTTCCGAAGCTCCGGCCGAATAGATGTCGGCGGTGTCGATCAGATTGACGCCGGCGTCGGCGACGAGGTCGATCAGCCGCCGCACCTCGGCGAGCGACACGTCGCCGACTTTGGCGAATGCGCCCTTGCCGCCGAAGGTCATGGTGCCCATAGTCAGGACGGAGATCTTCAGCCCCGAATTGCCTAATTGTCGATATTCCATGGCTCTGCTCCGCGCTCGCGCTGCGCTAACGGGGTTTCCTTCCCTGCGAAACTCCGGCAGGAATAAAGGGGACGGCCTAGCATCTCGGCGCCGGCAAGGCAAAATCGAGCCCGACGCCGGGGCGCGCGGGCGCATCGCGAGGGCGAAGATCGAGGTCTGGAGCGATGACCTTCCCGATCCCGCAATCCGGTTGAACCGCTCCTGTTGCCAGCTAATCAAGTTGGCCGGTTTTCGTAGCTCGTGGGTTGACCGTTTCTTGTTTCGCCGGCCCGGGGCATGCCCCGGGCCGGAGGCGGCGGTCGCGGAAGGGTTGCGCGCGGCGCCGGTTGGGGCGCGATGACGGCGCCGGCGGCGTCGTAATCGGCCAGGTGATGCGGCCCCAGAAAGATCGAGACCCGGCCATCGGGATCCTCGAGCACGCGCACTTTGGCCTTGACGAAATGCGGCCGCAGCGGGCTGGGCGGAAGTTGCAGCGCATGGCCGCGCCACTTCACCGTATTGTCGTTGCCGACCGTGCGCTCCTCGTGCACGCACAACGCTTGGCGCCACTGGCCGGCCGGGTCGGGCACGAAGCCGCTGCCGGCCTGCTCGGCCGCGACCGCGAAGGCGCGGTTGTGCTCGCCGATATAGGTCTCGCTCAGCCAGCGATTGGCGGCCTCGATCGTGACGATCCCGGCCAGCCGCAACTCCTTGGGCAGCCGGTCCTGCAGGGTGCGGAACACGCGCTCCGAGCGCCCGCGCGCCTGCGGCGAATAGGCCGCGATATGCTCGATGCCCAGTTGCTCCAGCGCCCGCCCGACCTGCGTCAGCGCCGTCTTCGACACCCGCTCGCCCGCCTTCGGGGTGTGAAAATAATGGCTGCCCCGATCCGTGTAGAGCGAGCAGAACAGCCCGTGCGCCGCCACGACCTCGCGAAGGCCGCGAAAACTCGACGCCGTTCCTTCCTCCTCGGCCAGAAACGCCGAATAAATCGCGCTCGTCGCGTCATCCAGCGTCACGATCAGATCAAGCGGACGCCCCAGCGCCTCGATCCACAGATGCCGCGAGGCGTCCTGATGCAGCATCATCCCTGCCATCGGGCGGCGCGGACGCTTCTTGCGATGCGCCGAACGCTTCACCGCCGGCTTCACCAAACCCGCCGCGTGGAGACGAAGCTTCGTCACCGTGTAGCCCAGCTCGTAGCCGTGCCGCTTCTGAAGCTGCTCGTGAAAGTGCTTCACCGTGAAGCCCTCGTAATGGTCCCGATAGAGCCCCAACATCCGATTCACCTCCGCCTCCGGCGCCCGCTTGCCCGACGGGCGGCCCGTCCGACGATCCAACAGACCCTCCCGCCCATCCTCGCCATACCGGTCCCGCCAGCGCCGAAACGTCCGCTCGCCAACCCCCAGAAGCTCGGCCGCCTCCGCCTGGCTCAACTCGCCTCGCTCATGCCGATCCAGCAATGTCTCAAAACGCATCAGACGGACCTCTTGCAGCACCAACGTCCGTCTCATCCCCGCCTCCAAAATGGCGGTTCTAAAACCGGACAGATCACGCGCTACAAAAACCGGACAGATGACGAGCTAGCCACAAGCCGGGCGAACCGCTCTTGCCGCGATCCGCGAAACAGTCCAATCTCCCGCCGCTTCTCGCCGTCCGAGTTCGGGAGTATTTCGTGATTGCTTCGTCTTCGCTCTCTATCGCCTTACGCGCCGCAGCCGCGGCGTTCGCCGTCGCTCTGTTCTTCACGGGCCCGGCGCAGGCGGAAACCGCCCCCAAGCCGGATGGCGCGGTCGACATGGCGACCGTGCTGCAGCCCGGACCGTTGCCGGAGCTGTCGATCGGCGACGCCAATAGCCTTCCCATCGTCGAATACGGCTCGTTGACGTGCTCGCATTGCGCCGTGTTCGATCACGACGTGCTGCCGGCGTTGAAATCCGCCTACATCGACACCGGCAAGGCGCGCTTCATCTTCCGAGAATTTTCGCGCAACGCTCTCGACGCCGCGGGATTCGTCCTGGCGCGCTGCGTCGGCGACGACAAGGCGTTGGCGACGATCGACCTGCTGTTCGCCGAGCAGGAAACGTGGGCGTTCGTCGATCACCCGCTCGACGCGTTGATCGCCGCCATGCGCCCGACCGGTATGAGCCGCGACAAGGCGATGGAGTGCCTGAAGGACAAGGCCAAGGCCGACGCAATGCGCGAAATCGTGCAAACGGCGATGTCGAAGGTCAACGTCGCGGGAACGCCGACTTTCGTCATCGATGGCAAAGTTTACGACGGCGCGCTGAGCCTCGACCAGTTCGAAGCAATCCTCAAGCCGCTGGTCAAGTGACGCCTTTGCCGCGCGACGAGGCCTGACCGATCTTCGCCGGTCGCGAGCGGCGCGCCGGCGTCGACCGGGGGCCGGCGCCCATTCCTCAAGCGGCGCCCCACTTCCAGTCCCGGATTTCCGGCATGTCTTGGCCGTACCGGGTGATATACTCGTTGTGTTCGATCAGCTTGTCCTTGAGCATTTGCTTCAGGTAGGCGCCCTTGTCGGCGATCTGCGGCAAGCGATCGATCGCGTCCATCACCAGGTGGAAGCGATCCAGATCGTTTAGCACCGTCATGTCGAAGGGCGTCGTGATGGTGCCCTCTTCCTTGTAGCCGCGGACGTGGATGTTATCGTGGTTGGCGCGCCGGTAGGTTAGCCGGTGGATCAGCCAGGGATAGCCATGGAAGGCGAAGATCACCGGCTTGTCCCTGGTGAAGAGCCCGTCGAAGTCCACGTCGGTCAACCCGTGGGGATGCTCGGTTTGCGGTTGAAGCTTCATCAGGTCGACGACATTGACCACGCGGATTTTCAGCTCCGGCAAGTGCTCGCGCATGATCGAGACGGCGGCGAGCGTCTCAAGCGTGGGCACGTCGCCGCAGCAGGCCATCACCACGTCCGGCGCGACGCCCTGGTCGTTGCTCGCCCACGGCCAGATGCCGATGCCCTTGGCGCAATGCTTGACCGCGGCGTCCATGGTCAGCCACTGCGGTGCCGGGTGTTTGCCGGCGATCACGACGTTGACGCAGTGGCGGCTGCGCAAGCAATGGTCCACAGCCGACAGCAAGCAGTTCGCGTCCGGCGGAAGATAGACCCGCACGATTTCGGCCTTCTTGTTCACGACATGGTCGATGAAACCTGGATCTTGGTGCGTGAAGCCGTTGTGGTCCTGGCGCCAGACATGCGAGGCGAGCAAGTAATTCAACGACGCGATCTTCCGCCGCCAGGGTAGCTGCAACGTGACCTTCAGCCACTTGGCGTGCTGATTGAACATCGAGTCGACGATATGAATGAAAGCCTCGTAACAATTGAACAGCCCGTGCCGCCCGGTCAGCAGATAACCTTCCAGCCATCCCTCGCATTGGTGCTCGCTGAGCATTTCCACGACGCGCCCCGTCGGCGCAAGAAACTCGTCGGTCGGCTCGGCCGCGGCATCCCACTGGCGTTTCGTCGCCTCGAATACGGCCTCCAGACCGTTGGAGAGCGTCTCGTCCGGACCGAAGACGCGGAAGTTCCGCTGATCGGCGTTCAGTTTCGTCACGTCGCGCAGGAACTTTCCCAGCACGTGGGTGTCGCCGATGCCACGCACACCCGGCGAGGAAACGTCGACCGCGTAGTCACGGAAGTCCGGCATGCGCAGATCCCGCAGTAGAAGGCCGCCATTCGCATGGGGGTTTGCACCCATGCGCCGCTCGCCCTTGGGCGCCAGCTCGGCCAGTTCCGGCTTCAGGCGGCCCTGCTCGTCGAAGAGCTCCTGCGGCCGGTAACTCCTCAGCCAATCTTCCAGCAGCTTGAGGTGTTCGGGATGAGCGGCCGGATCGGAAAGCGGCACCTGGTGCGATCGGAAGGTTCCTTCGACCTGCCGGCCGTCGACCATCTTCGGACCCGTCCAGCCTTTGGGCGAATTGAGCACGATCATCGGCCAACGCGGCCGCGCGGATTCGCCGCGAGAGCGCGCGACCCGCTGAATTTCTCTGATCTGCTCGACAACCGTGTCGAGCGTCGCCGCCATCGCCTCGTGCATCGGCTCGGGTTCGTGACCCTCGACGAAGTACGGGGTCCACCCATAGCCGCGGAGCAATTGTTCCAGCTCCTCGCGGCCTATGCGGGCGAGGATCGTCGGGTTGGCGATCTTGTAGCCGTTGAGATGCAGGATCGGCAGCACCGCGCCGTCGGTCACCGGATCGAGGAACTTGTTCGAATGCCACGCCGTGGCCAGCGGTCCGGTTTCGGCCTCGCCGTCGCCGACGACGCAGGCGACGATGAAATCGGGATTGTCGAACGCCGCGCCGAAAGCATGGCTGAGCGAATAGCCCAGTTCGCCGCCTTCGTGGATCGAGCCGGGGCACTCGGGCGATGCGTGGCTGGGGATCCCTCCCGGAAACGAAAATTGCCTGAAGAGCCGGCGAAGCCCGGCTTCATCCTGGCTGACTTCAGGATAGATCTCGCTGTAGGTTCCCTCGAGATACGTGTTGCCGACCACGGCCGGCCCGCCGTGACCCGGGCCAGAGACGTAAATCATGTCGAGATCGTATTTCTTGATGACCCGATTCAAATGCACGTAAATGAAATTCTGCCCGGGAGTGGTGCCCCAGTGTCCCAACAGCATGCGTTTCACGTCCGCCAGGGTCAGGGGCCGCTTCAGCAACGGATTGTCGTAAAGATAGATCTGGCCGACCGATAGATAGTTGGCGGCGCGCCAATAGGCGTCCATCTTGTGAAGGAGGTCCGCAGAGAGAGTCTTCGTCTTCATGGTTCGCCTGTCCTCTCCTCGCCGAAGCCAGTCTCATCGGCCCGACTCGTCAGTCGCGGACGACCCCGGAGCGCGGCGGGCCGTCTCTTCGGACAATGGAGCCGTTTGCGAGCGGCGTTCGTCGAGACTTAGCATGAAATTCGGTTTTCACCATTGCAGGAACCGCCGCCCGGCGAGCGCGCCGGCGGCGACGACGACGAGCGTCGCGAGCGGATACCAACTGGCGACGAACAAGGGCGAGTCGTCGGTGCAATTGCTGGCGTAGATCATCGCCGCGATGCCCGCGGCGGCCGCGCCCGCAAGCGCGCCAGTGAGAGCCGGGTGAAGCGGCGCGCCCGCGCGCATCGCGACAACCAACGCGGTCAACGGCGCGATCGAAAGCAGCGGGATCAACGCGAGGCAGTGCAGCCAGTTGGTCCCGATCAGGCGCGTCCCCCACAGATCGGGCGGAATGAGCAAGAGTTCGGCGACGACGGCGCCCGCCAGCAGCGCGAAGGGCGCAACGAGCAGCAGCGCCAGCGCGCCGGGGCGCGCGTCGGGCCGCATCAGTCGCCAGCACAGCAGCGCCGACGGCGCCGCCAGCGCCAACGCATCGACAAACTTGAGATCGAAGCGGACGGTTCGCGCCGCCTCGGCGAAATCCGGCCGCGGTCCGAGCGCGGCCATGAACAGCGCGAGACTCGCCGCCGCGCCGAGCGCCAGCGCCAAGCCGAGCCGTCTGCCCAGACGGACCGGCGCGATCGTGTCGGCCGCGAGCGTATTGACGAGATCGGCGGTCTTCATTGCGTCGCGCTCCGCCATGCCGCGGCGAGCGACTTCAGCGCGCGGTGCAACGCGACGCGCACCGCGACCTCGCTCATCGAAAGCCGTGCCGCCGTCGCGGCGATCGACTGGCCGTCGAGCGAAATCGCGGTCACGATGTCGCGTTGACGCGGCGCCAGTTTTTCCATGACGCGCTCGATGTCGCTGCGCAAGTGCGGGTCCTGCTCTTGCGGCGCCGCCAACGTCGCCTCGAAATCCTCGATCGGCTCCAAGCGTCGCGCGCCGCGTCGACGCATCGCGTCGATGATCTTATGGCGCGCGATCGCGTTGACCCAGGGCGCGAGCTTCGGGCCGCCGTCCCAGGTGTGCCGCTTCAAATGGATCGCCAACAAAGTCTCTTGCACGACATCCTCGATATCCGCGTCGCCGGTCCGCATGCGCGAAAACGCTCCCCGCGCCATCGCACGAACCGCCCGCCCGATCTCCTCAAGCAATCGGCGATAGGCCGCCTCGTCGCCGGCCAGGGCGGCGCGCATGATCGGCGCCCACTTGTCGTCGCCGGGACCGACGGCCGGTTCCACGCCCATTCTCGCTTCGCTCCACTGCGACAATTGTTACAGGCAGAGCCGGACCCTTTCGTCGAAAGGCTCGCAAACTTATGCGAAAGCCCTGTAACACGCGGCGCGCCCGCCGCGAAGACGCCAGCGTACGCCGAAGAGCGGCGCGGCGCCGCGCCGCCAGGAGGAGAACGTGTCCGCTTCGCCAGCATCTCGCGCCCGCGTCGCCGCGCCCTTGCCCGATCGCGGCGGCGTCGGCCTGAAGGCCGACCACGTCGAGCAAATCCTCGCCGAGCGGCCCGATTGTGGATTTTTCGAAATCCACGCCGAGAACTACATGGGCGACGGCGGGCCGGCGCATCGCCGCCTGGAAGAAGTCCGCGCGCTCTACCCTCTCTCCCTGCACGGCGTCGGCCTCTCCATCGGATCGCCGAGGCCGCTCGATAAGGACCACCTGGAGCGGCTCGCCGCGCTCGCCCGGCGCTACGAGCCCGGCCTGTTCTCGGAACATCTGGCCTGGTCGAGCCACGACCAAGGCTTCCTCAACGATCTCCTGCCTCTGCCCTATACGCAGGAAACGCTGGCGACGGTGTGCGGCCACATCGATCAGACGCAGGAGGCGCTCGGCCGCCGCATGCTGCTCGAAAACCCCTCGACCTACCTCGTCTTTGCCGAGAGCACGATTTCCGAAACGGACTTCATCGCCGAAGTCGCGCGCCGCACCGGTTGCGGACTGTTGCTCGACGTCAACAACGTCATCGTCTCCGCGACCAATCACGGCTTCGATCCCGTCGCTTATCTCGACGCCTATCCGCTTCGCCATGTCGAGGAAATTCACCTTGCGGGCTATGCGGAGACGCAAGACGACGCCGGGCGGCCGTTGCTGATCGACGCGCACGATTCGCCGGTTCGCGACGGCGTCTGGGCGCTCTACGCCGAGACGATCCGGCGCCTCGGGCCGACGCCGACCCTGATCGAATGGGACAACGACGCGCCGGCCTGGCCCGTGCTGCTCGCCGAGGCTCGCCGCGCGGAAGCGACGATGGCGCAGGCCGCCGCCCTTGCCTACCGGAAAGAGCTTCGCCATGCCGTTTGAAGCGACGATCGACGCCTTCGCGCAAGCCTTGAGCGACCCGGCGCAACCCGTTCCGCCGCAAACGCGGACGAGCGAAGGGCGGTCCGACGCGCGCCGGTTCGCGGTCTACCGCAACAACGTCGCGGTCGGGCTCATCGGCGCGATCGAGGCGCGCTTCCCGGTGGCGCGACGCCTGGTCGGCGACGCGTTCTTTCGCGCCATGGCGGGCGCCTTCGTCGCCGCCCACAAACCGCGCTCGCCGGTGTTGATCCATTACGGCGCGGAGTTTGCCGACTTCGTCGCCGGCTTCGAGCCGGCGCGAGAGATCGTCTACCTCTACGACGTCGCGCGGCTAGAGAACGCCTGGGTCGAGGCCTATCACGCCGCCGAAGCGCCTTCGCTCGCCCTCGACGCGCTCGGCGAGATCGAGACCGAGGATTGCGGCGCGCTGAGGTTTTCCGCTCATCCCGCCGCGCGGCTGCTGCGCTTTTCCCATCCCGCCGCCTCGATCTGGGCCGCCCATCAGCAAGGCGCCGAACCGCATTCGCCCGAGACGTGGCGCGCCGAAGATGCGTTGGTCACGAGGCCCGAGGCCGATGTTAGGGTGCGGGTCCTGCCGCCTGGCGGCTGGGAATTCGCCAACGCCTTGTTCGCCGGCGCGACGCTTCGGCAAGCCGCCGAGACGCAGGCGAGCGAAGGCTTCGACCCCGGCGCCCACCTCGTCGGCCTGATCGAGGCCGGCGCGTTCCAAAATCAGCGCTGAAGGAGAGATCCCATGACGACGAATTCCTCCGCCACGGGCGCGGCGTCCGCGAACCCGCTCGCGCGCTTCACGGGCGCGCTGTTCGGGCTCGCGCCGATCTCCTTGACGACGCTCGTCTTGCGGGTCGCGCTGGCGCTGCCGTTCCTGCGCGCCGGTCAGACCGATTGGGACGGCTGGTTCACGCTGTCGTTCGGCGTCAAGGCGCGTTTCGCCGACTTAAGGCTGCATTGGTTCGGCGCGGAATATCCCTTTCCTGAGCCCGATCTGATGGCCTTGGCCGCGAGCGTGGCGGAGGTCGCCTTGCCGGCCTTGCTGATCGTCGGCCTGGGAACGCGCTACGCGGCGCTCGGCCTCCTCGTCATGACGGGGGTCATCCAACTATGCTTTCCCGATGGGTGGGCGAATTTCCACCTCTACTGGGCGTCTCTGGCGCTGGCGGTCGTGACCTTCGGGCCGGGCAAGATCGCGCTCGATTACGTGCTGGGGCTGGACCGGAGTTCGCGGCCGCATTAACCCTCGGGCGCACCCCGCCCGCCGACGGCGCGGCCACCCCGAGGACGTCCGTCCGCGCCCTGCAGCCTCAGTTCCCCGCCAGCGCGGCGAGGATTTCCTCGGTCGAGCGAATGCGCGCGAGGCGGGGAAGAATGTTCACGATCGAGAAAGCGTGCATCGCCTCGTTGGCGCCGCTGACCGCATCCTCGGCCACGACGACGCTGTAGCCGTATTGCCAGGCCTCGCGCGCGGTCGATTCGACGCCGAAATTGGTGGCGACGCCGGTCAGGATGATGGCGTCGACGCCGCGTCGGCGCAACTGCAGGTCGAGTTC
>JBEKBD010000110.1:0-9640 GCA_050015575.1 Roseiarcus sp. | reverse complement strand
CCCGGCGCGGTGATCGGTCCGGGCGCCGAGATCGGCGCGGGCGCGGTCATCGGCGCCAATGCGGTGATCGGCCCGCAGGTGCGCATCGGGCGCGACAGCGTCGTCGGCGCGCTCGCTTCGATCGCCTGCGCGCTGATCGGCGATCGCGTGATCATCCATCCCGGCGTCCACATCGGTCAGGACGGATTCGGTTTCGCGATGGGTCCGGGCGGGCATCTCAAGGCGCCGCAGATCGGCCGGGTGATCGTCCAGGACGACGTCGAGATCGGTGCCGGAACGACGATCGATCGCGGTGCCAATCGCGACACCATCATCGGCGAGGGGACGAAGATCGACAACCTGGTTCAGATCGCCCACAACGTCGTCGTCGGTCGTCATTGCGTTATCGTCTCCCAGGTGGGCGTTTCCGGTTCGACGGCGATCGGCGACTTCGTCGCGCTCGGCGGTCAGGCAGGGCTGGCCGGCCATCTCGAGATCGGCGCCGGCGCGCAGATCGCCGCCCAGTCTGGCGTCATGAACGACGTTCCCGCCGGCGCGCGATGGGGAGGTTCGCCGGCCAAGCCGATGCGCGAGTGGTTCCGCGAAGTCACGGCGCTGAAGAAGCTGGCGCGCGGAACCGCTTCTCGCGAGCCTGAGGCGAGCGAGGGGATGACGACGGATCGCCGATCGTCCGCTCCCTCGCCGCGTCGACCGGCCGGATGAGGGCAGCCTAGCGCCAATTGAAGCCGTGGCGCCCCGAACCGGTTCTCGGGCGCGCCAAAACGCCGCGCGAGGCTTGACGGCGGGCTGGCGAGGGGGCATTCGCCGTCGGCGGGCGAGCAAGGAGGGGTTCAATGAACGATGCGACTGGGCGGACCTTTGAAATTTACGATATCCAACAGCTGCTCGCTCTCCTGCCGCACCGCTATCCCTTTTTGCTCGTCGATCGCATCGTCGAAGCGCGCGGCGACGAATACGGCGTCGGGATCAAGAGCGTGACCTTCAACGAGCCTCATTTCCAGGGCCATTTCCCCGGCCGGCCGGTGATGCCCGGCGTTCTGGTGATCGAAGGGATGGCGCAGACCGCGGGCGCCCTGTGCGTGGCGAGCCGGCCGGACGGCGCGCATCCAAGCCTCTTCTATCTCTTGACGGTCGACAAGGCCAAATTTCGCAAGCCCGTTCGGCCGGGCGATCAGATCAAGTATCACATGACGCGAATCGCCAAGCGCCGCAACATGTGGTGGTACCGCGGCGAGGCGAAGGTCGAGGGCGCGCTGGTGTGCGAAGCCGTCGTTTCCGCGATGCTGGTGGACGAATGAGCGCGGCGGCGAGCGGCGCGCCGCCGCAACCGGCTTTCGTTCATCCCAGCGCCTGCGTCGAGCCCGGGGCGCGGCTCGGCGCCGGCGTTCGCGTCGGTCCGTTCTGCCACGTCGGCCCCGAGGCGACTCTCGGCGACGGCGTGTGGCTGGTTTCGCACGTCAGCGTCGCGGGGCTGACCGAAATCGGCGCGCGCACGCGCATTTTCCCGTTCGCCTCGATCGGACACGAACCGCAGGACCTCAAGTATCGCGGCGAACGCGTCAGCCTGACCATCGGCGAGGACTGCCTGATCCGCGAAGGGGTGACGATGAACTCGGGCACCGCGAGCGGCGACTCGCGCACGATCGTCGGGGCGCGCAGCGTCTTTCTCGCCAACTCCCACGTCGCGCACGATTGCCGCGTCGGCGACAACGTCATCTTCTCCAACGGCGTCATGCTCGGCGGCCACTGCCGGATCGGAGATTTCGCCACACTCGGCGGCGGATCGGCGGCGCATCAATTCACCCGCATCGGCGCGCACGCCTTCATCGGCGGCCTCACGGGGGTTGACAACGACATCATTCCCTTCGGCGTCGCGTTGGGCAATCGCGCCTCGCTTGCCGGGCTCAACGTCATCGGAATGAAGCGGCGCGGCTTTTCCCACGCGACGATCCACGAACTGCGCCGCGCCTATCGGCAATTGTTCGCGCCGATCGGCACGCTCAGGGAGCGCATTGAAGAGGTCGCGGCGGCCTTTGCTGGTCAGGAGGCCGTGCAGCAGATCGTCGCGTTCCTGCGCGAGGGCGGCGACCGCTCGGTTTGCACGCCGCGCGCGGGCAAGGAAGACGAGGCTTGAGCCAGCGGAGCGAAGCGCGCCCGCTCGCCATCGTGTGCGGCGGCGGCGAGTTCCCGATCGAAGTCGCGCGCGCCGCGCGCGCCAACGGCCGCGAGCCTTTCATCGTCGGCGTCGTCGGTTCGTCCGATCCGGCGATCGAGGCGTTCGCGCACGTTTGGGTGCGTCTTGGCCAATTCGGCAAGATGTTCGGCGCGCTCAACGAGCGTGGGATCGCCGACGTCGCCATCGTCGGCGCGATGACCCGTCCGGAATTCGCCGACCTGCGTTTCGACTGGGGCGCGTTCAAGCGCGCGCCGGGAATCGCGCAATTGTTTCGCGGCGGCGACAACCGCCTGCTGGTCGGCGTCGTCGGGATCTTCGAGCGCGAAGGCCTCCGCGTCGTCGGCGCGCACGAGATCGCGCCGCAATTGCTCGCGCCGATGGGGTCGATCGGCGCTTGCGCCGCCACGAGCGAGGCCGAGGCCGACGCGCGCGTCGGCGCAGCGCTTCTCGCCGCCCTGTCGCCGTTCGACGCCGGACAGGGCGTCGTCGTCGCGAACGCGCGCGTCGTCGCCATCGAAGCGGCCGAAGGCACCGATGCGATGGTGGCGCGGGTCGCCGAATTGAGGGCCTCGCGGCGCCTGCGCCTCCGCGGGCCGGCGGGCGTCTTGGTCAAGGCCCCCAAGCGCGGTCAGGACTTGCGCATCGACATGCCGGCCGTCGGCCCGAAAACGATCGAGGCCGCCAAAGGCGCGCAGTTGCAGGGCGTCGCGCTCGCCGCCGGCCGTGTCCTCATCGCCGATCGCCCGAGGTTTTCGCGCGCGGCCGACGAAGCCGGCTTGTTCGTCGTCGGCTTTGCGCCGTGAGCGCGCCGCGGCGAGCCATGCGCGTCGCGCTGATCGCGGGCGAGCATTCCGGCGATCAGCTCGGCTTCAAGCTGATGCGGGCGCTGCGCGCGCAAACGGGCGGAGAAATCGAATTCTTCGGCGTCGGCGGCGAGGCGATGGAGGCGGAAGGGCTGAAGAGCCTGTTCCCGATCGGCGAAATCGCGGTGATGGGCGTCCTGCCGGTCATGGCGAAACTGCCGATTCTGCTCAAACGGATGCGTCAGAGCGCCGAGGCGGTCGCCGCCGGGCGTCCGGACGCGCTCGTCATCATCGACAGCCCCGACTTCACGCATCGCGTAGCGCGGCGCGTGCGGCGCGTCCTGCCGGACCTGCCCATCGTCGACTACGTCAGCCCCTCGGTATGGGCGTGGCGCCCCGGGCGCGCCCGGGCGATGCGCGGCTATGTCGATTGCGTGCTGGCGCTGTTGCCGTTCGAGCCCGATGTACACGCGAGGTTCGGCGGCCCGCGATGCGTCTATGTCGGCCATCCCCTGATCGAACGGTTGGACGAATTGCGTCCCGACGCCGCCGCCGCGCGCCGCCGCGCCGCGGAGCCGCCGCTCGTCGTCGCGCTGCCGGGTTCCCGCCGATCGGTGATCGCCCGGTTGATGGACGATTTCGGCGCCGCGCTGGCGATTGTCGCCCGCGTCGCCGGTCCGCTGGAAATCGTCTTGCCGACTTTGCCGCACGTGGAGAGCGAAGTGCGCGCGCGCGCGGCGCGGTGGGCGGTCGAGCCGCGCATCGAAGTCGGCGAGGCCGCCAAGCTCGCGGCCTTTCGCGCCGCCCATGCCGCGCTCGCCGCCTCGGGGACGGCGACGCTGGAGCTCGCGCTCGCTGGCGTGCCGATGGTCGGCGCCTACAAGGTCTCGAGGCTGGAGGAACAGCTCAAGCCTTTCATCAAGCTGCCGCTGTCGATCCTGCTGCCGAACCTGATCCTCGGCGAAAGGGCGATCCCGGAATTCCTGCTGGGGGATTGCACGCCGCCCAATCTGGCCATGGCGCTTGGCGGCCTGCTGCGCGACGGGCCCGCTCGGTCCGCCCAGCTCGCCGCGCTCGCCCGTCTCGACGCGCGAATGCTCGTCGGCGACGGCGTCGTCCCCAGCGCGCGCGCGGCGCGCGAGGTGCTGGCGACGATTGCAGCGCGCGGGGGACCGCAACCGGCATAGCCTTCGCGCCGTGGGGGAAGAATCTCCTCAGCGATTGCCGATCGGCCGATAGTCGCGGCGCAGCTCGCCTTTGTAGAGCTGGCGCGGGCGGCCGATCTTCATGTCGGCGTCGCCGATCATCTCCTTCCATTGGGCGATCCAGCCGACCGTGCGCGCCACCGCGAACAGCACGGTGAACATGTCGGTCGGGAAGCCCATCGCCTTGAGCGTGATGCCCGAATAGAAGTCGATGTTGGGATAGAGCTTCTTCTCGATGAAATATTCGTCGTTCAGCGCGATCCGCTCCAGCTCCATCGCGACGGCGAGCAGCGGATCGTCCTTGAGGCCGAGCTCGCTGAGCACGTCGTGTGCGGTGGCCTGCATGATCTTGGCGCGCGGGTCGTAATTCTTATAGACGCGATGGCCGAAGCCCATGAGGCGGAAGGGATCGTTCTTGTCCTTGGCCTTGGCGATGTATTTGGGAATATTGTCGACCGTGCCGATCTGGCCGAGCATCCGCAGCGCCGCTTCGTTGGCGCCGCCGTGCGCGGGGCCCCACAGGCAGGCGACGCCGGCCGCGATGCAGGCGAAAGGATTGGCGCCCGACGAGCCGGCCAAGCGCACCGTCGAAGTCGAGGCGTTCTGTTCGTGATCGGCGTGCAGGATGAAAATGCGGTCTAGCGCGCGCGCCAGAACCGGATTCACCATGTAGTCCTCGCAAGGAACCCCGAAGCACATGCGCAGGAAATTGGCGGTGTAGCCGAGGTCGTTCTTCGGGTACATGAACGGCTGGCCGATCGAGTACTTGTAGGCGATCGCTGCGAGCGTCGGCATCTTCGCGATCATGCGCACCGAGGCGAGCTCGCGCTGGCGCGGATCGTTGATGTCGGTGGAGTCGTGATAGAACGCAGCGAGCGCGCCGACGCAGGCCACCAACACCGACATCGGATGCGCGTCGCGGCGGAAGCCTTGGAAGAACCGCGCCATCTGCTCGTGCACCAGCGTGTGGCGCGAGACGCGATAGTCGAATTCGGACTTCTGCGTGGGCGTCGGCAATTCGCCGTAGAGCAGCAGATAGCAGGCCTCGAGAAAGTCGCCGTGCTCGGCGATCTGCTCGATCGGGTAGCCGCGATAGAGCAGCACGCCCGCGTCGCCGTCGATATAGGTGATTTTCGACTCGGTGCTCGCCGTCGAGGTGAAGCCCGGATCGTAGGTGAACAAACCGGTCTGGCTGTAGAGCTTGCCGATGTCGATGACGGCGGGGCCGGAGGTTCCCTGTCTGACCGGCAGCTCGACGGTCTTGTCGCCGATCTTGAGGGTTGCGGAAGTTGCGGACATCGACCTTCTCCCTAAGCCGCCCGGCGGCGAGCGCGCGATTGCGCCGCGCCAAGCGCTATCGGATCGCGGTCGAGGCGACAAGTCAATAATGAGACGGAGCGGACCCCGTTTCGCGCCGGTTACTGCGGGTTCTCCAAGCTGAACGTCGTCGCGTTCTCGTCGTAGGCGAACAGTTCGCCGTAGCGGCCGAGATTGATGATCGCGCGCAAGGTGCGTTCGGCGTAGTCCTCCGACATGTAGTCCTCGAGTTCTTCGCGAAAGCGGGTGGCTGGGGCGCGGTGGCTGGGGCGCTCGTCGAGCACGTGTTTGATATGCGCGGCGAGCGGAATGTCGGCCAGCAGCTGTTCGCCGAACAGCTTCTTGCGCTGATCGACGTCCATGTCGACGAAGCGCTTGCCGACCGGGGTGAGGGTGATGTCGGCGTCGGCGAATTCGGCCAGATGCAGCAGTTGCAGCGTTTCGCCGAGCGGGAAGAGATCGTCGACCTCGAGCTGCAGCGAGTCGGCCAGATGCGGCAGATCCGCTTTGCCGTTGTAAGGCGGGCCGGCGATTTCCTCGAGCATGCCGGCCAGCGAGTTGGTGGAGACGTCCGGCAGCGCCAGGCCGAGCCCGACGGCTTGCGCGGCTGCTTCGCGGCCGGCCGGCTTCGCCTCGGGGCGCTGGGTCATCAGCGCGTAGACGCCGTCGACGATCTGGCGAAACTCGGGGTTGAGGCGGTCGCGCGGCTGGGGAAGCGGGATGGCGATCTCGGCCGCGACGCGCCCCGGATTCGAGGACAACACCAGCACGCGGTCGCACATCAGCACCGCTTCCTCGATGTTGTGCGTCACCATCAGGATCGATTTGATCGGCATTCGCCCTTCCTGCCAGAGGTCGAGCAGATCGGTGCGCAGGGTCTCCGCGGTCAGCACGTCGAGCGCCGAGAACGGCTCGTCCATCAGCAGAATTTCCGGCTGCACGACCAGCGCTCGGGCGAAGCCGACGCGCTGGCGCATGCCGCCGGAAAGCTCCTTCGGATAGGCGGATTCGAAGCCGTCGAGACCGATCACGTCGATCGCCTGCAACGCGCGCTTGCGCGTTTCGTCGACCGGAACGCCCTGCGCCCTGAGGCCGATCTCGACATTGTCGAGCACCGAGAGCCACGGGAACAGCGCGAAGCTCTGGAACACCATCGCGACGCTCTCGGCGGGGCCGTCGACCGCCTTGCCGTCGATCGTGACCTTTCCCGAGGTCGGGGGCGCCAGCCCGGAGATGATGCGCAGCAGGGTCGACTTGCCGCAGCCGGAACGGCCGAGCAGCCCGACGATTTCGCCCGTCCTGAGGCTCAGCGAAACGTCCTGCAGCACCGGCGCGCCGGTTTCGCCGGAGCCCTTGGCGAAGGTCTGGCAGACCTTGCTGACGTCGAGCAGCGCCGCGGCGGGGGAGGGGTCGAGCATGGCGTTGTCCTCTTGAAGTCGGGAATTACAGGCGCAGCCGTCGTTCGGAGTAAGCATAGAGCCGGCGCCAGAACAGCCGGTTGAGCAGGGTGACGAAGATCGACATGATCGCGACGCCGAGGACGATCTTGGGGAAGTCGCCCTTGTCGGTCGCCTCGGCGATGTAGTCGCCGATGCCGTGGGCGGAGACCGTCTGGTCTTTCCATTTGACGAATTCGGCGACGATCGAGGCGTTCCACGAGCCGCCCGAGGCGGTGATCGCGCCGGTGACGTAATACGGCATGACGCCGGGCAGTATGGCCTTCAGCCACCAATCCCGGCCGTGGACGCGAAAATTCGCCGCCGCCTCGCGCAAGTCGTTGGGAAACGCCGCCGCGCCGCCGATGGTGTTGAACACGATGTACCATTGCGTGCCGAACACGATGAGGACGCTGAGCCAGATGTCGGGATTGAGATGGAAGACCAGCACCAGGCTGACCGCGGCGCCGAACAACAGATTGACCGGAAAGGCGGCGAGAAACTGCGCGATCGGCTGGACCGCCTCGGCCCAGCGCGGCCTCAAGCCGATCCATACGCTGATCGGCACCCAAACGATCGTGGCCAGCGCCATCAGGACGACGACGCGAATCAAGGTGTAGACCGTGAATATCGTGGCTTGGAGGACGTCGGGCCAGGAGAGTTCCGTTCCGATATAGGCGACGACGCTCGACAGCGCCCACAGCGCGATCGCGACGACGACGGCGATCCAGGCGACGTCGAGGATGCGCGAGGCCGCCGGTGTCGGCGTGAGCGCGTTGGCGGGCAAGAGTCGGGGAAGGCGAAAACGCCAGAAGCTCACCGAGCGCAGCGCCGCGAAGATCGGCTGGAAGCCCAACCGAATCCAATGGGTTCGTTGCAGCAGGCTGAGCACCCAGGAGCGTTCGACTTCCTGGCCGACCGACAGCTCGACGCGGAACTTCGCGGCCCAGGCGACGACCGGGCGGAACAGCAGCTGATCGTAGAGCAGAATGACGATCGCCATGGTCACGACCGCGGCGACAATCGCGTCCCACCGTCCCGCGCTGTTGGCGGCGGCGATATAGGAGCCGACGCCCGGCAAGGTGATCGTCGTGTCGCCGACGGTGATGGCTTCCGACGCGACGACGAAGAACCAGCCGCCGGACATCGACATCATCGTGTTCCAGATCAGACCGGGCGCCGCAAAGGGCGCCTCCAACTGCCAGAACTTCTGCCAGCCGTTGAGGCGCAAGCCGCGCGCCACCTCGTCGAGGTCGCGCGGCACCGTGCGCAGCGACTGATAGAGCGAAAACGCCATGTTCCAGGCCTGACTGGTGAAGACCGCGAACACCGCCGCGCATTCCGCGCCGAGCACGTTGCCCGGGAACAGGCCAAGGAAGAACGTCACCGTGAACGACAGGAAGCCGAGAATCGGCACCGATTGCAGGATGTCGAGAACCGGGATCAACACCATCTCCGCTCGCCGGCTCTTGGCCGCCAGGGTCGCGTAGGTGAAGGTGAACACGAACGAGGCCGCCAGCGCGGCGAACATGCGCAGCGCAGTGCGCAGCGCGTAGTAGGGCAACACGCCATAATCGAGCGAAACCGCCGCCTCGGTCGTCGAAGGCAGCGGCGCGGAAATGCCGTGAGAGGCGCGCGCGATCGCGGTGAGAACGGCCATGATCGCGGCGAGCGCGATCAAGTCCCAATGGTTCGGCAGAAGCCGTCGGCCCGCCGAGGCGATGCTGTAAATCTTGGCCATCGGATCGATCCGGCTGGAGCGTGGAACGGGGCCTTATCGCAGTCGGGCGACCAGACAGGCGACGGCAAGGGAAACCATATTCGCTGGCGTGTTGGCAAACGAAAAACGCGGCGGCGCGCCAACTTTCCGCTGCGGCGAGCGGAGGCGCGCCACGCGGCTCGGCTCCCTCCATGCCGGAGCGATGCGACGGCGAGACGACGGGCGGCGACGAGCGACGGCGCGCCGCCTTTCCCGAGCGATTCTAAGGCGCGCGCGCCTGGTCGCCGAGCCGCGCCAGGCTCTCTTCGCGTCCCAGCGTCGCCAACACGTCGAATATGCCGGGCGAGGTCGCGCGGCCGGTGACGGCGGCGCGCAAGGGCTGGGCGACGGCGCCGAGCTTGTCGCCGCGCTCGGCGACGTAGTCGCGCACCGCCGCTTCCGTCGCCGCCGCGCTCCAATCGTCGAGGCGCGCGAGTCGCGGCAGCAGCGCCTTGAGGTGCAGCCGCCCGCCGCGCGCGAGGATTTCCTCGGCCTTTTCGTCCATCGCCAGCGGCCGCTCGACGAACAGAAAGCCGGCGCCGTCGAGAAGCTCGACCAGAGTCTTGGTGCGCTCTTTCAGGCCCGGCAGCGCGGCTGCGAGCTGGGCGCGCTTGGCGGCGTCGAGCTTGGCGGCGATTTTCGGGCCGCCGGGCAGATAGGGCAGGGCGGCGATCAGCGTTTCCAGCAATTCGTCGTCGGGCGTCGCGCGCATGAAATGGCCGTTCATGTTCTCCAGCTTGACGAAGTCGAAGCGCGACGGCGAGCGGCCGATCGCCGGCAGATCGAACGCCGCGATCATCTCTTCGGTGGAGAAGAATTCGCGGTCGCCCTGGCTCCAGCCGAGCCGCACGAGGTAATTGCGCAGCGCGGCGGGCAGGTAGCCGAGCGCGCGATAGGCGTCGACGCCGAGCGCGCCGTGGCGCTTGGACAGCTTGGCGCCGTCC
>JBEKBD010000109.1:0-17198 GCA_050015575.1 Roseiarcus sp. | reverse complement strand
CGGCGCCCGCGGTCGCCGCCGCGAGCGTCGAGTCGGCGCCGGCGAAATCGGTCGCCGCGCCGTCGAAGGCCAAGACGCCGGCCGCCAAGGCCGCCAAGACCGCGGCGGCCAAGCCCGCCGCGGCGCCGAAGGCCGAAGCGCCGGCGGCGAAGGCCGGCAAGACCGCCGGCGGCGACGCGGCGAAGGCCAAGAAGCCCAAGTCGACGCCGCCCGCCAAGACCGGCGGCGGCAAAGGCGGTCGCAAGGGATAAGGGTTCCCTCGAGCGGGATATTCGATTATATACGCGGCAAACCAGCGCCCTCGCGCGCCGCGGCGGATTTGGAGCGAGTGAAATGGCTCATAAGAAGGCAGGCGGGTCCTCGCGCAACGGCCGCGATTCGGACGGGCGCCGCCTCGGCGTGAAGAAGTTCGGCGGCGAACAAGTCCGCAGCGGCATGATTCTGGTCCGCCAGCGCGGCACCAAGTTCCACGCCGGCCGCAACGTCGGCATGGGGACCGATCACACTTTGTTCGCCACCGCCCAAGGCGCCGTCGCATTCGAATGTAAAGACAACGGTCGCCAATACGTAGCCGTGGTGGCGAAAACCGCGGTCGAATGAACGGCGGGGATGCGAGGAGCCCAGCCGCGGCGGCAGCCCCAGCGGACGGTCTCGAGAATCCCCGAGAGCAGGAAGGCGACAGCCCTCCGAGATAAGTCCGGTAAGCCGAAGCGCTTAGAAAGGGGATGCGGGTCGCCGCATCTCCTTCGTCGTCTCGGGGCCGCCTCGCCGAGCCCCCCGCTGGTCCGGAGTGGAAATGTTTCCCGATCTTGCCCGTGACGATGTCTTTCGCCTGGAGACCGCGCGGCTGTGGCTGCGCTGGCCGCGGGCCGCCGACGCGCCGGCGATCCATCGCTATTGCAGCCGCTGGGAGGTGGCCCAGTTCACCGCCCGCATTCCCCATCCCTATCCGCCGGGCACCGCCGAACGCTTCATTTACGCGGCGCGCGAAGGCAACGCTTTGGGGCGCGATCTGACGCTGGTGATGACCCCGATCCGCGACAAGCGCGAAGCGATCGGCGCCGTCAGCCTGGAGGGGAGAGGCTTGGATCGCTTGACGCTCGGCTATGCCTTGGCGCCGGAGACCTGGGGCAAGGGCCTGGCGAGCGAAGCGGTCGAGGCGATGGTCGAAGCCGCCTTTTCGCTGACCGACGCGGTCGAACTCGACGCCAGCTCGCGCGTCGAGAACGCCGCCTCGCGCCGCGTTCTGGAGAAGGCGGGGTTTCAATTCCTCGGGTCCGGGCTCGAGGGCGCGCCGGCGCGCGGCGGCCTGGTTCCGTGCGATCGCTTCGCGCTGACCCGCGCGGCCTGGACCGCGCGCCGCCCCGGCCTTGGCGCCAGGAGCGCGCCGATCAGCGGCGAAGGCGCCCATGAAGTTCCTTGACCAGGCGCGCGTCTACGTGCGCTCGGGCGACGGCGGCGCCGGCTGCGTTTCGTTCCGGCGCGAGAAATTCATCGAGTTCGGCGGCCCGGACGGCGGCGACGGCGGGCGCGGCGGCGACGTCGTGATCGAATGCGCCAGCGGCCTCAACACGCTGATCGACTTTCGCTACCAGCAGCACTTCAAGGCCAAGACCGGCATGCACGGCATGGGCAAGAACCGCGCCGGCGGACGCGGCGCCGACGCCGTGCTGAAGGCGCCGGAAGGCACGCAGGTGTTCGACGAAGCGGACATGGAGACGCCGATCGCCGATCTAAAGAGCCCCGGCGAGCGCGTCGTCGTCGCCAAGGGCGGCAACGGCGGCTTCGGCAACGCCCATTTCACCACCGCGACCAACCGCGCGCCGCGCCGCGCCAATCCCGGCCAGCCGGGCGTCGAGCGCACGCTCGTTCTACGGCTGAAGCTGATCGCCGACGTCGGCCTGGTCGGCCTGCCCAACGCCGGCAAATCGACGTTCCTCGCCGCCGTCTCCGCCGCGCGGCCGAAGATCGCCGACTATCCCTTCACTACGCTGCACCCGGGCCTCGGCGTCGTCAGCGTCGACGAGCGCGACTTCGTGCTGGCCGACATTCCCGGCCTGATCGAGGGCGCGCACGAGGGCCAAGGCCTCGGCGACCGATTCCTCGGCCATGTCGAGCGCTGCGGCGCGCTCATCCATCTCGTCGACGCGACCGGCGAGAACGCCGGCGCCGCCTACCGCGCCATCCGCGGCGAGCTTACCGCGTACGGCGGCGGCGTCGCCGAAAAGAGCGAAATCGTCGCGCTCTCCAAGGTCGACGCGGTCGACGCGGCGACGCTGAAGACGCAGCGCGAACGGCTGATGCGGGCGATGCGCGGCTACGGCCCGCCGCTCGCGCCCGGCGCCAAGCGCGCGCCGCCGCTGGCGCTGTCGGCGGTCGCGGGGCGCGGCGTGAAGGAAGTCCTGCGCTCGGCGCTCGCCGCGATCGACGCGGACGGCGCGCGCCAGACGGAAGCGACGAAGCCGGCGCCGGCGTGGACGCCGTGAACCTTATCGCCGCGCCGACCCCGCCGTCCCCCGCGTTCGCCGCTGTCGGGAAATCGCGAGACTTTCGCGGCGAGCCGTCGTAGGAACGGCCGCCATGAAATGCCTCGTCGTCGTCGCCCATCCCCTTCGCGCAAGCCTGTCGAGCGCGCTCGCCGCCAGCGCCGTAGAGGCGCTGCGCCAGGCAGGGCGCGAGGTTTGGCTCGAGGACCTCTACCGCGACGAATTCGCCGCCGCGCTGACCGCGGCGGAGCGCGCCAGCTATTACGGGCGCCCTTACGACGCGAGCGCGGTGCGGCCGCAGATCGATCGTCTCACCGCCGCGAGGGGTTGGTTCTCTGCTTTCCCATCTGGTGGTTCGGCTTTCCCGCCATCCTCAAGGGCTGGTTCGACCGCGTCTGGGCGCCCGGCGTCGCTTACGACCACGCCGACGATCTCGGCCCGATACGGCCGCGATTGCGCCGTGTGCGCCATACGCTGGCGGCCACTCCGCTCGGCGCGCCGTGGTGGGTCGATTGGCTCGCGCTGCGCCGCCCGGTGCGGCGCGTGTTGAAGTGGGCGATCCTCGGCGCCTGCGCCCCCGCGAGCACGTTCGCCATGCTGACGATCTACAAGGCCGAGCGGTTGCAGCAGGCGCAGGTCGACCGGCTGACGAAGAGGATGAAGGCGAGGCTCCGCGAGTGGAAGTGAGGGCGAGCGCGGCTGCAGCCGCAAAGCTGTAATCGCCGTGGCCACGCCGCCCCGTTGTCGTCAAGCGGGGTCGCCGCTCCCCTCGGTAACTTGCACCGATTCGCGGCAATCGCGCCGTTGGTCGACTCCTGAGCACAAATTGCCACGCCGGGCGTCTTTTAATCGTTTGGATTTGAAAGTTCGAGGGACCGCAGAGTACCCTATTTGCCCACTGCAATCATTGCTCCAATGTCTATAATAGATCCGAGCACAACCCCTACGAAACCGATTCTCGCCATTCTCATGTCAACCACGGTCAATCTTACAGAACGAGTCGTTACAGCGTTTACGACGTGTCTCATAATCTGAACGCTATCTTCATCTGAACTATTTAGTTCAGATACAAATTCGTGAATCTTGTATTGACCCCGTATTGTCTTATACATCGGAACGAAAAGCAGAATCACTCCCACCATACCGACCGTTTTCCCGAACAACACGCCAGCAAACAACAACATTATAATCCCTCCAGCTAGCAGTAAGCTATATTCACTTCATTTTTAGGCGACATCATACGAGCACATTCTCCAAATGTGACGCGTGACGCGAAACGAAACCGTCCGTCCGCCTGACTTGCCGCGTAGTGACTTTTCCTATTGGTTCGTTCGGAAATCGTTCCGAAATGAAACGACGAAAGCGCTCGGCGGTGTTCTTGGTCACTCCAAATCCCTTTGCCATATCAATTAGCAAGGTTTCATTAGATTGATCCATATATTCTAGCGCTTCCTTAATCAGCATTGGAACACCCTGCAGCAGTGCCGAATATTTCCTCTGGTCGAATCCGTCTATATGGAAACACGCCGGGATAATCTTCATATCAGCAAATACTTTCTGGTTTTCGTCTTTCTGTGCCGCAGCGACCGCTATCGTGAGGACAATCGACGCAGCCTTCGAGAAAAGCACAGGATTTCCACTTTGCGCACGCAAAAATTGTTGATACGCAATTCTATCACTCCAGTTAAACGGCAGGTTCCACCAGTCACTGGCGACCAACACTTTGTGAGCTTGGGGCCACACCGCGTAGACTGCTTTTACGTCAGGGATTCTGTAAGCGCTAAGTTGCTTGTCCGTTCCCATGACGTAAAAACTTTGCACGTTGGCGAGCGAGCGCTCCCACCCTTCGTAAGCGACCTCCGCGCGCTGGTCATCCGGCAGCAAGAGGGCTGGGTGCAATGGAAAACCAAGAGGAAGCATTTTTACGTCATTTCCTCGTTCTTGCAATCCGGCGCCATTGTATCCAATTCGTCACAAGATTCAACTACACCCAACTGAGGCCAGTGTGGCCTAGTTAGGGGCGATTATGGGCAGTTGAACCCGGTCAAGGGTTGCATATAACGAATTCATTATTTAGGTTGCCGACGCCCTCAATAGCGAGGGCTAAATTTTAAGGCTGGGGCCGGCTTTCGAAGAGGTTCGCCCGAGGCGATTGAGTGCTGTTGCGCAAGGCGGTTCGTGGAGCCGGTCGGTGCAATTGTGTTTACCGACCGGCTGCGTGCGAACGCATTAGGGATTACGAACAAATGAGCGCACAACTGCACCGACTGGCCAACAAAAGCAAGTTAATCGAATCGAAGGATCGTAAAAAAACGTTTGCAAAAGTACGTACGTCTTCTTACGAAGGTAATATTCTCGACATTATAGGTAGCTCGAAGCCGATTGATCCCGATAGTGTTAGAGATATTTTCATAAGAAATCCAAAGACACGGACTGCAATTTTTGAGCAAGAGGCCGTTTGGACGTCCACTATGTTCATAAGGGCAGCTCGCGCGGCTACGAAAATGTCGCAGGCCGAGCTTGGACGGGCTATCGGAGTTTCGCAGGCAAGGATAGCGTTTTTGGAAAGTGGGTCCGCGAGACGCGGTCCTTCTTTCGCTCTCTTAGCCCGTGTCGCACACGCTTGTGGCAAGAAGCTATCTTTAACGATGCTCTAAAACTAATAACATTCGACGCCCTTGTGATCCTCGTAGGCCCGCAAGGGTCATTCATACTGCTATTGCCGACAGGCTCCCGGGAACGAGCTCGGCGGTGGTTAAAATTGCGTCGATCTTGTATTTGACAAGTTCGCGTACCAACACGTGGGCTCGGACGATGGAGTGTTGCCCGTAGAGATAATATAGGTCCCCGTCGGCGGTATTGTGACACTTAACCCAACGTTTATTTTCGGTCAATGCGTCTAGTATTTCCGTCTTACCGTCGTTAAGATTGCTGATAACGACAACGATTGACGCCACGTCCAAAGCCGCATCCTCAGAAATATCTGCGAACGCCTCAAGTCGCGATTTTCCGCCTTCGGTATATCGGACGGCAGAGCTCATGAATGTCTCCTCAGGAGGGCTGGCATTTCCACGCGTTGCGCATCAGAGGCCGGAGAGTAGTGAGCGAGATTGGTTTCATCGGACTGCACCTCGTTTCTTAAATCGAATGAACATTGACGCCTCTCGAAATGGTTCTATTGGCGCTCGTGATCGCTCGCCCATTGTTGGCCAAGCCTCTCCGAGGCGCGTCCTTATAGACCTTCTCCAATGGCGTCATATGACGGCTGCAAGACAGCGGTGCGACATCTTAAGCTATTGATCAAAAAAGGTTAGATCGTTACGGATTGTGCAGCGGCACAATCGCCGCGAACGTCGAGCCCGGTTCGAGGCAGTTGGCGATCGTCAGCCGTCCGCGATGGCGCGCCAAGATGTACCTGACGATCGGCAGACCGAGACCGGTTCCATTGTTGGCGCGGCTCTGCCCGGCGTCGACGTGATAGAACCGCTCCGTAAGCCACGGCAGACGCTCGGCGGCGGCGATGCCGTGTCCGAAGTCGCGCACGTTCAACGAGCTTTCGGCGGCGAGTCTGCTATCATACGAGTAAGGATTGCCAATACCGCGCCTAATAATGAACTCGTTGTGCCGAGTTCTTGTGACGACGGCACGACAGATATACGCATCGTAAGGCGCTGTAAACGAGAGCAAAAAGACCAGATGGACGGAAAGTGCGCGCCTGTCGCTGAAAAAGGCGCAGTATCAGCGTGAGGACGCGCGATGCCGAACATGTGTCAAGCCGCCGCGGGCGCGGGAGCCGTAGAGCGCGACGCGCTCGATCCGCTCGCCATAGACTTCGTCGAGCGCGGCGCGGAGACGGCTCAACACGGGGTCGACGATCGTCGCCATGAATGGCGTATCGCACGGCCGATTTCAGCGGGCGAAATGCATTTCCGTCGATCCCGGCGAGGCGCCTTTCTCCTGCCCTTCCCGACCGCATCGATCGCCCGCGCGACGGCGCCTCACACCCACCGCCGAACCTGACGTTTGTATTGCCGGTAGGTCTCGCCGTGCAGCGATTCGAGATAGCGCTCTTCGCGAAGCACGACGCCGAAATGGATCACGACCAAGAAGACGATCAAACCGGCGGCGAAGCAGGGACTGCCGAGCAACACGCCGAGACCCGCCAGCAGGCCGGCCATGCCGAGGTACATCGGATTGCGGCTGAAGCGGTACGGCCCCTCGCTGACGATGGCCGTCGTCGGCGAGGTCGGCCGGAATGGCGTGCCGGCCTGCATGAACCGCTGGCCGCAAGAGACGAAGAGCGCCACAGAGGCGACCAGCGTCAGGCCTCCAACGACGCCGCGCGTCGCCGAGAACGCGAAGCCGCCGAACCAGACGACCTGGGCGACGGCGCAGGCCGCGATCAGCGCCAGCAGCAGGATCGGCGGCGGGATCAGCATTCCGACCTTGCGCCGTTCTTCGGATGGGTTCGCGCTCGACATTCCCGACTCCGTTGCGCCCGACATGGCTTCGACGCCATGTTTACGATGTAAACTACGGCGCGCCGTCGTTGTCAATGGCGACAGCCGGCGCTTCGCCGCGGCCTACTTGGCGAAAATCGACGCGCCCTCCTCGGCGCGGCCGACGCCGGCGCGGAAGGCGGCGAAAAGTTCGCGGCCGACGCCCGCATGCGCGGCGCCGAGGTCCTGGGTCGCCGGCGCGCGCGCCGCCCATACGGCCGCCTCGACCAGCACTTCGAGCCGGCCGTTCGGCGCGTCGAGGCGAACCCGATCGCCGTCGCGAATCTTGGCGATCGGCCCGCCGCCTTCAGCCTCCGGCGTCACGTGAATGGCGGCGGGAACCTTGCCCGAGGCGCCCGACAGGCGCCCGTCGGTGACCAACGCGACGCGATGACCGCGGTCCTGGACGACGCCGAGCGGCGGCATCAGCTTGTGCAGTTCGGGCATGCCGATCGCCCGCGGCCCCTGAAAGCGCACCACCGCGACGACGTCGCGGAACAATTCGCCGGCGCGGAACGCCGCGTGCAGTTCCTCTTGGCTGTGGAACACCCGCGCCGGCGCCAGGCCGCCGGTCGGCTGGAACGGATGGTTCGCCCCGCGCAGCACGCTTTGGTCGCCGCTCTCGGCCGCCGCCGCGCGCCAGGCGACCGCGCCGTTCGGCGCCAGCGTCGGCTCGACCGCGTAGTCGGCGAGGCCCTTGCCCCACACCGTGCGCGCGTCGCCGTGCAGCAGCCCCTCGTCCAGCAACGAGCGGATCAGCAGCGGCATGCCGCCCGCGGCCTGGAACGCGTTCACGTCGGCCTTGCCGTTGGGATAGATGCGCGCCAGCAGCGGCGTGACTTCGGCGAGATCGGCGAAGTCGTCCCAGGTCAGATGAATCCCCGCCGCCGCGGCGATCGCGATCAGGTGGATCGTCAGGTTGGTCGAGCCGCCGGTCGCATGCAGGCCGACGACGCCGTTTGCGATCGCGCGCTCGTCGATCACGTGGCCGACGGGCGTAAACGCGCCGCCCAGCGCCGACATTTCCAGCGCTCGTCGCGCGCCGAGCGCCGTCAGCGCGTCGCGCAACGGCGCGCCGGGGTGGACGAACGAGGCGCCGGGCAGGTGCAGGCCCATGATCTCCATCAGCATCTGGTTAGTGTTGGCGGTGCCGTAGAAGGTGCAGGTGCCGGGCGCGTGATAGGCCTGCGCTTCCGAGAGCAGCAAATCTTCCCGCGTCGCCTTGCCCTCGGCGTAGAGCTGGCGGACCTTGGCCTTCTCGTCGTTGCCCAAGCCCGAGGTCATCGGCCCCGCCGGCAGGAACACCGCCGGCAGATGGCCGAAAGAGAGCGCGCCGATCAGCAGGCCGGGGACGATCTTGTCGCAGACGCCGAGATAGACCGCCGCGTCGAACATCTGGTGCGACAGCGCCACCGCCGTCGACAGCGCGATCACGTCGCGCGAAAACAGCGAAAGCTCCATGCCGGGTTCGCCCTGGGTGACGCCGTCGCACATCGCGGGAACGCCGCCCGCCACCTGCGCCGAACCGCCCGCTTCGCGCGCCGCGCGCTTGATCAGCTCGGGAAAGCGCTCGAACGGCTGATGCGCCGACAGCATGTCGTTGTAGGCGGTGACGATCGCCAGATTCGGCCCCGGCCCGTCGCGTAAAGCGTGCTTGTCGGCGGCGCCGCAGGCGGCGAAGCCGTGGGCGAAATTGGCGCAGCCGAGTTTTTTCCGCGCCGGCCCCTGCGCGACCGCCTCGTCGATGCGTTCGAGATAGCGCCGGCGCGCGTCGCGGCTGCGCTCGGCGATGCGCTGGGTGACTTCGCCGACGCGGGCGTCGAGGGTCGGGGACATGGGAGGCCTTTCAAGGATGGCGAGCGGCTGGAGCGACTTCTATGGCGCCTTGGCGGCCGGCGAAAGGCGGGGCGAAGCGACGATCAACATCCCTCGGCGTCATCGCGAGCGGAGCGAAGCGATCCAGAGATCGCGACGCCTGCCGAATCGCGCCGAACGCGCTCGTCCAGCGCGTCTCCTGTCAGCCCCGCCTCCCGCCGCCCTCGCGGGCCCACGCCCAGATCAGCGCGGCGAGCAGCGCGGCGAGGCCGAAAAAGCCCGCCGCGAGCGGCGTCTCGGCGACGCCGACGAGTTCGCTCGCGCCGGTGCGCTTGACGCCGATGTAATCGGTGCCGGCGTATTCCGACGAATCGTGCATGGCGACCAGCCGGGGAACCTCGATGGCGTCGCCGGCGCGACGAGCGAGCCGGCGCACGCTGCCGCCGCTCGCCTCGGCGAGCGGGCGCAGCTTTTCCAGCGTCGAGACCACCTCCTGGAATTCGAGCGGATTTTGCGGTCCGACCACCGCCAGCGCGACGCGCTCGCCGTCGCTGGCGCGGTAGAGTCCGTCGGAATCGACCGCCAGCGTCGCGCGGGAAAGCCCGGGGGCGACGCTGACGAGCTGCACGGTCGTCGTCTTGCCGTCCGGCCCGGTTACGCTCGCCTCGGGGACGTCGCCCCTGACGCTTTGCCGCTCGATCGTCAGCGCGTGGCCCTTGGCGCGCGCGCGCAGCGCCTCTTCTTCGAGGTCGGGCTCCTTCATCAGCCAATGCGCGAGCCGGCGCAGCAGATCGAGATGCGGGCCGCCGCCGTCGTAGCCGCGCGCCCACAGCCACATCTGGTCGCTGAGCAGCAGCGCGACGCGCCCCTTGTCGACGCGCGAGAGAACCAACAGCGGCGCTTTGTCGACGCCTTGCATCAGGGCCGCGCCGCTGGTGACCTGGGCGCCGATCTGGCGCAGCCAGCGGCCCCACGTCGGCGGCGAGGCCTCGCCGCCGGCGAGGCCGCGCGTCACCGGATGCTTGGCGCCTTCGGGCGTAATCTCGGCGCGAAACGCCTGGTCGAACTCCTCGCCGGTCGGACGGGCGGGCGAAATGGCGCCGAGCGGCGTGGCGTAGAGACCCTCCGGCGTGCCGAAGGCCGGCCCTTCGGCCAGCAGCAGCGCGCCGCCCTCGCGGACATAGGCGACCACGTTGTCGAGATAGACGCTCGGCAGGATCGCCTGGCTGGAGTAGCGATCGAAAATGATGAGATCGAAATCTTTGATCTTCTTGCCGAACAGGTCCATCACCGGGAACGCGATCAGCGACAGCTCGTTGATCGGCGTCCCGTCGGTCGTCTTCTCCGGCGGGCGCAGAATGGTGAAATGGACGAGATCGACGTTGGCGTCGGACTTCAGCAGATTGCGCCACATCCGCTCGCCCTGATGCGGCTCGCCCGACACCAGCAGCACCCGCAACTTGTCGCGCACGCCCTCGACGGCGATGACCGCCTTGCCGTTGCGCGTCGTCAATTCGTCTTCTACGGGAGCGACTTCGAGCTCGATCACGTTGGGGCCGGCGTGGTCGATCGGGACCTTGATCGAGAGGGGACGGCCGATCTCGACCGGCAGCGTCGCGATCGCCTGGCCGTCGCGGCGCACGGTCAGGCTCGCCGGCTCGCCCTTGTCGGCGGTGTCGAGGACGCGGGCGACGATCGTCTGGTCCTTGCCGACGATGCCGAAGCGCGGCGCTTCGACGAGTTCGATGCGGCGGTTGCGTTCGCCCTCGTGGCCGGTGACGAGGACGTGCAGCGGCGCGTCGAAGCCGAGCGCGTCGAGCGAAGCGGGAATGTCGTGCGCGATCCCGTCGGTGATCAGGATCGCCGCGCCGACGCGCTCGGGCGGCGCATCGCTCAGCGCCGAGCTCAGCGCCGCGAACAAGCGCGTGCCGCGATTGTCGGGATCGCTTTCGGCCGTCTCGACGAAGCGGGTCTCGACGTCGCCGAGCGCGGCGAGGCGTTTCGTCAGTTCGGCGCGCGCCTCGTCGGTCTGGCGCGGCCGCTCGCCGATCTGATTGGAGGCCGATCGATCGACGACGACCGCGACGATATCTTTCAGCGGCCGGCGGTCCTCGCGCATCAGCGAGGGATCGGCGAGCGCCAGCCCGAGCAGCGCCAGCGCCAGCGCGCGCGGCGCCGCGCCGCGTGGCCGCCGCCACAGCGTCAGCGCGATCAGCGCGAGCGCCAGAGCGGCCAGTCCCGCGATGACCGGGAGCGGCGGCGGCGCGAAGGCGATCGACAACGCATTCAATGCGAAAGCCTTTCCAACAGGTCCTTGGCGTGGACTTGGTCGGCCTTGTAGCTGCCGGTCAGCGTGTACATGACGAGGTTGACGCCGCCGCGCAGCGCCAGTTCGCGCTGGCGCGCGCCGCCGGGAACGAGCGGATAGAGCGGCCGGCCGTCGGCGTCGGCCGCCCAGGCGGCGGCGAGGTCGTTGGAGGCGATGACGATCGGCGAGACGCTGTCGCCGGCGCGCGCCGGGCGCGGCGTGCGATCGTTCGGGTCGGGCGGCGGCAGCGCCTCGATCCAGGTCTCCCCGCTGTCGCTGCGGCCGACGAAATTGTCGATGAGATAGAAAGTTTTGGTGACGACGTGGTCGCGCGGGACCGGCTCCAGCTCGGGCACGTCGACGCCGGCGAGCAGGGTTCTGAGCCATTGGCCTTCGGGCGTCGGCGGCCCGCCGGGGCGCGCCGTCAGGGCGTCGCGGGTGTCGAACACCACCGTGCCGCCGTTCTTCATGAAGGCGGCGATGCGCGCGACCGCGCCCGCCGGAGGCTGCGGCCGCTCGGCCGCCACCGGCCAGTAAATCAAGGGATAGAAGCTCAATTCGTCGCGCGCCGGATCGAGCGCGACCGGCTCGGCGACCTCCGCCGAGGTGCGCTCCTCGAGCACGCGGGCGAGATTCTCGAGTCCGAGCCGCGAGGCCTCGTCGACCGCCGCGTCGCCGGTGACGATATAGGCGAGATGGGTCGCCCTCGCCGCGTCGGCGTCGCGCTGCGAAATCGGCGCCGCTTCCGCCGCCAAGGCTCGCGGGCTGTCAAGCGCCGCGCCGGCGAGCGCGCCGACGAACAGCAGCGCGGCGGCGGCCGGCGTTGCGAATCGCGGCGCGCGGCCGAGCCACAGACTGGCGAACCCGTCGACGATAAAGCCGAGGAACGCCGCCAGCAGCAGCCAGGGCCTGAGATCGAGCGGCGCGGCGACGTCGAGCCCGCCCGCGGCGACGGCAAGGCCCGCGTAGTCGGCCAGGGCCAGCGTCTCGCCGGGCGTCATCGCGTTGACGGCTTCGAGCGCCTCGGGCGCGCCGTAGAAGCCCGGCGGATGCGCGGCGTCTCCCGGTCCGGCGAAGTCGTCGCCGATCGGCGCGGCGTTGGCCGGCGGGGGGCCGAGAACGCCGAAGCCGTCGAGGATGCGATAAGGCGCGCGCGACGCCGCGGCGCCCGCATCGGCGGCGCCGTTGGCGTCGGCGGGCGCGACGCCGGCGCGCGCCACGATGCGCCGCAGCATGTCGACGAACAACCCCGAGATCGGCAGGTTCGACCACGTCGTGTCCGCCGTCACGTGGAACAGCACGATCAGGCCCTTGCCGCGCCGCTCGGCGGTCACCAGCGGCGTGCCGTCGGCCAGGCGCGCCCAGGTCTTGGCGGCCAGGCCGGGCTCCGGTTCGGCGAGCACCTGGCGCGACACCGTCACCTCGTCCGGCGCGGCGAGGCCGAAGAACGGGCTCTCCTTGTCGAACGGCGCGATGTGCTTGGGCGTCTCCCACGACAGCGCGCCGCCGAGCGTGCGTCCGCCGCGCCGCAACGCCGTCGGCGTCAGATCGTCCTGGCCGGCGGCGAGGCGCGTGCCGGCGAAGCGCGCCAGCACGCCGCCCGATTCGACGAAATCGACCAGCTTGTCGTGCGCCGGGCCGGGCGGGACGCTCATGTCGGCGAGCGCCAGCACCGACGGCTTTTCCGCCAGCAGCGATAGGATCGGATCGCTCGCCGAGTCGCGCCATTGGCGAATTTCAGCGAAGGGCGCCAGCGCGCGCTCGAGGTAATAGGTCGGCGACAGCAGCGGCTGCGCCACGTCGGCGCCGGCGCCGGAGACGATGGCGACCCGCCGTCGCCGCGCGCGTTCGTCGACCAGCCATGCCGCGCCCGCCGATCCCTCGCCGGCGACTTCGACCCGAGAGGCCTGATTGCGCAGCTCGACCGGCAGATCGAAGTTCGCTTCAGCGGTGCGCGCGGCGCCGAAGTCGAACGGCGCTTCGCCGATCGAGCGCCCCTGGGCGTCGAGCGCGCGCGCGACGCCTTTTTGCCGCGCGCTCGCGCCGGCGCGGGTCAGATGCGCGGCGAGCGCCCCGGCGAGATTGTCGACGCCGGCGAGACCGATCGGCGTCGAGCGGTCGGCGACGACGGAAACCGCGTGGCCGCTCGCCGCCGCCGCCAGGGCGCGCGCGAAGGCGTTCGCGCCGCCGAGCTCGACGCCGTCGGCGATCCAGACGATTTCGGCGTTAGGATTGGCGGCGAGAAAATGCGCAATCGCCGGCAGCGTCGCCTGGCGCGGCGGCGCGTAAGCGACAGGCGCCAGGGCGCGCAGTTTTTCTTGGATGCGCGGGCCGTCGAGCGCCGCGACGTCGACGGCCCCCTGGGAGATCGGCAGCAGCGCCGTCAGGCGCCCCGCGCGGCTCGCGCCGCCGAGCGCGTCGCGGGCGTAGGCGAGGCGGCGCTCCCAGGTCGGCGCCGCCGGCCAGCCGTCGTCGATCGCCAGCAGCAGCGGCCCGGCGCCGGCGCTCGAAGTCGGCGTACGGTTCCAGATCGGCCCCGCCATCGCCAGGACGACCAGCGCGGCGACCGCGATCCGGAGCGCCAGCAGCGGCCAGGGCGTCTTGGCCGGCGTCGCGTCCTTGGCGTCGAGGCCGATCAGCAGACGCAGCGGCGGAAAGACCGCTTGGCGCGGCCGCGGCGGCGTCACCTTCAGAAACACGTAGAGCGCGGCGAGCAGCGCGAGAGCGGCCAGGACCGCCGGCGCGGCGAAGGCGAGGGGTAGGCCGAACATCGTCAGGCGCTCCAGGCGGTCGTCGTCGGCCCCGGGCCGGCGAGCCGCGAGCGCAGCGCGAGCAGCGCCTGCGCGGCCGACCGGTCGGTGCGATGCAGCGCGAAGCCCCAGCCGCGCGCGGCGCAGGCGGCGCGAATCGCCTCGCGATGCGCCGCGAGGCGCTTGAGATAGGGTTCTCGCAAGCTTTGCGCCCGCGGCGCGCGCAGCCGGGCGGCGGCGTCCGCGGCGAGGAACTCCGTGTGGCCGATGAAGGGAAAGGTCTCCTCGATCGGGTCGGCGATCATCACAACCTGACCCACGGCCCCCTCAGCCGAGAGCGCGCGGATGGTCTGCGCAACGTCTTGCGCCTCGCCGAGGAAATCGCCGATCAGCACGGCCTTCGAGCGCGCCGACAGCGGTTCGGGCGCCGGCACGCCCGCCGCGGCGGCGCCGCGCCGACGCTCATCGGCGGCGATCGCTTCGGCGAAGCGCTCGATGACGCCGCGCGTCGCCAACGGCCGGGTGAGGCCGATAAGGCCGGCGCGCTCGCCCCCGCGCACGGCCAGATCCGCCAGCGCGAGCGCCAGGACGGCGGCGCGATCGACCTTGGCGCACGGCGCGAGGGGCGAGGCGAAAGCCATCGAGGCCGAGCGGTCGAACCAAATCCATACGGTGTGCGAGGCTTGCCATTCGCGCTCGCGCACGAAGGCGCGGTCCTCGCGCGCCGAGCGGCGCCAGTCGACCCGCGCCGCCGGCTCGCCGGAAATGAACGGGCGAAATTGCCAGAAGGATTCGCCCGGGCCCGCCTGCCGCCGCCCATGCACGCCGTGGAACAAGGTGTGCGCGACTTGCCGCGCGGCGACCACGAGGCTCGGCAGGCGCGCCGCCAGGGCAGCGGCTTGCTGACGGATCGGCCGGTCTGAAACGGGAGTCTCCGTCGCCATCGCGTCAGCGCAGGATCTTGGCGACGAGGCGCGCGACGACGGCGGGGATCGTTTCGCCCTCGGCGCGCGCGGCGTAGGTGAGCGCCATCCGGTGCTTGAGCACGGGCTCGGCCAACGCGACGATGTCGTCGCGCGAGGGCGCGAAACGGCCCTCGACCAGCGCGCGGGCGCGGCTCGCCAGCATCAACGCCTGCGCGGCGCGCGGCCCCGGACCCCATGAGATCGTCTGGGTCAGTTCGGGATCGCCCTCGCCGGGACGCGCCGCGCGCACCAGATCGAGGATCGCCTCGACCACGCTTTCGCCGATCGGCGCGCGGCGCACCAGCCGCTGCGCCGCCATCAGATCGGCGGCGGTCATCGCCGGCTTCGGCGCCGCTTCGCCGTCGCCGGTGGTCTCGACGAGAATGCGCCGTTCCGCCGCCCGGTCGGGATAGCCGACGTCGATCTGCATCAGAAAGCGGTCGAGCTGCGCCTCGGGCAGCGGATAGGCGCCTTCCTGCTCCAGCGGATTTTGCGTCGCCAGCACATGGAAGGGGACCGGCAGGTCGTGGCGCGCGCCGGCGACGGTGACGTGATGCTCCTGCATCGCCTGCAGCAGCGCCGACTGGGTGCGCGGGCTGGCGCGGTTGATTTCGTCGGCCATCAGCAATTGGGCGAAAATCGGCCCCTTGATGAAGCGGAAACTGCGCGCGCGGTCGAGCCCTTCCTCCATCACTTCGGCGCCGAGGATGTCGGAAGGCATCAGGTCGGGCGTGAACTGCACCCGCAGGGCGTCGAGCCCCATGACGATTCCCAGCGTCTCCACCAGCTTGGTCTTGGCCAGGCCCGGCACGCCGATCAACAGGCCGTGGCCGCCGGCGAGCAGGGTGACCAGCGTCTGCTCGACCACCGTCTCCTGGCCGAAGATCACCGCGCCGATGGCCTCGCGCGCGGCGGCGATGCGGGCGAGGCTCGCTTCGGCGGCCTTGGCGACGCTGGCGTCGAAATCGGCGACGGTCATGGATCTCCTCGCGCGCTGGCCTTTGCGGCGCCGCCCGCCCGCCCGCTCGCGGAAGGGCGGGCGGGAAAGCGGATCAAGCGAATTCCCCTTCGCGGCGGCTGAGGCTAGATTGGGTCTTCAGGCCCTCGGCCGACGCGATACACGGGAAACCGACGTTTGCCCACAAACAGGCGCGAGATTATGGCGGAGCGCGGCGAAAGGGTCCTTGCGCCCGCTTCCCCGTTCTTCCCGATGGCCCGCGCCAGCGAGATCGACGGCCTTTGAGCGCTTCCCCGCCCAGCGACTTTTCCGCCGACGCCTTGCGCCGCCTTGCGCGCGAGCGGCTCGCCCAGCGCCTGCCGGAAGACGCTTTCGCCGCCGGCGCCGCGCCGCGGGCGAGCGACTACGCGCTCAATGGGCCGTTGCCCGACGAGCGGACGATCGCGCGCGCCCGTCCGGCGGCGGTGATCGCGCCGATCGTGGCGCGGCCCGAGGGCCTGAGCGTGTTGCTGACGTTGCGCGCGTCGCGCTTGCGCCTGCATTCCGGCCAGGTCGCCTTTCCCGGCGGCAAGATCGACGACGGCGAAACGCCGCGCGAGACCGCGTTGCGCGAGGCGCGCGAGGAAATCGGCCTCGAAGAGCGCTACGTCGAACCGCTCGGCTGGCTCGATTGCTATCTGACCGGCACGGGGTTTCGCGTCGCGCCGCTGGCGGCGCTGATCGATCCCGCCTTCACGCTTCGCGTCAACGCCCACGAGGTGGCCGAAGTCTTCGAAGCGCCATTCGCGTTTCTGATGGACCCCGCCAACCACCGCCTCGAGGAGCGCGAATGGCGGGGGAGAACGAGAAAGTTCTACGCCATGCCCTACGGCGAGCGCTATATCTGGGGCGTCACCGCCGGCATCCTGCGCAATCTCTACGAGAGGCTGTTTTCCTGATGTGGCGCCCGATCGTCGAGTCGCTCTCCCTGTTTTTCGCCCCGTTCGTCCTCTTCGCGGCCTATCTCGTCCTGCGCCTGCGTTATCCCTTGGCGATCGAGCATTGGACGCGCAGCCGGGTCGCGACGCTGATCCTGACCGGCTTGGCGGCGGCGCTGATCGGCATAATCGTGATGATCGCCGCCGCGCCGCGCGGCCAGGGCGTCTACGTGCCGGCCCACGTCGAAAACGGCGTGCTCGTGCCCGGTCGTTTCCAATGAACGGCCTCGCCGCCATTCGCGACGGACGCGTCGTCGATCGGCGGCTGCTCGACGAAGGACGGCTGGCGCGCGCGCTGCAGGCGCTCGACGGCGAGGGCGAGGAGACGCGCCTGGTCGGCGGCGCGGTGCGCGACCTCGCGCTGGGCGAGCGGCCCGAGGATTTCGACATGGCCACCACCGCCTCGCCGGAAGCGGTGATGAGGCGCGCGCGCGCAGCCG
>JBEKBD010000108.1:0-9765 GCA_050015575.1 Roseiarcus sp. | reverse complement strand
AGGCGCGCGCGATTTCGCGCTTGCCGACCCGGCCGGTCGACCTGGCGCCGCTGGGCGCGGCTTCGCCGGCGATGAAGGCGAGGAGCTCGTCGCGCGAGGGCAGGGCGCCCGTCGGGGCGGCGGCGCGCTCGCGTTTGGCGGGCGCGGGGCTGGCGCGGGAGGCGCGCCGGGATTTGATGATTTGTGACAATGCGATTTCTTGAATGGGCGGCTGAAAGAGCTTCGCGCGTTGGTCGCCGAAAGGCTCAGCCAATCTAGGGGGAAGTCGCCGTTCCAACAAGGCGAGGATGCGGCGACGCCGAAATCCTACGCGCTGGCGACGCCCTGCATATGAGGACGCTCGGTCCGCATTTCAACCGGCCGAGCGATGTGGAGCTTGAGCGCGGTGGCGATTTTCCGCTGGAACGGTTGTCGGACGACCGCATTGAAGCTTGATGCCATGGCGACGAGATGGTGTAGTCTCAGCATGTCGACCGGCAGCCGTCACGGCTCGAAAATCAATCCCCTGGACGCGCCGAGCTTCCGCCGGGCGCATTCGCCTTCGCCAAGGCGAAACAAGGCCCGAAGGTCGCGCGCGAAACCCTCGCGCATTTGCGGCGCGACCTCGGGGTTTCCGGTCGCCGCGCCGCACGGCGCAATTTGAGAGGACGAGCCATGGCTGACGCGACCAAGAAGAGATTCATCGCCCTGTTTCTCGCGCCGACCTCCGTGATGGCGGATTGGGCGAAGACCGACCCCGACGTCAGACAAGCCGCCGAGCAAAAGATGCGGGCCGAGTGGACGAAATGGATGGAGGCCCATGCGAAAATGATCACGCTCACCGAGGCCGGCGGCAGGACCAAGCGGGTGACGGCGAGCGGCGTCGCCGACGCCAAGAACGAGATCATGTTGTATTCCTTCGTCGAGGCGGAATCGCACGAAGCCGCCGCGAAGGCGTTCGCCCATCACCCGCACCTTCAGATTCCGCGATCGTCGATCGAGGTGATGGAAGTCAGGGCGATGGGCCCGATGTAGATTTCGCCGCGGCGCGTTCCGGCGGACGGAACCCAATTTCCCACTAGCCCGCCGCGGTCGATCGCCGACGGGTCCTCACAGCGCCCGCCTTATGGCCGCCCCGCCTTCCTCACCCTGAGCAGCGTGAACAGCCGCAGCGGCGCGAGCGCCCGCCGCTCGACGAGTTCCGCGTCGGATTGCGCGGCGATCCAGTCGCCGACCGCGGCGAAGGGGAACTTGGGATGCCAGCCGAGCCAGCCCGAGGCTTTCTCCATCGCCGCTTCGATCAGCGCGAGCGGGCCGCCGCGGGCGGCGAAATGGTTCATCACGATCATCTGCCCGCCGGGGCGCACGACGCGCCACATCTCGGAGAGCACGCGCGCCGGGTTCGGCACCACGCTCATCACGTAGGGCGCCAGCGCGGCGTCGAACTGCGCGTCGGAAAATTCCAGCGCGCCGGCGTCCATGACGTGGAGGCCCTTGACTTGCCTCAGCGCCTTGCGGGCGACGCGCTCGCGCGCAATGTCCAGCATCGGCGCGCTGATGTCGACGCCGGTGACGCGCACGCTCGACGGCGTCAGCTCCAGCTCCAGGCCGGTGCCGACGCCGACCACCAGGATCGAGCCGTTCGCGCCCGCCGCCTCGACCGCGGCGCGCGTCGCCGCCAGCCGGCCGGGATGAAACGGCAGATCGAAAATCAGATCGTAAACCGGCGCCCAGCGGCTGTAGGCGGCTTCGTTCAGGATTTTGGCGGAAGCCTGCGCTTCCGCGGCGCCCGAATGGGGCATGACGCCAACCTCCCTTCGCCCTTCCTTCCACGCGAGGGCGACCGCGACGACGACCAGCCACCCTACGCACAATAAGCGCGCCGCGACAACTGCGGATTGTTGTGCGCCCGCTTCGGGTTCAGGCCTTTCGCCGCGTCTTGGCCGGGCGCTTGACCTTCGCGGCGGCGGCCTTGGTCTTCGCCGCCGGGCGCTTGGCCTTGGCGGTTGCAGGCTTGGTCTTCGCCGCGGCGGTCTTGCGCTTGGCGGCGGTCCTGGCTTTGCCGGCGGCGGTCTTCGCGGCGGCGGCGGGCTTGGGCGCCGCGGCCGTCGAGGCGGCGCCCGCCTTGGCGACGGGCGGCTTGCGCTTCGCCTTGGCGCCGCCGCGGGCCTTCGGCCGCGCCGGGCGGCCCTCGCGCTCGGCGATCAGCGCGATCGCTTCGTCGAGCGTGATCGTCTCGGGCGCAATCGACTTCGGGATCGTCGCGTTGACCTTGCCCCAGTTGACGTAGGCGCCGAAGCGTCCGGCGCGCACGGCGATCGCGCCGCCGTCGGGATGGTCGCCGAGCGCGCGGCCGCCGCCGCCGCCCGCGACCCTCGCCGCGAGCATCGCCACGGCCTCGGCGAGCGTCACCGACGCGGGATCGCTTCCCCGCGGCAGCGTCGCGTTGACCTTGCCGTGATTGACGTAGGGGCCGAAGCGGCCCGCCTTGAGCGTGACGGCGCCGCCGAGCGTCGGATGATCGCCGAGCGCGCGTCCGCCAGCGCCGGCGCCGAAGCCGCGGCCGGCGCCGCTCTCCTTGGCGACGATCAGGTCGATCGCGCGATTGGCGCCGATCGTCAGCACGTCGTCGTTGCGGCTCAGATTGGCGTAGGTCTTGCCGTGCTGCACGTAGGACCCGTAGCGCCCGACGCCGGCCACGATCGGCTCGCCGCTTGTCGGGTGCCGGGCGACTTCGCGCGGCAGCGACAGCAGCGCGAGCGCCGTCTCCAGCGTGACGTCGTCGGGCTGCAGGCCCTTGGGCAGCGAGCAGCGCCTCGGCTTGTCGCCCTCGCCCTGCTGCACGTAGTCGCCGAAGCGGCCGCCGCGCAGCGTGATCTCGTCGCCGCTCGTCGGATCGATCCCGAGCGCGCGCACGCCGGGGCGCTCGCCCTCCGCCGCGCCGGCGCTGTTCTGACCGTTCGGCGACAGCACGCGGGTGAATTTGCACTCGGGGTAGTTCGAGCAGCCGATGAAGGCGCCGAACTTGCCGATCTTCAGCGACAGGCGCCCCTTGCCGCACGACGGGCATTGGCGCGGATCGCCGCCGTCGGCGCGGGTGGGGAAGATATGCGGCCCGAGCAGCTCGTTGAGGGCGTCGAGCGCTTGGCTGGTGCGCAAATCCTTGGCGCCGGCGAGCGCGCCGGAAAAATCGGTCCAGAAATCGCGCAGCAGGTCCCTCCAGTCGATCTCGCTGTTGGAGACCCGGTCGAGCTTCTCCTCGAGCTCGGCGGTGAAGTCGTAGCCGACGTACTTGGCGAAGAAGGATTCGAGAAAGGCGGTGACCAGCCGGCCCTTGTCCTCGGGGATCAGCCGTTTCTTCTCCAGCCGCACGTAGTCGCGATCGCGCAGCACCGCCAGCGTCGAGGCGTAGGTCGAGGGCCGGCCAATGCCGAGCTCCTCCATCCGCTTGACCAGCGTCGCCTCGGTGTAGCGCGGCGGCGGCTCGGTGAAATGCTGGGTCGCCTCGATGCGCTCTCGGGTCAGCGGCTCGCCGGCCTTCATCGGCGGCAGGCGGGCCGAATCCTCGTCCTCGTCGTCGTCGCGTCCCTCCTGGTAGATCGCGAGGAAGCCGGGAAAACGCACCACCTGGCCGGTGGCGCGAAAATCGAGCCGGCGCCGAGCCGCTTCGGCGACGATGTCGACCGTGGTGCGCTCGAGTTCGGCGCTCTCCATCTGGCAGGCGACG
The DNA here is from genome assembly GCA_050015575.1 of Roseiarcus sp. GTDB lineage: Bacteria > Pseudomonadota > Alphaproteobacteria > Rhizobiales > Beijerinckiaceae > Roseiarcus. The sequence continues at coordinate 6,059 of JBEKBD010000108.1, read as the reverse complement.
GTGCGGTTCCAGATCAGTTCGTAGAGCTTGGCCTGCTCGGGTTCGAGATGGCGCGCGAGGTCGCGCGGGCGGCGCGTCATTTCGGTCGGGCGGATCGCCTCGTGGGCCTCCTGCGCGTTCTTGGCCTTGACCGCATATTTGCGCGGCGCGGCGGGGACGTAAGCGTCGCCGAAGTCCTTGGCGATGACCTTGCGCGCCGCCGCGATCGCCTCCGGCGCGAGGTCGACGCCGTCGGTGCGCATGTAGGTGATCAGGCCGACCGCGCCTTCGCCGATGTCGAGACCCTCGTAGAGGCGCTGGGCGATCTGCATGGTGCGCGCCGGCGCGAGGCCGAGCTTGCGCGAGGCTTCTTGCTGCAGCGTCGAAGTGGTGAAAGGCGGGTAGGGGTGGCGCTTGAGCGGCTTCGCCTCGACCTCGGCGACGGTGAACTTCGCCGTCTCCAGCGCGGCTTTGAAAGCCTCCGCCTCCGCGCCCGAGCCGACGTCGAGCCGGGCGATCTTCTTGCCGTCGGCGCCGACGAGCCGCGCCGCGAACGGCGCGTCGGCGAGCGTCTTCAGATGCGCGAGGATCGACCAATATTCGCGCGCGACGAATTTTTCGATCTCCAGTTCGCGGTCGCAGACGATGCGCAGCGCCACCGATTGCACGCGGCCGGCGGAGCGCGCGCCCGGCAATTTGCGCCACAGCACCGGCGACAGGTTGAAGCCGACGAGATAGTCGAGCGCGCGGCGGGCGCGATAGGCGTCGACCAGCGCCTCGTCGATCTCGCGCGGGTGGCGCATCGCCTCGGCGACCGCGTCCCGGGTGACGGCGTTGAAGACGACGCGGTCGACGCGCTTGTCCTCGAGGACTTTCTTGGCCTTGAGGATCTCGTGGACGTGCCACGAGATCGCCTCGCCCTCGCGGTCCGGGTCGGTGGCGAGAATGACCCGCTCGGCGTCCTTGACCGCGCCGGCGATTTCGGCGAGCCGCTTGGCGGCCTTGGCGTCGATCTCCCAGCGCATGGCGAAATCGGCGTCGGGATCGACCGAGCCGTCTCTGGGGGCGAGATCGCGCACGTGGCCGAACGAGGCGTAGACGTCGTAGTCCCGGCCGAGATACTTGCCGATCGTTTTCACCTTCGTCGGCGATTCGACGATGACGACTTTCATGCGCAATGGTCCTTACAGGGAGCGGCGCGATATGGGCGCGCCTCCTGAAAATCTCAAGACCCGGGAGTCGGGAAGCGTGCGGAAAATGGTGGAGCGCGGGCCAAGTGTCAAATGACGCCTGTCGCAAGCGGCAGACTCGCGCGCTGGATCACGGCTCGAATCGCGCCTAACGCGCCGCCTCGATGTCGGTCATCGAAAAATCTGCGCCCTTGTAAAGCAACCGCGCGTTCAGCGCTTTGGCTTGGCCGTAAGCAAAGCAGTCGCCCATGTTCAGTTGTGCGGGATGCTGCGTGCCCTTACCGTAGCGCGCGAAAGCCGCCAGCGCTCCCTGCGCTGCGGTGGGCTCGATGGGGGCGACGGCGATTCGCGCCGCGGCGAGAAATTCCATGACGTCGTTCTCGGCTTCGGCGACCGAACTATGGCGTCTTCTGCGCAAGCCGAGCGCCGCTTCGTAAATCGCGATCGGCGACGTCACGGCGCCTTCCGCGCGCTCCAGCGCGGCAATCAGCGCCGCGTCCTCCGCTTCGCCGGTCAAGATGGCGACGATCGCGGACGCATCGACGAAGATCATGGGTCGCCGCTGAGTTCGTCGTAAAACGCCTTGTCGGCGTCGAGGCCGGTCGGCGGCCGCTTGGCGATGCGCTCGCGGATCGGCTGCAGCCGCTCGGCGAGAGTCTTCGCCCCTTCGATGCGCGCCAGTTCGTTTTCAAGCGCCAACCGCACCGCTTCGGTCTTCGAGCTGCGTTTGATCGCCGCCAGCTTTTCCGCCAGCCGATTGACGCGCTCATTGCGAATTTGCAGCATAGCGGGACGCCTCTATCATGACGTATTGACCATATCAGCATGGCGCCAATACGGCAAACGCGCCGCGGGCCGGCTTTGCTCGCCGAGCTCGCCCAGGGTTTGGGCGCCATAGCGCGATAGGGAGCGGAGATCGCCCTCTTGCCGCCCGCCGCGCCGGCCCTTATAGGCTGTGGTTTTAATGGCCGCTCCCGATTCTCCGCCCGGCTTCGCCCGCCGCCACCTGCTCGGCATCGAGGGCCTGTCGCGGCCCGAAATCGAGTCGCTGCTCGATCTTTCCGACGAAGCGGTCGGCATTTCCCGGCAGGTCGAGAAGAAGCGCGCGACGCTGCGCGGCCGCACGCAGATCAACCTGTTCTTCGAGGCCTCGACCCGCACCCAGTCGTCTTTCGAGATCGCGGGAAAGCGCCTGGGCGCCGACGTGATGAACATGGCGGTCGGCAATTCCAGCGTGAAGAAGGGCGAGACGCTGATCGACACCGCGGTGACGCTCAACGCGATGCGGCCCGACATCATCGTCGTGCGCCACGACTGCGCCGGCGCGGTGCACCTGTTGGCGCGCAAGGTCGACTGCGCCGTCGTCAACGCCGGCGACGGCGCGCACGAGCATCCGACCCAGGCGCTGCTCGACGCGCTGACCATCCGCCGCAACCTCGGCCGCATCGAAGGGCTGACGGTCGCCATCTGCGGCGACATTTTGCATTCGCGCGTCGCGCGCTCCAACATCTTGGCGCTGGGGACGCTCGGCGCGCGCGTGCGCGTCGTCGGCCCGTCGACGCTGCTGCCGCCCGGAATCGAGAACATGGGCGTCGAGGTCTTTCGCGACATGAAGGCGGGGCTGAAGGACGCCGACATCGTGATGATGCTGCGCCTGCAGCGCGAGCGCATGAGCGGCGCCTTCGTGCCGTCGACCAAGGAGTATTTCCGCTACTTCGGCCTCGACGCGGAAAAGCTCGCCTACGCCAAGCCGGGCGCCTTCGTCATGCACCCCGGCCCGATGAACCGCGGCGTCGAAATCGATTCGCTGATCGCCGACGGCGCGCAATCGCTGATCCGCGAACAGGTCGAAATGGGCGTCGCGGTGCGCATGGCGGTGCTGGAGGCGCTGGCGCGCCATCTGCCCAACGGGTGAGGCCGAAGGCTTTCGGCGGCCCTCGTCCGGCGATTCGCGTCGCCTTTTCCCGCGGGCGTGAGAAGGGGCTTGTCCGCGCCGCAGCCTATCGAACCCGACGGGAGCGCGCCGGGCGGCATTGGGCGAAGGAATCGACCATGCCGACCAGCACGCTGCCGAGAAGGACGATTTGTGCGAGGGCGTAGGGCAGGGTCGGCGCCTCGTTGGCGCTCAGAATCCAATAGGCCAAGGCGGCGAACGTCACGCTCGCGAAGACGGCCAGAACGCCCCAGTTCGATTTGCGACCGCGGCCCATGAGAAGCCCCCTTGACAAAGACGCCGTGGCGGCCCCTTGCCGCCCGGCGACTCGCTTACGGGACGGCGATCGGGGCCGCTCCCCAATCCAGCCCATCGTCTAACCGCGGCGGGTTAAAATCTCTTTGCGCGCGGCGAAGCGAATTTGATTCAAGGGCTCGCCAACGCCGCGGCGGCGACGCATCGGCCAAACGGCGAGACCGCGCTCGCCCCGGCTCGGCGCGGCCGCCCTCAGCGGCCGCGCGCCGCCTCGCCCAGCGCCGCGAATTCCGCGTCCGTCAACACGATCGCCGCCGCGGCGACGTTCTCCTCGAGGTGCGCGACTTTCGAGGTGCCGGGAATCGGCAGCATGACCGGGCTGCGCCGGAGGAGCCAGGCGATGGCGATCTGGGCGGGCGTCGCGCCGTGGGCGCGCGCGATTCGCTCCAGCGCGCCGCCGGGCCCGGCGAGGTCGCCCGCGGCGAGCGGATACCACGGGATGAAGCCGATGCCGCGCTTCTCGCAATATTCGAGCACGTCCTCGCTGGCGCGGTCGGCGAGGCTGTAGCGGTTCTGCACCGTCGCGACGGGGAAGACCTTCGCCGCCGCCTCGATGTCGGCGACCGACACGTTGCTGAGGCCGGCGAAGCGGATGACCTTCGCGTCGATCAGCGACTTGACGGCGGCGAACTGCTCGTCGCGCGGCGTCTTCGGGTCGATGCGGTGCAATTGCCACAGGTCGATCGTCTCGACGCCGAGGTTGCGGCGGCTCTTGTGCGCCTGCTGGACGAGATAGTCCGGCCGCCCCAGCGCGCTCCACTGATTCGGCCCGCTGCGCGTTAGGCCGCCCTTGGTGGCCACCAGGATTTCGCCGTAGGGATGCAGCGCTTCGCGGATCAGCCGCTCGGAGACCTCGGGTCCGTAGGAATCGGCGGTGTCGACGAAATTCACCCCGATTTCCCGCAGGCGGCGCAGCGTTCGCAGCGCTTCGGCGCGATCCGCCGGTTCGCCCCACACGCCGCGTCCGGTCACCCGCATCGCGCCATAGCCGAGACGATGGACGGCGATCTCGCCGCCGATCTTGAACACGCCCGATTGCCCCGCGTCAGCCATTTCTTCGTTCTCCGCTTTCGTCGCGCCGCCACAATGACGTGGGCCGCGCCTCACGGCCAGCGCGCCAACGGCGGCAGCGAGGAAAGGATCGCCGCGACCTGGCCGCCGGTCTTCAAGCCGAACACCGTGCCGCGATCGTAGAGCAGATTGAACTCGACGTAGCGGCCGCGGCGCACGAGCTGCTCCTCGCGCTCTCTTTGCGTCCACGGCTTGGCGAAATTGCGGCGCACGATCTCGCCGTAGAGCGAGACGAAGGTCTCGCCGAGGTCGCGGACGAAAGCGAAATCGGCGTCGAAAGCCGAGTTCGCCGCGTCGCCGGCGCTGTTGAGACGATCGAAGAACAGGCCGCCGATCCCGCGCGGCTCGCCGCGGTGCGGCAGAAAGAAATACTCGTCGCACGCGGCCTTGAATCGGTCGTACGACGCGACCGCGGCGTGGCGCTCGCAAACGCCGCGCAGCCCCTGGAGGAACAGAATCGCGTCGGGATCGTCGGCGCCGCGTCGCGCCGCCAGCATCGGGGTCAAGTCCGCGCCGCCGCCGAACCACGCCTTCGTCGTCGCGACGAAGCGCGCGTTCATGTGGACGGTCGGCACATGCGGGTTCCAGGGATGGGCGATCGCCGAAATCCCGGAGGCCCAGAAGCGCGGATCGGTCTCGGCGCCGGGAATCTGCCGGGCGAATTCCGGCGCGAGAGTTCCGTAGACCGTCGAGGCGTGCGCGCCCATTTTCTCGAACAGCCGGCCGCGCAGCATCGCCGTCCGCCCGCCGCCGCCCGGTTCGCCGGCGCCGTCGACCCGGCGCCACGGCTCCAGCGCGAAGCGCCCCGGCGCGACGCCCGGCGCGCCCAACGGGCATTCGTCTTCGAGCCGCTCCATCGCGGCGATCAACGCGAGTTGCAGCGCCTCGGCCCAGGCTTGCGCGTGGCTCTTGCGTCGCTCCAGCAGCGCTCGCTCGCTCATCGCCCTTTCCCGCTCGCTTCAACCCGCGCGCACGCGCGCGACCAGCCGCTCGACGTGCGCGATCGGCGTTTCCGGCAGGACGCCGTGGCCGAGGTTGAAGATGTGCGCACGACCGGCGAAGCCGCGCAACGCCCGTTCGACGCCTTCGTCCAACGCCCGCCCGCCCGCGACGAGGGCGATCGGATCGAGATTGCCTTGCAGCGCCAGCGGCGCCGGCAGGGCCGCGGCGGCGGCGGCGGGCTCGACCGCGGCGTCGAGACCGACGGCCGCGAGCCCGTCGAGCCGAGCGAACGCGGCGAGCCGGGTCGCCGCGCCGCGGGGAAAGGCGATGATCGGCGCGCGCGGCGCCGCGGCGCGGAGCTTGGCGAGCATGCGCGCGAGCGGCCGGACGCACCAGCGCTCGAATTCGGCCGGCGGCAGCGCGCCCGACCAGGAGTCGAAAATCTGCGCCGCCTCGGCGCCGGCGCGAAACTGGCGCGCCAGATATTCGGCCGAGACGTCGGCGAGCCGGTCGATCAGCGCCGCGAAGAGCTCCGGCTCACGATAGGCGAAGAGGCGCGCCGGCGCCTGGTCGGGCGTGCCGCGGCCGGAGATCATGTAGCTCGCCACCGTCCACGGCGCGCCGCAGAA
>JBEKBD010000107.1:0-9880 GCA_050015575.1 Roseiarcus sp. | reverse complement strand
CAGGCGCTCGCCGGCGTGAAGGCGCCGATCGATTACATCAACCCGCACGCGACCTCGACGCCGATTGGCGACATCAAGGAAATCGAGGCTTTGCGCGAAGTGTTCGGCTCCGGCGAAAAATGCCCGCCGATCGCCGCCACCAAGTCGTTGACCGGGCACTCGCAGGGCGCGACCGGCGTGCACGAGGCGATCTATTGCCTGCTGATGATGCAGAACGGCTTCATTTGCGAGAGCGCCCACATCGACGAGCTCGACGCCGCCTTTTCCGACATGCCGATCGTGCGCAAGCGCATCGACAACGTGCGAATCGGCGCGGCTCTCTCCAATTCCTTCGGATTCGGCGGCGCCAACGCCACCATCGTTCTCAAACACGTCGACGTCTGACGCGACGACAACAAGAAGCGACCGGGATGAAATCTGGCCTGATGAGCGGCAAGCGCGGCCTCGTGATGGGCGTCGCCAACGATCATTCGATCGCCTGGGGGATCGCCCAGGCCCTCGCCGCGGAGAACGCCGACCTCGCCTTCAGCTATCAAGGGGAGGCGCTGGGAAGGCGCGTGCGGCCTCTGGCCGAGAGCCTCGGCTCGAAGCTGTCGCTGCCCTGCGACGTCGAGGACGCCGCGTCGTTAGACGCGGTCTTCGCCGCCCTCGAGCGGAACTGGGGAACGCTCGATTTCGTCGTCCATTGCATCGGCTTCTCCGACCGCAACGAGCTCAAGGGCCGCTACGCCGACACGACGCGAGAGAACTTCGTCCGCACGATGGTCGTTTCGGCGTTCTCGTTCACCGAAGTCGCCAAGCGCGCCGCGCCGCTGATGCCCAACGGCGGCGCGTTGCTGACGCTGACCTTCGGCGGCGCGACGCGCGTCATGCCCAACTACAACGTGATGGGCCTCGCCAAGGCGGCGCTCGAGGCGAGCGTGAGGTATCTGGCCGCCGATTTCGGCCCCGCCGGCATCCGCGTCAACGCCATTTCCGCCGGACCGGTCCGCACCCTCGCCGGCGCCGGCATCGCCGACGCGCGGTTCATGTTCAATTTCCAACGCCACCATTCGCCGCTCCGGCGCACCGTCACCATCGAGGACATCGGCGGATCGGCGCTTTATCTGTTGTCCGGCTTGTCGGCCGGGGTGACGGGCGAAGTGCATTTCGTCGATTCCGGCTACAACGTCATTTCCATGCCGCGCCCGCAGGACATCAAGGGCGACGGGTGAAGCGAACGCGCCGCCGGCATGGTCTATTTTTTCCCATCGGCTCGTCGCTACGCTCCCTCGTGCGTCTTCGCGCGATTCGAGGCTATGACGATGTTCGCTCCGATTCGCCCGCGCCCTCTTGGCGCGCGCCGGCCCTGGCTGCCCGCGCTCCTCGCGGCGTTGCTGGCGGCGCTGCTGGCGGCGGCGCTCGCGTTCCGTCCCGCCCCGGCGGGCGCCGCGGCCGCCGCCGCGCCGAGCGAACAAGCGTTTCGACAATTCATCGCCGACCTGTGGCCCGCCGCGGAAGCGCGCGGCGTCTCGCGGGCGACCTTCGAGACCGCCTTCGCCGGCGTGACTTTCGACCCGAAGGCCGTCGCCCACACCCTCAATCAGGCCGAATTCGTCGCGCCGATTTGGCGATACTTGGCCGGCGCCGTCTCCAGCGCGCGCGTCGAGCGCGGCCGGTCCAAGGCCGAAGAGGAGCGCGTCTGGCTCGCCAAGGCCGATGCGGACTACGGCGTCGATCCGTCCGTCGTCATGGGCGTCTGGGGCATGGAGACCGAATTCGGCGCGTTCTCGGGCTCGGACAACGTGATTCGCGCGCTCGCCAGCCTCGCCTTCGTCCGCTACGGCGGCGACGCTTGTCGCTCCGAATTGATCGCCGCTCTCGCCATCCTCGAACGCGGCGACGTCGGCGCGCGCGAAATGCGCGGTTCGTGGGCCGGCGCGATGGGCCAGACGCAGTTCATGCCGTCGAGCTTCCTTGCTTACGCGGTCGATTTCGAGGGCCACGGCCGGCGCGACATTTGGAACAGCGCGCCCGACGCGATCGGCTCGATCGCCAATTATCTCAGCCGACACGGCTGGATCGCCGGCGCGCCGTGGGGTTTCGAGGTTCGCCTTCCCGAGGGATTCCGACTCGCCGACGCCGATTCCTCGCGCCGCGCGCCGTTCCGTTCGTTCGCCGAGCGCGGCGTCGCGCGCGCCGACGGCGGCGCGCTGCCGCGTGCGGGCGAGGCGAGCCTGCTGATTCCCGCCGGCCTCGGCGGCCCGATCTTTCTCGTCACCGCCAACTTCTGGACCATCAAGAGCTACAACGATTCGACCGCTTACGCGCTCGGCGTCGCCCTGCTGGGCGACGCGATCATGGGACGCGGCGGCGTTCGCGCGCGCTGGCCGGTCCGCGATCCCGTGCCGAGCGAGGCCGAGATTCGCGACTTGCAGACAAGGTTGCGCGAATTGGGCTATGATCCCGGCGAAATCGACGGCCGGCTCGGCGAGGCCCTTCGCGCCGGCCTACGCGCCTATCAGGAATCGATCGGGGCGCCGCCGGACGGCTATCCGACCCCGGCGTTGTTGCGACAATTGCAAGGGCGAGGCGCGGCGGAGCGGGATGGGGCGAGATGAAGCTCGCGGTTGATCGTCGATTGATCGCGCATCTGACGCGGCTCGCCGCCGTGGCGGTTTTTTGCGTCGCGCTGGGCGGGCCCGCGGTTCGCGCGGAAGGCGGCGGGTTCGGCGACTTCCTTTCGCATCTTTTCGGCGTCCCGCAGACGAAAGCGCCAGACTCCGCGGCCCATCGCCCGCACAAGCCACGCGATTTCGTGCCGGCGACGGCGACGCGCGAGCCGGGAACGCCCGGAGGCGCCCCGGTTCAGCCGACCTTCTTCATCGATGTCATCGGCGACAGTCTTGGCGTTCTTACCGCCGGCGGTCTAACCGAGGCTTTCGCCGACAAGCCGGAAATCGCGATCGCCGACAAGTCGCACGAAGCCTCCGGCCTGGTGCGCGATGATTATTTCGACTGGCCAAAGGCGGCGCGCGAGCTGGCGGCCGGCAAGGATCGCATCGACTTCGTCGTGGTCATCCTCGGCATCAACGATTCGCAGCCGCTGCGCGACGGCGCCGATGTGCTCGACCCCTTGAGCGATCGCTGGCGCGCGATCTATGGCCAGCGCGTGGAGGCGGTCGTGGCGCCGTTCGTCGCCGCGCACGTTCCCGTCGCCTGGGTTGGCCTGCCGCCGAGGCGTTCCGACCGCCTCAACGCCGAGGCGGTCAAGCTGAACGAGATCTACAAGGAACACGCGGAAAACGCCGGCGCGAAATATATCGACATCTGGGACGCTTTCGCCGACCAGAACGGCCAATACGCCGCCTACGGACCGAACGTCGACGGTCAGAACGTGAAATTGCGCGCCGACGACGGCGTTCTCCTCACCAAGGCGGGCTCGCGCAAGGTTGCGCATTTCCTCGAGGCCGAGATCAAACGCGTCTTCGACAAGAACAGGCCGCAGAACGAGACGGCGACCCTGCCGCCCGACATCGAGCAGGCCGCGGGCGACATCAATGCGCAGATCCGGCACGAAATGGGCGCGCCCGAGGAGCCGGCCGGCCCCGGTTCGCCGGTGCGGCTCGAACCGCCTAAGCCGCTGGCGGGGCCGATCTTGTCGCTGACCGCCCGGCCGATGTCGCCGGGCGGAGCGCTGGCGGAGCGCGAGGCGAGGCCCGCCGGCGAACCCGACGCGGTCGCGCGCGTCCTTCGCTTCGGCGAGCCTGTCGATCCGCGCACCGGACGCGCCGACGACTTTTCCTGGCCGCGTCTTTGAAGCGGCGTCGGGCGACCGGCCGCCCCGCGTCCGCTCTCGATCGCCGCGGACTCGCGCGGCGCCGTTCTTGTCGGCGAGACGGCCGCGTGTTAGGCGACGCGCCGAGCGAGAGACCGGCTTCGCCGCGGGCCTCTCGGCGCTCGGGCCGGTCCGCGCAGGGGCGCGGCGGCGTCGATTGAACGCGCCCGACAAGCGGGCGAGGAGAATTCCGATGGTCGACCAGAACAGCAACGGCGGGGCCGAGCCGCGCGCCGCGACGCCGCGTTTTTCCGTCCTCGCTCAGTACATCAAGGACTTCTCCTTCGAAAACCCCAACGCCCCGCGCACCCTCGCGCCCCAGCAGGGCCCCAACATCAGCCTGCAGGTCAACATCGCCGTGCGGCAGCTCGCGCCGACCGACTACGAGGTCGGGCTGACGCTCGAAGGCGCCGCCGGCGAGGGCGCCGCCGCGCTGTTCAAATTCGAGCTCAATTACGCCGGGGCGTTCCGGCTCGAGAATATTCCCGCCGAGCAAGTCCAGCCTTTGGTGATGATCGAAGGGCCGAGATTGTTGTTCCCGTTCGCGCGGCAAATCATCGCGGACTCGGTGCGCGGGGGCGGCTATCCCGCGCTTTACGTCGACCCGATCGATTTTCACGCGTTGTACCTCAAGCGCGTCGCCGCGGCGGCTGCGCCCGCTGCGCCGACGGCCCAGGCTTAAGCATCCGCCTCTTCGCCGTCGCCCGTCGCGTAGCGGCGCCAGATCGCTCCCTCGCCGAGCGCGGCCACCAGCGCGCGATGCGCGCGCCGCTCCGCTTCGCTTCCCCGCGGCGCCAGCGGAGCCGGGCGCGCCCGACGCGCCGCCGCTGGCGCGCTCGCGCTGCGCTCGCGTTCGGTCGACGCGAAACTGAGCGAGCGCTGCCGCCCGCCGGTCAATTCGGCGTAGAGTTCGACGAGGATTTCCGCGTCGAGTAGCGCGCCGTGCTTGGTCCGCTGCGAGCGGTCGATGCGATAGCGATCGCACAGCGCGTCGAGGTTGTTGGGCGCGCCCGGGTGCTTGCGCCGGGCCAACGCCAGGGTGTCGACGACCCGCTCGGCGGCGATCGGCGCCCGCCCGAGCGCGCTCAGTTCCGCGTTGATGAACCGCAGGTCGAACTCGGCGTTGTGAATCACCAGCCGATCCTCGCCGAGGAAGGCGAGAAACGGGTCGACGATCGCCGCGAACGACGGCTGGCCGCTGAGCGTCGCTGTCGAATGGCCGTGAATGCGAAACGCCTCTTCGGGGACCTCGCGTTCCGGATCGATCAGGGCGTGGAACGTCGCTCCGGTCGCGATCTGATTGACCATTTCCACCGCGCCGATCTCGACGATGCGGTGGCCATGCGCCGGGTCGAGGCCGGTTGTTTCGGTGTCGAGCGCGATTTCACGCATCGGCGAGGCTTCCCTCCGGATAACGCCCCCGTCCGGGCATGGCGGCGAGCGCGCGCAACACGCCGGCCGTCTGCGCGCGCGTTTCTTCCAGGGTTCCGTCGGCGTCGATGACGCAATGGGCCAAGCGCCGTTTTTCCCGGTCCGGCATTTGGCGGGCGAGGATCGCGGCGAGCTTGGCGGCGTTCATGCCGGGACGCGCCATTGCGCGCGCGCGCTGCGTCGCCTCGCTGGCGCTGACGACGACGACGACGTCGACGCCCGCCGCGCCGGTGGTCTCCGTCAACAGCGGAATGTCGAGGACGGCGACGCGCCGGCCTTCCGCGGCGGCGCGTTCGAGGAAGGATCGCCGCCGCCGCGCCGCCTCGGGGTGAACGATGGCTTCCAGGCGCTTCAACGCCTGCGGATCGGCGAGCGCCGCCGCGGCGAGCCTGTCGCGGTTCACTTTGCCGCCCTCGAGCACGCCGGGAAAGGCCGCCTCGACCGCCTCGGCGCCCGACGAGGAATAGAATTGCCGCACTTCGGCGTCGGCGTCGAATACGGCGGCGCCGAGCGCCGCGAACATTTCGGCGACGGTGGTCTTGCCCATCGCGATCGAACCCGTCAGTCCCACGACGATCACGAGCGTTTCCCTTCGGCGGCGCGGATGTCCGCTTCCACAAGCGCGCGCAACTCGGGCGTCACCGTCGGCCGCGCGCCGAACCAGCGCTCGAACCCCGGCGCCGCCTGATGCAGCAACATACCCAGGCCATCGACAGCCGTCAGGCCGCGCCGCCGCGCCGCCTCGAGCAGCGGCGTCGCCAAGGGAACATACACGATGTCGGCGACCACCGCGGTCTTTTTCATCGGCGCGAGGTCCACAGCGAGCGCGCCTTGGCCGGCCATGCCGAGCGTCGTCGCATTGACGAGAAGATCGGCCCGTTCGAGCCAATCCGGCAGGTCGCGCCACGGCGCGGCCGTCGTCGCGCGGCCGAATCGCGCCGTCAGCGCCTGGGCGCGCTCGTCGGTGCGATTGACGACGGCGACGCGCTCGAGCCCACGCGACAGCAGGGCGCAGACGATCGCCCGCGCCGCCCCCCCGGCGCCCAGCACGACGGCGGTCGCGGCCGCGGCGCGCCACTCCGGCGCGGCGGCGTCGAGATTGGCGAGGAAGCCCGCGACGTCGGTGTTGTCGCCGCAGAGGGCGCCGTCTTCGCGCCAAAGCGTGTTGACCGCGCCCGTGCCTTGGGCGGCCGCGGCGAGCCGTTCGCAGGCCGCGAACGCCGCTTCCTTCAACGGCGCGGTGACGTTGGCTCCCACCAGGCGATCGCGGCCGATCGAGGCGGCGAAAGCGGCGAACTCGCCCGGCCGCACGGCGAATCGCTCGTAAGCGCCCTCGATCGCCAGCGCGCTCAGCCAATACTGGTGAATGAGCGGCGAGCGCGAATGCGCGATCGGCCAGCCGCAGACGCCGGCGCGCGGCGCGGCGGCGGCGCTCATAGCGCCAGCGCCCCTTCGCGGCGAAGGCAGCTCAAGAGCTTCAGCATCGGCAAGCCGAGGATCGTCGTATGGTCGCCATCGACGGCGTCGAACAGACAAACGCCGAGCCCTTCGATCTGATAGGCGCCGACGCTTGCCAGCGCGCCCGGCCCGACGCAGGCCAGATAGAGCGCGATTTGCCGCGAGTCGAGCGCGCGCATGGTCAGATCGGCGTGATCCTGGCCTTCGCCGAGAATTCGCCCGTCGCGCGCGACGGCGAAAGCCGAGATCAGGCGATGGGTCCGGCCGCTGAGCGCCCAGAGCGTGCGCGCCGCCTCTTTCGTCGTCGCGGACTTGTGCAGGACGCGTCCATCGAGGGTCAAGATCTGGTCGGCGCCGACGCACAGCGCGCCGGGCCGGCGGACGCTGACGTGTTGCGCCTTGGCGCGCGCCAGCGCCAGCGCCAGCGGCTCGATCGGCCCGCCCGCCGCGAGAATCTCGCTTTCCAACGCGCGTTCGTCGACATCCGCCGGCTCGACTTCGAACGGCAGGCCGGCCGATTCGAGCAGGCGCCGCCGGCCGGCGCTCTTGGAAGCGAGCACCAGCTTGTCGCGGCCGATCCAAAGGGAGGCGGGAGACGAGGTCAAGGGGCGTCGATCTCAGGCCTGGGTGATGAATTTGAGGCGATGTTCGCGATAGAGGTCGAGGATCGCGGCGGCGGTCTCTTCGATTGAACGGCGGGTCACGTCGATGGTCGGCCAGTCCCGTTCCGCGAACAGGCGACGCGAATTGGCGAGTTCTTGCGCCACCGCGACGCGATCGACGTATTCGGTCTGCGAATCGGCGTGAAGCGCGAGCAGGCGATTCTGGCGGATTTGAATGATCCGCTCCGCCGACGCGAGCAAGCCGACGATCAAGGGCCGGCGCAGATGATCGAGGACGGACGGCAGAGGAACCATCGGAACCAGCGGGATATTGGCGGTCTTATAGCCGCGGTTCGCCAGATAGATGCTCGTCGGCGTTTTCGAGGTGCGGCTGACGCCGAGCAGCAAGATGTCGGCGTTCTCGAGATTCTCGACGAATTGGCCGTCGTCGTGCATCATGGCGAAATTGAGCGCGTCGATGCGCTTGAAATACTCCGAATTGAGCATGTGCTGCGCGCCGGCGCGCGGCGTGGAAGTCTGCCCGAGATAGGATTCGAACAGCGTCAGCACCGGCTCGAGCACCGACAGGCACGGCGATCCCGCCATTTCGCAGGCCGCCTGCAGGTGGTGCGACAATTCGGGGTCGACCAAGGTGAAGAGAACGATCCCCGGCGCATTGTCGATTTCGATGACGACGCGCTCGAGCTGCTGGCGCGTGCGCACGAGGGGATAGACGTGCTCGATCGAAGCGACTCCCTGATATTGAGCCGCCGCAGCGCGCGAAGCCGCAATCAGCGTCTCCCCGGTCGAATCGGAGACCAGATGAAGGTGAAAATAATTGCGTCCCATAGACCGGCTCCGAGCGCTCGACGCTCTGTTATAATCGCGCCTGGCCGCTGTGGACAGACGTGCACAAAACTCCCCTGCAAACGTCCTACCAATTCGCCATGCGGCGATCGCCGTTGCGCGTCCACCGCCCTACGCCGGGGGACAGTCTGCGCCGCCAAATCATAGCAAGAGGGGAACTATGGGGACATCCCGGCTTCAATTCACAGGCAAGCGCGCTTTCAGCGCGTTGATATGGTTAACGCTTCATTAACCTGTCCCCAGGCTTACGGGCGCTTTTCGCCGAGCGCTCTCGATCGAGTCAAAGAGGCCGCCGGTAGGGATAGAATTGCGTCTTCCTCTTTCGCTCGTCTAAGGAGCATGAACAAGAGTCATTATCTCTCAATTGATTTGGCGCTTGATCCTCCGCGATCACGCCGACGCGAGACTCGGGTCGGAGCTGTCCGAGACCCTGAACGGCATCGATCGAAGACTGCTCAGGGGCATCGTCAATCCCGCGATGGCGGCAGTCTGGCCGATGGACCTCTTGCTCGCCGATCGGCGCGAACACGGGATATCGCCGTGGCTGCGCGCGAAGAGGGCGTTGGCTTTGGCGCTGTTGGCGTTTCATGGCTGTCTCGCGGTTTTGGTCTCGACGTTGGCCGAACACGACAGTCCTCGGGCAGCGCGGTTCTATCGGGTCGTCAACGACGTTCCGACCGTGCTGACGATCGCCATCGTCGTTCTCGTCGCGTTCAAGCCTTTCTCGGCGAACGCGCCGAGGTTCCTGCAAAAGGCCGTTGAAAGATTCGCCAAACACGGCTAAGCAGAGGTTCTCACCTTCAGCGGGCG
Source organism: Roseiarcus sp. (assembly GCA_050015575.1). Lineage (GTDB taxonomy): Bacteria > Pseudomonadota > Alphaproteobacteria > Rhizobiales > Beijerinckiaceae > Roseiarcus. The sequence continues at coordinate 895 of JBEKBD010000107.1, read as the reverse complement.
CTTCCCAAGGCGAGCGGATCGCAATGGTCCGCCCTGGCTCCGGCCGGCCGAGGCAAGCAGCGGCTTCGTTTCGGCGCCGCCTCTTCCGCTCTTCCCTTCTGTCGCCGATGCGCCGACGCGCGCGCGAGTTTTCGAGGACGTCCCGATGCGGGAAATCAAACTCAAGGACCTCAAGAAGAAATCGCCGACCGAACTGCTCGCCTTCGCCGAAGAGAACGAGGTCGAAAACGCCTCGATCATGCGCAAGCAGGAGCTGATGTTCGCGATCCTCAAGCAGCTCGCCAGCCGCGACGTGGAGATCATCGGCGAGGGCGTGATCGAAATCCTGCAGGACGGTTTCGGTTTCCTGCGCTCGGCGGACGCCAATTACCTCGCCGGGCCGGACGACATCTACGTCTCGCCGTCGCAGATCCGGCGGCTGGGGTTGCGCACCGGCGACACCATCGAGGGGGTGATCCGCAGCCCGAAGGAGGGCGAACGCTATTTTGCTCTCCTCAAGTGCAACGAGATCAATTTCGAGGACCCGGAAAAGACCCGCCACAAAGTGCACTTCGACAATTTGACCCCGCTCTATCCGGACGAGCGGCTTCGGCTGGAGATCGAAGATCCGACGCGAAAGGACCTGTCGGTGCGAGTGATCGACATCGTCTCGCCGATCGGCAAGGGTCAGCGCGCGCTGATCGTGTCGCCGCCGCGCACCGGCAAGACGGTGCTGTTGCAGAACATCGCGCAGTCGGTCACCGCCAATCACCCGGAATGCTTCCTCATCGTGCTGCTGATCGACGAGCGGCCGGAAGAAGTCACCGACATGCAGCGCTCGGTGAAGGGCGAGGTCGTCTCCTCGACCTTCGACGAACCGGCGGTGCGCCACGTTCAGGTGGCGGAAATGGTGATC
>JBEKBD010000106.1:0-9993 GCA_050015575.1 Roseiarcus sp. | reverse complement strand
TGGCCGAACTGGTCATGGGCGGCGCGAGCGCGGGGTGGCCGCAAGCGCGCCTGCAATCGCTGTTGGGCGCCAGCGAGCGGACGGTGTTCCTGCCCCGCGCGATCCCGATCCACCTCGAATACTTCACCGAATTCGTCGACGAATCCGGCGTCTTGCAGAATCGCGAAGACATCTATGGCATCGCGCGGCGCGTTGCAGGCACGTTTGCGCGGATGAGTCAAGATTGAAACGTCAACCTTAAGAGATTATGGACGCGGCGTTCGTTTTTTTCGCGTTCTGTGCTTTTCGCGACACATCGACGACGCGAAGGCGCGAGAGGCCGGGCGGCCGGTCGCGTCGCGGGGCGGCGCCCTCGAGCGGGGCGATGAAGGGGAACTGGGAAGGGACAAGTCGGTTGGCGTTGGATTCAGCGATCGGCGCCACGGTTCGGCGTAGCAGCGCGTTGGCGGGCCTGCTTGCCGCGTCGGCGCTGCTGACCCTCGGTTTTGCTCCCAGTTCGACCGAGTCCGCGGTCGCCAACGGCGACACGCGCACGATCGATCTGACCAATTCCCACACCAACGAATCGGGCGCGTTCACCTATATGGTCGACGGAGTCTACGACGCGGCGACGCTGGAGAGGCTGAACTGGTTCTTGCGCGATTGGCGGCTGAACGAACCGACCAAGATGGACCCCAAACTGTTCGACATCATTTGGGAGGTCTACCGCGAATCCGGGTCGAGCCGGCCGATCGATGTGCTTTCCGGCTATCGTTCGCCGCGCACCAATGCGATCTTGCGTCGACGGTCGCGTCAGGTCGCCCGATATTCCCAGCATATGGAAGGCAAGGCGATCGACGCCCATTTCACCGATGTCGGCGTCTCGACGATTCGCGACGTCGCCATGCGCATGCAGGCGGGCGGGGTCGGATTCTATCCCTCGGGCATGACGCCGTGGGTTCATATCGACAGCGGGTCGGTCCGCTACTGGCCGCGGATGAGCCGCGCCGCGTTGACGCGGCTTTTTCCGGACGGCAAGACCGTATTCATTCCCGCCGACGGCGAGCCGATGCCGGGTTACGAGCAAGCGCGCGCCGAGATCGAAGCGCGCGGCGGCGACGTGTTGACCGCCCACGCTGACGCCCCCAAGTCCAACGTCGGCCTGCTGTCGTGGCTATTCGGAGCGCGCGACGGCGGCGCCGACAGCGCCGGCGGCGCCGATGACGTCGAAGAGAGCGGCGGCGCGGAAGTCGTCGCCACCGGCCGAGGCGGCAGGGCGGGCGGCGAGCGCGTCCAAGTCGCGGCCGTGGACCCGCTGGCCGCCGCGAAGCGCGATCTGCCGCAGGGCGCGGGCCTCACGCAGCCGGACGGCGCCGCGACGCCGGCGCCGCAAGTGGTCGCTTCGCTCGAGTCGAACGCGCTGAGCGACGCGGCGCCGATCGGCCTGGGCGCGCCGACGGCGGCGCGCCTCATCGCTCCCTTGCCGCCGCGCAAGCCCGCCGATGTCGCCGCCGCGCAGATCGTTCCGGCCGATCCGCCGACGCCGCCGCAGCGCCCCGCCGAACTCGCGTTCGCGGACCTCTCGGCCGAAGCGACGGGCGAAGAAGGCGCCGCGAACCGTGACCTGGTCGCGGCGCTTCTCGAACGCGGCCGAGCGCCGAGCGTCATCACCCGCGGCGTCGGCCTTGCTCCTGCGAACGCGATGGCCCACGCGGCGACGACGCCGGCGCCCGACCCGTTGCAGCCCCTGGCGCCGCTCGATCGCGCCGCCGCGCTCGCCGCGCCGCTTCCCCCGATCGCGCCGACCCGGACGCCGGCGCAAAGCGTGGCGAAGGCGGCGCCGGCCGAGGGATCGTCAATTCAGCCCCGCGACGCCTCGACGGCGCCGACCAGGGCGGCCGCGCCCCTTCTGCCCGCCGCCGCGACTCGCGCCCTGGCCATGCTGTTCTCCGGCGATCCTCTGAGCAAGCCGGCCGCCCCCTACGGCGATCTGGTCTACGACGTCGTCACGCCCGCGCCGCGCCCCGCGACCGCCATTGCGGACTTGAGAGGCTCGTTGCAGTAGCGCGCGCCTTCCCGCAAGGAGAGAAGGGAGGCGCGCCGCCTCAGTCCCCTTGCGAACTCCTCGACTGAAATCCCGTGCGCGTGGAGCAGCGCCGCCCGCTCGGCCAGTCACGACCGGCTCGGCAGAGCCGCGGCCGCGTCGCCGGCTTGTCAAGCTGTCAAAACCCGGGCAGATGTTCGATTGCGCCGACGCCAGTCCGGCGAACGGCCTTTCAATCCTCGGGAAAGAGAGCCCCCTTGACCCTGATAAAGCCCTTTCGCGCATTGAGGCCGGCGCCGGGACGCGCGGCGGAAATTCTCGCGCCGCCTTACGACGTGCTGTCGAGCGCGGAAGCGCGCGAGCGCGCGAAGGGCAAGCCGTGGAGCTTTCTGCACGTCTCCAAAGCCGAAATCGATCTCGATCCGGCGATCGACCCTTACGACCGCGCCGTGTACGCCAAGGCGGGCGAGAATTTTCGCCGCATGATCGCCGCCGGCGCGCTCGTGCGCGACGACAAGCCCTGCTACTACGCCTACCGCCTGACCTGGCGCGGCCGCGTCGAGACCGGCTTCGCGGCGGTCGCGTCGATTGCGGCTTACGCCGAGAACCGCATCCGCAAGCACGAGCTGACGACATTGGCGAAGGAGGACGACCGCGTGCGTCAGATCGAGGCGGTCGATGCGCAGACCGGCTCGGCGATGCTCGCCTATCGCGACGCGCCGGAGATCGACGCGCTGCTCGCGCGCGCGGCCGCGGAAAGACCGGCGGTCGACGCGGCCGCGGACGACGGCGTGCGCCACCAGCTGTGGGTGATCGACGACGAGGCGACGATCGCGACGCTGACGCGCGCCGTCGACGCTCTGCCCGCGCTCTACATCGCCGACGGCCATCACCGCTCGGCCGCGGCCTGGCGCGTCGCCGAGGCGCGTGGGCTGAAGGACGGCTATTTTCTGAGCGTGCTGTTGCCGCAGCGAGAAATGACGATTCTCGATTACAACCGCGTGCTGCGCGATTTGAACGGACTGACGCCCGAAGAGGTTCTGAAGGAAGTCGGACTCCGCTACGTGGTCGAGCCGAGCGATCAACCGGTTCGTCCGGCTCGCGCGGACGAGGTCGGCATGGTTCTCGGCGGACGCTGGCATCGCCTGGCGCTGCGCCCCGAGATCGCGGCCGAGGCCGCGCAAAGCGCCGACCCGGTCGCGCGGCTGCCGGTCACGCTGCTCGCCAGGAACATCATCGAGCCGGTGTTTGGCGTCGTCGATCCGCGTCGCGACAAACGCATCGACTTCGTCGGCGGCGGCCGGGGCTTGAGCGAGTTGGAGCGGCTCGTCTCGTCAGGCGAAATGGCCGTCGCCTTCGCGCTCTACCCGACGGAGATGAGCGATCTCATGGCGATCGCCGACGCCGGCGCGATCATGCCGCCGAAATCGACCTGGTTCGAACCGAAGCTTGCCGACGGCATGGTCAGCTGCCTGCTGGATTGATCGCGCCGGGGCGTCGCGGCGGTCGCCGGAGGGGGAATGCGAGATGATTCGCGCGCTTCTCATCGCCGGCCCGACGGCGAGCGGCAAGTCCGCCGTCGCGCTCAAGCTCGCCAAACGATTTGGCGCGACGATCGTCAATGCCGACTCGATGCAGGTCTATCGCGATCTCGCGGTCCTCACCGCGCGCCCCAGCAAGATCGACGTGCGGCAGGCGCCGCACCGGCTCTACGGCGAGATCGACGGCGGCGAGAATTTCTCGGTGGGGCGCTGGCTCGCGCGCTCGAGCGAACACCTCGCCGAGGCGCGCGATCGCGCCGGGCCGCTCATCTTCGTCGGCGGAACCGGCCTCTATTTCCGCGCGCTGACCGAGGGGCTTTCCGACATTCCGCGCGTTCCGCAAGCGGTGCGCGCGGCGGTGCGCGCCGAGGCCGAAGGCCAACCGACGCAGAGCCTGCACGCCAGGCTCGCCGAACTCGACGCGCTCACCGCGGCGCGGCTGCGCCCGAGCGACCGCCAACGGGTGTTGAGGGCGCTCGAAGTGGTCGCCGCGACCGGGCGTCCGCTCGCCGGATTTCAAGGCGCCCGCGAGGCGCCGCCGCTCACGGCGGGGCAATGGGTCGGCCTGTTCCTCGCCCCCGAACGCGAGGACCTGAACGCGCGCATCGCGGCGCGGTTCGCGGCGATGCTCAACGACGGCGCGCTGCAAGAAGTCGACGCGCTGATGCGCCGCGGGCTCGACCCGGCGCTCCCCGTCATGCGCGCGCACGGCGCGCCGCAATTGATGGCGCACTTGCGCGGCGAGCTTTCGCTCGAGGCGGCTGCCGATCTCGCCGTGAGCGAAACCCGCCGCTACGCCAAGCGGCAATTGACTTGGGCGCGCCATCAAATGCCCGATTTCGCCTGGGTCGCGCCGGAGGCGGCGGAAGCGGCGGGGCTAAGGGCGCTCGGCTGAGCTATGGAAGAGAGTCCTGCGCTCGGCGCCGCGCGTCGGGTCGACGGACTTCGGCTCCGACGCTTTGGACGTCCGGCCTGCGGCGAAGCGCCGCGCACGTGCGGCATTCCGCGCGGCCGACCAGTCGCCGTATATCACGCGCCGCCATGCCAGAGAAGCTCGCCGGGCTCGCTTCGCCCATCGTGAGCCCGCGCAACCACGCTGGAGGGGCTGACACATGACCGCCGCTATGACCAACGATTCCGCTCGACCCGCGAGACTGCCGGGAATCGCGCGCGCGCCGGCGCTGTGGCTCGGCGCGGCGTGCTTCCTCGTCCACCTCTTCGCCAACGCGCATTACGACGTCTTTCGCGACGAGCTGTATTTCATCGTCTGCGGCTTGCATCCCGCTTTCGGCTACGTCGATCAGCCGCCGCTGATCCCGCTGATCGCCGCCGCCTCCTTCAAACTGTTCGGGACCGCGCTGACGCCGCTGAGATTCGTCCCGGCGCTGGCGTCGGCGGCGACGGTCGCGCTGACCGCCGATCTCGCCGGTCGCCTCGGCGGCGGCCGCTTCGCTCAGACGCTCGCCGGGCTCTGCGTTCTGCTCGCGGGGGCGCTCTTAGGCGGCGGCGTGTTGCTGTCGACCGATTGCCTACAGCCGCTCTCCTGGGTCGCCTGCGCCTGGATCCTCGTGCGTCTCGTCGATAGCGGCGACGAGCGCTGGTGGCTCGCCTTCGGCGCCGTCGTCGGCGTCAGCTTCGAGAGCAAGTATCTGATCGTCCTCTACATGGCCGCGCTCGCGATCGGCGTCGTCGCCACGCCGCTGAGGCGCAGCCTGGCGCGCCCGTGGCTCTACGCCGGCGCCGCTTTGGCGCTGGCGATCGCGCTGCCCGATGTCCTGTGGCAGGCGCTGCACGGCTGGCCATTCCTCGGCGTCGCCGGCGCCGACATCGGCGGCAAGGCCGTCGGGCGGTCGCCGCTCGGCTTCCTGCTGCAGCAGGCTTTGTTCGTAGGGCCGGTCTCGGCCTTGGTGTGGCTCGCCGGACTGTGGCGGCTCGGCGTGCGGCCGCCCCATCCGGAACTGCGCGCGCTGGCGCTCGCCTATGTCGTTCTGCTGGCGATCGTCATCGTCTGCAACGGCAAGGCCTATTACGTCACGCCGATCTATCCGGCGCTGTTCGCCGCCGGCGGCGTCGCCTGGGAAGCGTGGCTCGAACGCCCGATCGCGCGCGGGATCGCGGTCGCCGTCATCGTCATTCCCGGCCTTTACACCGTGCCGATCGCCCTTCCGATCCTGTCGCCGGATGCGCTGGTCGCCTATATGCAGGCTACCGGTTTCTCGACCAAGGCGACGCAGACCGAGAGCATGAAGCTCTCGGCGTTGCCGCAATATTTCGCCGACATGTTCGGTTGGCGCGAAATGGCGGCGGCGGTCTCGGCCGTCTATCGCGACCTGCCGCCGGAAGAGCGCGCGCAAGCGGTCTTCTTTGCGCCCAACTACGGCGAGGCCGCCGCGCTCGACATTTATGGTCCGGCGCTCGGGGGCCCGCCGGCGATCAGCGCCCACAATTCCTATTTCCTCTGGGGGCCCAACGGCGCCTCGGGCGAGGTGGTGATCACGTTGGGCCGCGGCAGCGCTTCGGACTACGGCCGCTACTATGAGGACGTTCGCGCCGTCGGCCGCACCGACAGCGCTTATGCGATGCCCTACGAGAACGGCCTGACGATCTGGGTCCTGCGCCATCCGCGCGCGCCGCTCGCCAAAAACTGGAGCGCGCTCAAGCATTACGACTGAGCGCGGCGCTCGCGCGGTCGCGACGAACGGGCGAGGTATGAGGTATGACCGCTGGGCCAGCCCTCGACGCCGTCCAGCCGGCGGTCCGGCGGGCCGCGACCGCGCCGGCGCTGTGGCTGGGCGCCGCGTGCCTGGTCGTCCACCTCGTCGCCAACGGCCATTACGGCCTCTTCCGCGACGAACTCTATTTCATCGTTTGCGGACTGCGTCCCGCCTTCGGCTACGTCGACCAGCCGCCTCTGATTCCGCTGATCGCCGCCGCGTCGTTCAAGCTGTTCGGGACCGCGCTGACGCCGCTGCGCTTCGTTCCGGCGCTGGCGGCGGCGACGGCGGTCGCGCTGGCCGCCGATCTCGCCGGTCGCCTCGGCGGCGGCCGCTTCGCCCAGACGCTCGCCGGTCTCTGCGTCCTGCTGACGCCAACGTTGATGACCTTCGGCGTGCTCTTGACCACGCATTGTTTGCAACCGCCAACCTGGCTCGCCTGCGCCTGGATTCTGACGCGTCGCATCGAAGGCGGCGACGAACGGTGGTGGCTCGCGCTCGGCGCGGTCGTCGGCGTCAGCCTGGAGAGCTATGACCAAATCGCCCTTTTCCTCGTCGGTTTGGCCGTCGGCGTGGTCGCGACGCCGCTCAGGCGGAGCCTGGCGCGACCGTGGGTCTATGCCGGGGCGGGGCTGGCGCTGGCCTTGGCGTCGCCCAACCTCGTCTGGCAGGCGCGGCACCATTGGCCGTTCCTGCAGGTCGTCGGCGACAACCTCCTGAAAAATGTCGCACAGGCCCCCCTCGCCTCGCTCCTGCAGCAGGCGTTCTTCGTCGGGTCCTTCACGGCGCCGGTATGGCTCGCCGGTTTGTGGCGTCTCGTCGCGCGCCCGCCGCGCCCCGAACTGCGCGCTTTGGGGATCGCCTGCGTCGTCGTTGTGGCGGTCGTCGTCGGGGCTGGGGGGCGAGCTTATTATAGCGCCTTTGCCTACCCGATCTTGTTCTCCGCCGGCGCAGTCGCGTGGGAGGCCTGGCTCAGACGCCCGGCGGCGCAATGGGCCGCGGCGACCCTCGTCGCCGTCTTCGGCATTCGCGCCGCGCCGACGACGCTGCCCATTCTGCCGCCGGCGACGTTGGTCGCTTACATGCAAGCGACGCACTACTCGGTCAAAGACAACCAGTTCCAAATCACAGACCTTGGCGACCTGCCGCCGATATTTGCCGACATGTTCGGCTGGCCCGAACTGGCGGCCGCGGTCTCCGCCGTCTATCGCGGCCTGCCGCCCGACGAGCGAGCGCAGGCGGTCTTCTTCGCCAACAATTACGGCGAGGCGGCCGCTCTGGACCTCTATGGGCCGGCGCTCGGCGGCCCGCCGACGATCAGCGGCAACACGTCCTATTATCTCTGGGGCCCGGGCGGCGCGTCCGGCGAAGTGCTCATCGCGCTAGGGCGCGGCGCCCCGGATTTCCCCGACGCCTACGACGACATTCGCGCCGCCGGACGCACCGACGCCGCATTCGCCAAGCCCTCCGAGACGGGCCTGACGATCTGGGTCATGCGTCGACCGCGCACGCCGCTCGCGGCGATTTGGCCGTTGCTCAAGCGTTTCTGAGCGCGCGGACGCCTGCGAGGCCGGCGCCGGCGTTCCATCGATGGGTCGGAGGCGATTTTGCGCGAGTGGCGTTCGAGCTCGAGGACGGTCTGAAGGGCCGCCGCCTACGGCGGCGACCGCGACGCGATCGTCCTCGACTTCGAATTCTTCTCGCGCCCCGCTCCGCCAAGCGCGCGGTGGCGATTCAGCCTTGCTCGGGCTGCCAAGCCGTTGCAGATTTGGCCGAGAGCCGACCGCAAGCCGGGAGTGTCGGTTCCGACGGGTCGATTCCGTCGCCCAATCTTGGCGCTTGTGGGCGGCGCCGACGGCGAGCGCGCGAACGCAACCTACTTGAAGCCGGCGCATAACGATCTCAGGCAAGGATGACGATCATGGCCAATGACAAGATGGCGGTGCAAATGTCGAGCAAGGGCGGCTTCATCGCGGCGCTCGACCAGAGCGGCGGATCCACCCCCGGCGCCCTGCGCCTCTATGGCGTTCAGGACAACGAATACAGCGGCGACGCCGAGATGTTCAAGCTGGTGCACGAAATGCGCGTGCGCATCATCGCCTCGCCGGCCTTCAGCGGCGAGAAAGTCATCGCCGCGATTCTTTTCGAGCGCACGATGGACGGACTTGCGAAGGGCAAGCCGGTCCCGACCTTCCTGTGGCAGGAGCGCGGCGTGGTTCCCTTCTTGAAGGTCGACAAGGGACTCGAGGCGGAAAGGGACGGCGTCCGTTTGATGAAGCCGATGCCGGACCTCGATCCGCTTCTCGCCCGGGCGGTGAAGCTCGGCGTCTACGGGACGAAGATGCGCTCCGTCATCGATCTGGCTTCGAAGGCGGGCATCGCCGCGATCGTGAGGCAACAGTTCGAGGTGGGCGAGCAGATCGCCAAGCACGGCCTCATGCCGATCCTCGAGCCTGAGATCTCGATCAAGAGCCCGGAAAAAGCCGGCGCGGAGGCGATCCTTCTCGCCGAACTGACCAAAGGGCTCAACGCCTTGCCGGCTGGCCGCAAAGTGATGTTCAAGCTGACCCTCCCCGAGAAGCCGGATTTCTACGCGCCGCTCATCCAGGACAAGCGCGTCGCGCGCGTCGTCGCGCTCTCCGGCGGCTACACGCGGGCCGAGGCGTGCAAACGCCTCGCCGCCAATCATGGGATGATCGCGAGCTTCTCACGCGCCTTGGCTCAAGACCTCAGGCGTTCGATGAGCGACGCCGAATTCAACGCGGCGCTGGCCAGTTCGATCGACGAAATCTACCGAGCCTCGACCGTGAAGGCCTGACGCTGAACCGCGGGGGGCTTGCCGCATCCGCCGAAGACTGCAGCCCCGTCATGGCCGTCCCCGGACTTGATCCGGGGATTGTCCCGGCCATGACGACTCGCGGATTTCATTCGCGGCTCTCCCCCACCGCGACCCACTCCGCCGCCTTCCGCTGACGCGGCCGCCGCGATAGACTTTTGCCATGCCCGCGAAGACGCCGACGCACGAAACGCTTTCGCTCGAAGCCGCCCGCGCCGAGCACGCGCGCTTGGGCGCGGAGATCGCCGAGCACGACCGCCGCTACCACGCAGAGGACGCGCCGATTATTTCCGACGCCGACTACGACGCGCTGCGGCGGCGCTATACGGCGCTGGAAGAGGCCTATCCGGCGCTCGCTGACGCCGCTTCGCTCAACCGCAAGGTCGGCGCGGCGCCGGCGGAAAAATTCGCCAAGGTTCGCCACGCCGTGCCGATGCTGTCGCTCGGCAACATCTTCGAGGACGCCGAAGTCGAGGAATTCTGCGCGCGGGTCAGGCGCTTTCTCGGCCTCGGCGACGACGCGCCGCTGGAGGTCACCGCGGAGCCCAAGATCGACGGCTTGTCGTGCTCGCTGCGCTACGAGCGCGGCAAGCTCGTCCAGGCGGCGACGCGCGGCGACGGCTACGAAGGCGAGGACGTCACCGCCAACGCGTTGACCATCGCCGCGGTCCCAAAGACGCTGCGCGGCGCGCCTGATGTGCTCGAGGCGCGCGGCGAAGTCTATATGGCGCATCCCGACTTCGCCACCGTCAACGCGCGCCAGCAGGCGGCGGGCAAGCCGGCGTTCGCCAACCCGCGCAACGCGGCGGCGGGATCGTTGCGCCAGCTCGACCCGCGCGTCACCGCCGAGCGGCCGCTGCGCTTCTTCGCCTATGCCTG
>JBEKBD010000105.1:0-10045 GCA_050015575.1 Roseiarcus sp. | reverse complement strand
GAAGCGAAGCCCTCGACGCCGGTCGAGGTGCTCGGCTTCTCCGGCGCGCCGGAAGCCGGCGACCGCGTCGCGGTGGTGGAAAGCGAGGCGCGGGCGCGCGAAATCGCCGAATATCGCGAACGCCAAAAGCGCGAGAAGCTGGCGGTTCGCGGCGGCGTGGTGCGAACCTCGCTCAGCGACATGATGAGCAATCTCAAGACGGCGGGCCGCAAGGAGCTGCCGATCGTCGTCAAGGGCGACGTGCAGGGCTCGGTCGAGGCGATCACCGCCGCGATCGACAGGCTCGGCAACGAGGAAGTCGCCGCGCGCGTCATTCACGGCGGCGTCGGCGGCGTGACCGAATCCGACGTCACCCTCGCCGAGGCGTCGAAAGCGGTGATCATCGGCTTCAACGTGCGCGCGCACAAGGAAGCGCGCGACTTGGCCGAGCAGCAGGGCATCGAGATCCGCTATTACAACATCATCTACAACCTCGTAGACGACGTAAAGGCGGCGATGTCGGGCCTGCTTTCGCCGACCCTGCGCGAAACGTTGCTCGGCAATGCACAGGTCCTGGAAGTGTTCTCGATCTCGAAAGTGGGTAACGTCGCGGGCTGCCGGGTCATCGACGGCTTAGTGCAGCGCGGCGCCCATGTGCGCCTCATTCGCGACAACGTGGTCGTCCACGAAGGCAAGCTGTCGACGCTGAAGCGCTTCAAGGACGAAGTCGCGGTTGTGCAGGCCGGACAGGAATGCGGCATGGCCTTGGAGAACTATCAGGACGTCCGCGCCGGCGACGTCATCGAATGCTACAATGTCGAGGAGATTCGCCGCACGCTCTAGCGCGCGCCGCCGCTTGGCTTCTCCTCGAAGCTCGCAGCGGGACTACGGCCTGCTTGGGCTCGGCCGCGCATCCCCGCCGGAGCCGCTTTGGCGCGGCTCCGGCGGGCCGTTGCGGTTGACCCGGGCGTTGCTAAGGCGCGGGGCGCGCGAGAAGGCCTCCCCGCGCGGAAATGACGGGTCCCTTTCCCCTTGGCCGTCTCGGCGCCCCGACTTCCTTTTTTCAGGCTCTTGCCCCATGTCCCGAACCATCGCTCGACGCGCCGGCCCTTCGCATCGCCTCGAGCGCGTGGGCGAATCCATCCGTCACGCGATGGCGGAGATTCTCCAGCGCGGTGAAATCCTCGATCCCGTGCTCGATCGGCAGGTGGTCACCATCCCCTCGGTGAAGATGTCGCCCGATCTGAAGCTCGCCACCGCCACCGTCATGCCGCTCGGCGGCGAAAACGCCGAGGCGACGATCCTCGCTCTCAACCTGCACAAGAAGGCGCTGCGCGCCCTGGTCGCTCGGCGCGTCAACCTCAAGTTCGCGCCCGATCTGCGATTCGTCGTCGACGACAGCATCTCCGCGCAGGCTGAAATCGACGCCCTGTTGAAATCGCCGCGGGTTGCGCGCGACCTCGCCCGTGACGACGGCGAGGAAAGCCATTGACCCCCAAGAAAGAAATCGATGCGGCGCCCGCCGAGGTCCAGCCCGACCCGTCCGAGAGACGCCGGTCGACCCAGCGCCGCTCGACGCGCGTCGAAGTCAACGGCTGGATCAACCTCGATAAGCCGGTCGGCGTCACCTCGACACAGGCGGTCGCGCAGTTGAAACATCTCTTCAACGCGAAGAAGGCGGGCCACGCCGGCACCCTGGACCCGCTCGCTTCAGGCGTGTTGCCAGTCGCCTTCGGCGAGGCGACCAAGACCGTCCCGATCGTGCAGGAGGGCGCCAAGGCCTACCGGTTCGTCGTCACGTGGGGCGAGGAAACCGACACCGACGACGCCGAGGGCAGGATCGTCGCGAGCTCGCCTAGACGCCCCACCCGCGAAGAGATCGAGGCGGCGCTGCCGCGCTTCGTCGGCCTCATCAGCCAGATTCCGCCGACCTTCTCGGCAATTCGCGTCGCTGGCGAGCGCGCCTACGATCTGGCGCGCGGCGGCGAAGCGTTCGAAATCGCCGCGCGGCCCATCTTCATCCACCGGCTCGAACTCGTCGAGACCGGGCCGAACGAGGCGAGCTTCGAGGCCGAATGCGGCAAAGGGGCCTATGTGCGCGCGATCGCGCGCGACCTCGGGCGCGAACTCGATTGTCGCGGCCACATCGCCGCTTTGCGCCGCACCCGCGTCGGCCCGTTCTCGGCGAGCGGCGCGGCGGCCCTCGACGCGTTGCGCCAATCGCCCGATGCGCGCGCGGCCGCGCTGCTCGCCGTGGAAGCGGGCTTGGCGGAGTTGGCCTGCATCGCCGTCGATCAACGCGGCGCCGCGATCCTGCGCCGCGGACAAGAACTGCTGCTGCGCGGCGTCGGCTCGCCCCAAGGGCCCGCCTACGCCGCGCGCCTCGGCGCTCCAGTCGCTTTGGGCAAGGTCGAGGGCGGCTATTTCGTTGCGACGCGGGTCTTCAACTTGCCGGATTGAGCGCTCACGGCGTCTTCCACGCAGCCAGCGCCTCGTTGACGATCCGCTCCCCGTCGGCGCCTTTCTCGAAGGTCAGCTTGGCGATGCGGTCGTCATTGAGAAGCAGCGGGAAATCGAACCAGCCGCGGCTGGCGATGAGGTCGACGTTATGCGCGGCGTCGGCGTCGGCGCGATTGAGGCCGACGAGGAAATAGCCTTCGGAGATTTTCACCCGCACGCCCGCCAGGGGGTCCTGCCCCGGAGGATTGTCGCGGCGCATCATCGGCACCCGCATGTCCTTGACGCCCTTGATTTCCGAGCCGTCGGCGAAGGTCATGCGAAGATCGATCGTATGGGATGCGGGCAAGCCCGGGTCGGTATTCTTCCGAATCGTCATGACCGCGCGCATCTTCAGGTCGGGAATGTCGGCTTCGGCTTTCACCCCGATCGTCGCCGGCTGCCCGGGCGCCGCCGGAATCGAGGTCCAGACGACCGAACCGAGGCTGATCGCGGGCGGCTTCCGTGGGTCGTCGGCGACGGCGACGAGCATCGCGGCGCGCGCAGAGACCGGCAGGCCCGGCGAGGCGGCCGGTTGCGGCGCCGTCGCGGTCGCGCTCGCCGCGGCCGCCGCCGCCGCAGGAGAGGAAGCGGGGGCGGGCGTAGCGGGCGCGCCGCCGACGCGTTGTACGATCTTGACGGCGCTGGTCGCCGGTTGCGAGTCGGTCGCGGCGACGGGTTCCTGGATCGCGAGGTCCTGCGGCTTCTGACGCAATAGGAACGCCGCAACCGCGACGGAAAAGACGACGCCGACGAGGACGGCGAGCGCGATCCAGGGTAAGGAATTGGCTCGCGGCGCGTCGAGGTCGCTCGGGGCGCTAGGCCGAATCGACCGGTTGTCCGTCGCAGCGGGCGCATAGGCGACCCGATCGACCCCTGTGGCGGCCTCGACGGACGGGGCATGGCCCGCGTCGCCGATCTCGCCGTCGCTCGCGGCGATGATCGGCGGCGCAGACAACGGCTCGGCGGCCTCGCGATCGGGAAGCGGCGGTGGGGACGACGAGAAACGCGGCGCTGCCGGCGGCGGCGGGGGCGGCGAAGAACGCGGCGCGGCCGGCGCCGGCCTTGCTTCCGGTATCGATCGCGCCAACCCTCCGAGGCCGATCGGCGGCCATTGAACGGCGCCGACGACCGGCGCAGGGGCAGCGGGACGGGACGGCGCGCTCGGCAGCGGCGGAAATATGCTCGGCCTCGCCGTTGCGGCCGTCTGCGCGGTAGGCGTGTTCGGCCTCGTCGGCGCGCTGGGGAGCGGCGAAGGCGCTGCGGGCCTCGCCGTCGCGGCGTGCTGCGCGCCAGGCATGCTCGGCCTCGTCGGCGCGCCGGGGAGCGGGGCAGGCATGGCCGGCCTCGCCGTCGCGGCGGGCTGCGCGGGAGGCAAGCTCGGCCTCGTCGGCGTGCTGGGGCGCGGCGGAGGCATGGCCGGCCTCGCCGTCGCGGCGGGCTGCGCGGGAGGCATGCTCGGCCTCGTCGGCGCGTTCGGGAGCGCCCGAGGCATGCTCGGCCTCGCCGGCGCAGCGGGCGCAAGAGGCGCGTGAGCCGCGGGCGTGAATTGCCCCTCCAGCCGTGCGATGGCGGTCTCCAGAGCGGCCTCTTCGCGCGCGATGTCCGATTCCGACAAAGTCGGGCCCAACGTGCGCAATTGACGGCTCAACGCCGCGCGGGCGCGATCGTAAATCGCCTTGCGCGCTGCCGCCGGACCGTCCTCGGGAAAGTTCGCGACCGCTTTGGCGAGCAGAATGTAATAATCAGCCATGATCGAGTCCGGTCGCTCGGGTTCCGCCGCCCAGCGCGGCGGCGGGGTTAATCTTGAAACGGGTCGTGCACAAGAATCGTATCTTCCCGCTTCGGACTCGTCGAGAGCAACGCGACCGGGGCGCTGATGAGTTCCTCGATCCGCCGCACGTATTTGACCGCCGGAGCCGGCAAATCGGCCCATGAGCGCGCGCCCACGGTCGGCTCGCGCCAACCCTCGATCGCTTCATAGATAGGTGTGATGCGCGCCTGAGCGGCCTGCGAGGCGGGAAGATAGTCGATCTCTTCGCCGTCGAGACGATAATGCGTGGCGACCTTGATCGCTTCGAACCCGTCGAGAACGTCGAGCTTTGTCAACGCCACGCCGTCGATGCCCGAAGTCTTGACGCACTGGCGCGCCAGCACGGCGTCGAACCAGCCGCAGCGACGCGGGCGCCCGGTGACGGTGCCGAACTCATTGCCGCGCCGGCCGAGCTCGCGGCCGGTCTCGTCTTCGAGTTCGGTCGGGAACGGCCCGCCGCCGACTCGGGTCGTGTACGCCTTGACGATCCCGAGGACGTAGCCGATTGCGCGCGGCCCGAGCCCCGAACCGGTCGCGGCGTTGGCCGCCACGGTGTTGGACGACGTTACATAAGGGTACGTCCCGTGATCGACGTCGAGCAGGGAGCCTTGCGCGCCCTCGAACAAGATGCGCTTGCCGGCGCGGCGGGCGCGATCGAGCAGCTCGAACGTCGGCGCCATGTACGGCAGCACTTTAGGGGCGATGGCGAGGAGCTCGTCCTTGATCGCCGCGGCCGTCGGAGCGGCGCGGCCCATGCCGCGGCACAGCGGATCGTGGTGGGCGAGCAGCCGCGCGATCTTGCCGTCGAGCGACGCCGGCTCGGCCAGGTCCATCAAGCGGATCGCGCGCCGGCCGATCTTGTCCTCATAGGCGGGCCCGATGCCCCGCTTGGTGGTGCCGATTTTCACGCCGCCGATTTCCGCCGATTCACGATGCGCGTCGAGTTCGCGATGAAGCGAAAGGATAAGCGGAACATTTTCGGCGATCTTGAGGTTATTTGGCGTCACTTCCACGCCCTGGCCGCGAATCTTGTCGATTTCCGCGACCAGGTGATGAGGATCGAGCACGACGCCATTGCCGATGATCGACAGCTTCCCCGGACGCACGACCCCGGAGGGCAGCAGCTGGAGTTTATAGGTCTGACCATCGACGACCAGCGTGTGCCCGGCGTTGTGACCGCCCTGGAAACGGACCACGATGTCGGCCGAGACGGACAGCCAGTCGACGATCTTGCCCTTTCCTTCGTCGCCCCATTGGGCGCCGACAACCACCACATTGGCCATCGTCGCTGGATCCTCACAACCTCAAGAAAACGAAGCCCCGGCGCCAGCGACAATGGGCTGGACCGGGGCTCATTGCGCGTATGGACTACGCGATCGGGATGGGGGAGTAAAGCCGCCCTCCGGCCGAACCTGAGAATGGGCCGGCCGGGGCCGACGCCGCGGCCGGCCTCAGATCACAATCACCTTCGCGCCGACGTGGACGCGATCGTAAAGGTCGATCACGTCCTCGTTCATCATGCGGATGCAGCCCGAGGAGACGTTCTGGCCGATCGTCGCGGGGTCGTTGGTGCCGTGGATGCGATACATCGACGAACCGAGATAGAGCGCGCGCGCGCCGAGCGGGTTGTCGGGCCCGCCGTCCATATGGGTGGGCAGGTCCGGCCGGCGCAGCATCATTTCCGGCGGCGGCGTCCAGTCCGGCCATTCGGCCTTGCGGGTGATCGTTTTGACGCCCGCCCATTCGAAGCCCGGCCTCCCGACGCCGACGCCGTAGCGAATCGCCCGGCCGTGCGGCAGCACCAGGAACAGAAACTTGTTGGGCGTGTCGATCACGATTGTGCCTGGCCGCTCGGCGCCGGAATAATCGACTTCGCGGCGCAGGTACTCGTCGGCGGGGCTCGCCTCGACCTGGTCCGGCGCAGACGGCGCCAGCGCGGCGACTTGAGGCGCGGCCGGCGGCGTCGCGGCGGCGTCGCGCGGCGCGGGCAGGGGTCGACCGGCCCGCCCGGTCAGAAGGAATTCGATAAGGCCGCCGCCGAGGCCGCTCGGGGGCGGTTCCGCCGGCTCGGCCGCCAGCGGCGGACCGATGCCGGGGATGACGAGACTGTCGATGGTCCCCGCCGCCGCCGTCTCGACGGCGGCGAAAGCTAGGGCCGAGAGGCTCAAGAACGCAGCAACGAGGAAGCCCGGAACGCGCCGCATGACAAACTCCCGCCGCGGCGACGCTGGTCCGCGCTCTCTCGCGCCAACTGCAGCGACGCCGAACACGAATTAAGCATACGCCAAAACCATGCGACGCGCTGGCAAGTCTCGAGCGATGGTTATCGGAATGCAACGAACTATGCTTAATGAATATTGACCGCGAGAAGCAGTCACGAATCCTTGACCGACCTTGTGGCGAGGGCGCCCGGCGCGATCAGCCCGCGCACCCGCTGGCGCAGCCGCGCGAGGTCGAAAATCCAGGCCAGGGCGCCGTAGATCGCCGCGCCGACCAAGATCTGAACAGCCAGCAGCGCGAGGCTCGGCTCGAGCCCACGCAACGGCGCCAGCGCCAGCGCCATCGCGCCGGTGGCGGCTAGCGCGCCGACGAGATCGCGCGCGCGCGGCCATTGCGGGCGCGTCGCCCAGGCCAGGAGAAGCGCGACGGCGAGGCCGACGATAAGGGCGCCGCTCTGCGCGCCGGCGAGCCAATATCCCCCCTGGCCTCGCGGCAGGCTGGCGACGAGCGCGGCGTCGGCGGCGACCGCCGCGAACGCGGCGAGGATCATCGGCGCCGTGCGCTTGGCGATCTGAAAGATCGGCGCGACGGCGTACATCAACAATACGAACGCCACGAAACCCGGCAGCATCGGACCGAGATAGGCGGAAAACGGTCCACGATAGGCCTTGGGCGCGATTAGCGCTTCGACGCCCGGCAGGCACAGCCAAAGTCCGGCGGCGGCGGGCGCAATGACGACGACGACCAGCGCCATGTTGTCGGCCAATTGCGCGCGCGCGCCGGCGCGCCCCAACGTTTCCTCCGCCCGCACCGCCTGCTGAAAAACGATCACGTCCAGCGCCGAAGCGATCGCCGCCAGCGCGCGCACGCCGATGTCGTTGGCGAGCGAGAATTGTCCCGCCTCGTCGTAACCGTAGAGCGCGCCGGCGAGAATGCGCCCGGCGTACGGGATCAACTGGAACAGCACGGAGGAGACGATGAACGGCCCGCCGTAGGCCAAATAGGTCCGGGCCAGCCGCCGCTCGGCGAGGCCGAGCCGCGCGTCGGGATCGCGAAGATCGCGATAGGTCGCCGCCATCGCCATGCCGACGCTGAGGCAAGCGCCGGCGAGCGCAATCTTGGCTGAGCCGAACGCCAGCGCGCCGCCGACCGTCAGGATCAGCCCGACCCCGTTCTTGATCACGACGATCTCGATATAGGCGCGGTCGAAGAAGCGGGCGCGGGCGAGCGCCGTGCGCAGGTCGTAGAGCCCGGTGGCCACCCCGGTCAACGCCGTCATGACGATCAAGCCGGGCGACAGCGACAGATCGAGGCCGGAGAGCGAAAGCGTCAGCCCGCCGAGCGCGACGACGGCCGCGAGCGCGGCGAAACAGGCCTCCAGCGTCGCGCGCACCGCCGGCCGCTCGCTGCGCGCGCGGTTGGAATAGAAGCGCACCGCCGACAGGCGGAGCCAATCGAACGCCACGGCGTCGATGAGAAGCGCGCTCGCCCAGGCGATGGCGAAACGGCCGTATTCGGCCGGCCCGAGAAACCGCGCCACCAGCAGCGCGACGAAGAAATTGAACAGGGCGTTCGAGACGAACGCGAGGCCGACGATCATCCCTTGGCGTCCCGCTGCGGCGAGCGAAAAGCGCCCGCGCGCCGCCCGGCCAGGCCGGATCGGCTCGTCCAGGCTTAGCGCCTCCGCGATAAGAAAGTCTTGCCGGCTTCTCTACCCCCGCCCGTTCAGCGGGTTCGCCTCGTCCCAGGCGTAGCTCAGCGTCTCGAAACGCATCGCGCGCGCGTCGATCATCAGCAGCCGGCCGACCAGGTCCCGGTCGCCGTCGCCGAAGCCGCCGACGATCTCGCGGATCGCCTCCAGCGCCATCAGCGAGCCGAGCGCGCCGGCGAGCGCGCCGAGCACGCCCGCCTCGGCGCAGGCGGGAATCGTTCCCGGCGGCGGGGCCTCCGGGAACAGGCAGCGGTAGGTCGGGTTGGGCTTGCCGTCGGGCCGCCTTTCGTACGGCTTCAAGGTCGTCAGCGTCCCGTCGAATTCGCCGATCGCGGCGCTCACCAGCGGCTTGCGCTCGAAGAAGCAGGCGTCGGACAGCGCGTAGCGCGTCGCGAAATTGTCGCAGCCGTCGAGCACGACGTCGAAGGGAGCGACGATCGCGCGGGCGTTGTCGGCGTCGAGGCGGCGCGCGATCTTTTCGACCCGGACGTGCGGATTGAGGCGGAACAGCGCCTCTTCGGCGCTGTCGACCTTGGGCCGCCCGACATCGGCGGCGCCGTGCAGCACTTGGCGATGCAGATTGCTGAGCGCGACCTTGTCGTCGTCGACGACGCCGAGACAGCCGACGCCGGCGCCGGCGAGATATTGCAGCGCCGGCGAGCCGAGCCCGCCCGCCCCGACCATCAGCGCCCGCGCCGCCCTGAGCTTGACTTGGCCCGGCCCGCCGACGCCGCGCAGCACGATCTGGCGCGAATAGCGCTCGATTTCTTCCTTGGTGAGTTTCATCGCCGCAGCTTACGCGCGGCGCGCGCAGGGGAGCAATGGCGGCGAGCGGCCCCGATTCTTGCGGCGTGGGGCGCCGGCTCGTGATACAGTAGCGCGCAACCGATCGGAGGCGCCATGCCGCGCATCAAGCGAGCGAGCGGGGACGAGCTGAGCAAGTTTCAACGCTACCGCCGAACCCAGATCGGCAAGGGCATGAAGCTGCTGCGGATCTGGGTTCCCGATCCCCGTAGGCCGGAATTCGCCAGGGAAGCCGAACGTCAGGCCACGCTGCTGCGCGGGCGCGCGGAAGAGAAGGAGGCGCTCGCCTTCATCGAGGCCGCGTTCCGATGGCCCGAGCCGTGAAGCGAGGCGATCTCGTCATCGTTTCCCCGCCAGGCGATTACGGCAAGCCGCGGCCCGCGATCGTGATTCAGTCGGACTGGCTGAAGGCGACCGACAGCGTGCTCGTCAGCCTCGTCACCAGCGCCCTCGTCGACGCGCCGCTCTATCGGCTGCAAATCGAACCAAGCGAGGCCAACGGCCTGAAGACGCCGTCCCAGGTCATGGTCGACAAGATCATCGCCATGCCGCGCGAAAAGTGCGGCGCTGTCATCGGTCGGATCAGCGAAAGCGAGCTGTTCGCGCTCAATCACATGCTCTCGGTCGTCATCGGCATCGCCGATTGACCGTCCCGGCTTCGTCGAGCGACCCTCAGGGGAAGAATCGGCGTCCCTCGTCGTTTCCCTTGGGGCGCGGGTCGGACGGCTCCTTGCGCTCGCGCTCCTCCCGCCATAAATCGGGGCCTCGCGCGCGAAACGCGGCGGAGAAAGTCGGCTCATGAGCGATAGAACGGGCGCCCGCCTGCCGGGTTGGCACGCGACGACGATCCTGATGGTGCGCAAGGGCGGCCGGGTGGTCATCGGCGGGGACGGCCAGGTCAGCGTCGGCGAGACGGTGATCAAGGGCAACGCCCGCAAGGTCCGCCGCCTCGCCAAGGGCGAGGTCATCGCCGGCTTCGCCGGTTCGACCGCCGACGCGCTGACCCTGTTCGAGCGCCTGGA
>JBEKBD010000104.1:0-10225 GCA_050015575.1 Roseiarcus sp. | reverse complement strand
CTGTTCTCCGTCCTCCGTTCTCCGTCCTCCGCTATCGCGGGGTGGAGCAGCCCGGTAGCTCGTCAGGCTCATAACCTGAAGGCCGCAGGTTCAAATCCTGCCCCCGCAACCAATCCTTCGGCCACCCCTGGGCAGCCCGACCGCTTCCAGGGGTTTCGCGTCTTTGCGATTGCGATAAAATGGTCGCGCCGCGCGGGACCCTTTCTGGCGGCGCTCGGGCGCCGTTTCGTCGCGCGTTTAGGGGGAATCGCTTGCAGGCCGGCCCACATTTTTTCCTCGGCGTCGACGGCGGCGGGTCGGGCTGTCGGGTTCGCCTTCGCGACGCCGGTGGAGCGTCGCTCGCCGAGGTCGCGGGGCCGCCGGCCAACATCTACGTCGATTTCGACGCTGCAATCGCCAACGTGCGCGCGCAAGTCGAAGCCGCGTGCGCCGTGGCGGGGCTCGCCACGGCGGATCGCGCCCGCCTCGCCCTTGGGGTTGGGCTCGCAGGGATTTCGAGCGCCGGCGACGCTAAGCGCGTCGAGGCGCGATTTGAGGGACTGGCCGGCGTGCGCGCCGCCAACGACGCGGTGACGGCGTGCCTTGGCGCCCACGGCGGCGGCGACGGCGCGCTGGTGATCGCCGGCACCGGCTCGGCCGCGATTGCGCGCGTGCGCGGGCGCGAAACCGTGGTCGGCGGGCGCGGCTTTCTGCTCGGCGACGACGGCTCGGCGGCGCGCGTCGGCGCCGACGCGGTTCGCGCCGCCTTACGCGCGCATGATGGCCTCGGCCCATCTTCGCCGCTGACGCAGGAAGTCATGCGGCGCTTTCGCAACGATCCTCTTGTCGCGATCCAGTGGGCGATTAGCGCCAGGCCGGCGGGCTACGGGGCCTTCGCGCCGCTGGCGTTCGAATGCGCCGGGGCGGGCGATGAGATCGCCCTGGCGATCGTGCGCGCCGCGGCGCGCGCAGTCGACGCGCTGATCGGCGCCGTGCAGGCTCTCGGCGCCGAACGCGTCGTCCTGGTCGGCGGCCTGGGCGCTCCGATCAGGCCGTATCTCGTCGCGCCGGCGCGGGCGGCGCTGCATCCGCCCGCGTTCGACGCCGTCGACGGCGCGATCCTGTTGGCGGGCGGGGCATTGGTCGCGAGCGAGGGCGGCAAGACATGAGCGGAGCGAGGAGGCTGCAAGTCTTTACCGGCGCGCGCCTGTTCGACGGCCTCGCGCTGCGCGAGGATTGCGCGCTCGTCGTCGAGGACGGCGTGGTCCGAGAGATCGCCGCCTTCTCCAAGCGTCCGCGCGGCGGCGCGCAACACGATCTCGGCGGCGGTGTTCTCGCGCCAGGGTTGGTCGACTGGCAGGTCAACGGCGGCGGCGGCGTGCTGTTCAACGCGACGCCGACGCCTGGCGCGATCGCCGCGATCGCCGCCGCCCATCGACGCGGGGGAACGACCGCGATCCTGCCGACCGTGATCACCGACGCGCCGGAGATTCTTGCCGCCGCGCTGGAGGCGGCGCGCGAGGCGGTCGGGCGCGCGCTCGGCGCTTTCGGCGTGCATGTCGAGGGTCCCTATATCGACGCGCGGCGTAAGGGCGTCCACGCGGCCGAATTCGTGCGCAGAATGCGCGACAAAGACGCCGCGCAGCTCGTCGCGGCGAAGGCAGGCGCGATGGTCGTGACCGTGGCGCCCGTCGCCGTCGGCGTCGATTTGATCGCACGGCTCGCGGCGGCCGGGTTGATCGTCAGCCTCGGCCATGCCGAGGCGAGCGTCGACGAGGCGAGAGCGGCCTTCGCCGCCGGCGCGAGCGCCGCGACGCATCTCTTCAACGCGATGACCCAACTGACGTCGCGCGCCCCCGGTCTCGTCGGCGCCGCGCTCGCGGACCCTGGCGTCGTCTGCGGCCTCATCGCCGACGGCCACCACGTCCACGATGTCGCGATGCGCGCCGCTTTCAACGCCAAGGGCGCGGCGGGAATCGCCCTCGTCTCCGACGCCATGCCCCCGTCCGCCGGCGGCCCGCCGGTCTTCGCGCTGCAGGGGCGCCGGATGACGCGGATCGGGGGGCGCCTGGTCGACGAGGATGGCACGCTCGCTGGCGCGGCGATCACGGCGCTCGACGCGGTGCGCTACGTCGTGCGCGCGCTCGGCCTGCCGCTCGCCGACGCACTGCGGATGGCGACATCGACGCCGGCGCGGCTGCTGCGGCTCGACGATCGCATCGGGCGCCTGGCGCCGGGGCTCCGCGCCGACCTCGTGCATCTCTCGGGCGCTCTCGAGCTTGCCGGCGTCTGGATCGGCGGCGAGATGGAGCGCGAGGCCGAGCGATGAGGCGGCGCTTGGCGCGCCCGCCGCCGCTTGGTTTTGCGCGAGGACAATGGGCGACGCCAACCGACGCGAAGAGGGCGCCGCTCACGGTTTCCGCGCGCCATAAACCACCTGCGGGCGCAGCGTCGCAACGAATCGCGCAAGGAAAATGTGTTTCCCGGCGCTCTCGTCCTGAAGGGTGAAATTGCCGCGTCCGATGGGTCGCCGAAGCGTCAGTCGGCCGACGTCGTCAACGCCGCGGCTCGAGACTCGCCGGTCGGGATTCTTGCGCCGGCGAATCCGCAACGGGCCAGCGGCGACCGCGGCGCCGACTAAGCCTTATGCGCGCGCCGCTCACTTCTTCTTGTCGGGAGAACCCGCGAGCGGCCCCTGCTTGGCGAAAGCGCCGGGAGCGGGGGCGCCGGCCGCAGCCGACTTCACCTTGTCTTTCTTCGGCTTTTTCGGTTCCTTGTGGCTTCGAAGCTGTCCTTTGGCCATCATCCGTCTCCTGCGTTCGTCCGACAGCCGATTCGCCGCCGGTCGTCGACCGCAAAATCCCTCTTAGCGCCTTTGGGTCGCGGACGCCATCAGCGGACGCGGCGTCGAACGCGATCAGCGCGGCCCGCCGCTCAAAGCGTTCCAAGCGGCCCGGACCGGGCCGAGTCGTAAAGATAACGTCACTATCTCGCCTTGTTATGGTCTAAGGTGCGGACGCCGAGCGTACCGCTCGAAACCGTCGATTGATCTCGTCCTGTGCGCACACTTCTCACGCTCATCGCGGTCGCGCTGGCAGCGGCGCTGTCGGTGGCGCTTTTCGCCCCATTTTTCATCGATTGGTCGCTCCATCGCGCACAAATCGAGGCCGAGCTCAGCGACATCGTCGGCGCGCGCGTCATCGTTTCCGGCCCGATCGACATCCGGTTTCTTCCCACGCCCTATCTGCAACTGAAGAAAGTGACGATCGCTGACGCGGGCGACGAAGGCGCGCCGGCGTTTGTCTGCGAAAACGTGCAATTGGAGGCGGCGCTCGCCAGTTTGCCGAGCGGGCGAGCGCGCTTCACGCTGGCGCGTCTCGATCACCCCGTTCTGACGCTGTCGCGCGGGCCCGGCGGGTCGCTTCTTCTCCCACCGTGGCGCGTCAAGGCGCCGGCGGACCGCGTTGCGCTGGACCGCGTCATCGTGACCGCAGGCCGGTTGCGGCTAGTCGGCGGCGAGGGGGCCGCCGCGCTTGAAGTTCAGGGGCTCGATCTGGACGCGGCGGCCGGTTCGCTGATCGGGCCTTACCGCGGCGCCGGTCGCGTCTCGACGCCGGGGGGGCTCAAGGCTGAATTCCATTTCGCGACCGCCCCGCTGGCGAATTCCGCGTTGCCGCTCAAACTCGAGATCGATCCGGCCGAAAGTCTGCCGAGCGCCGTTTTTGACGGCGTTCTCGCTCTCGAGCCTCGCGCGGCCGACGCGGGCCTCGATCTCGCCTACACCGGCGCCGTCGCCATTTCCGGATTTTCGGCGCTGACGGAGTCCGGGCCTCCCTCGCCGTGGCGCGTTTCGGGCGCGCTTCAAGCGAACCTTCGCGGCGCGACGGCGGAAGACCTCGTTTTGCGCTTCGGTCCGGAAGAACGCGCGCTCGAGGCGCGCGGAACCGCGAGGCTCGAAGTCGGCTCGCTTGCGCGCCTGTCCGCGGATCTCACGGCCAAGCAACTCGACCTCGACGCGTTGTTGCGCGAAAAGGGCGAAGATTCGATTGCGCCGGCGCGTGCGCTCGCGGCGCTGGCGAGGGTTCTGTCGCCGGCGAACGCGGGAAGCGGATCGCCGCTGGACCTGCGCATCGCTTTCGCCGTCCCGACGGTGATCGTGGGCGCGCAAACGCTGAGCGATGTCGCCCTCGACGCGATGGCGGCGGCCGGGGCGCCGATCGAAGGCGATCTCGCACTGAGCATGCCGGGGCATTCGAGGCTGCGCCTGTCGGGAGTGTTGGAGTTGGGCGCCGCGGCGGAATTTAAGGGCCGGCTCGAGGCGAGCGTGGGCGATTTCGCGCAACTGTGCGACTGGGCGACGAAAGACGAACCGGAATTCGCACGGCGGCTCTCGGCGCTCGGCGCGGCGGCGCCCTATCGCAAAGCGTCGGCGATCGGCGATGTCGAGGCTTCGGCGGTCGGATTCTCTGCGCGGAACCTCGAACTCGTCCTCGATCGCTCGGCGTTGAGCGGCGCGATGGCCTTCACGCGCGCGGTCGGCGACGAGCGCGGCCGCTTGTTCGTAGACCTGCGCAGCGATGCGCTCGACGTCGACGCGCTGCCCAATTTCAGCGCGAGCGCCGGCCTCCTCGGCGATATCGATCTTTCGCTGGCGCTGGACGCGGCGAAGTTGCGCGTCGCCCGCGTCGGCGAAGCTGCGCTCGAAAGCGGCTCGCTGTCGCTGAAGGCGACCAAGATCGGTTCCGATCTTTCGCTCGACCGCCTGTCGGTCGCCGGCGTTGGCGGCGCCGCGGTCGAGGTCCGGGGGGCGTCGGGGCTCAAGGGACGATGGCTGACGCTGCAACTCAATGCGGAGAAATTGCGCGATTTCGCGACTTTGATCGCCCGTATCGCGCCGGGGCGTCTGAGTCGGTCGCTTGTCCAGCGCGCCGACGCGCTGTCGCCGGCCAAGGCGACCCTCGAAGCGCAGGCGGCCGCCTCCAGCGCGGTCGGCGGCCTCGCGTTCGACTCCATCAAGGCGCAGGGTTCGGCCGGCCAGAGTCAATTCACTTTCAAGGCCGAGCGTTCGGCCGAGGCGGCGGGCGGCGTCGTCGCAACCTTCACGCTCGACGCGCCGGAGGGCGCGCCGTTGTTGCAGCAAATCGGCTTGAAGACGCCAGCCGTCGCGAGCGGGCGCGCGCGGATCGAGGCTTCGGCGAACGGGCGATGGGACAACGGCTTCGACGCGCGGATCGCCGCCTCAATCGCGGGCGCGAATATTGCCTGGCGCGGACGCGTCATGCCGAATGCGAAGACCAGCGACGACGCGGTCCTATTCGGCACCGCGAGCGTGAAGGCTGACGACGTCATGCCGCTGCTGGCGGCGCTCGGCCTTGCCGCGCCCGCCGCGCCCGCGGTCGTTCCAGTCGATCTTGCCGGCGATCTCGTCCTGCGCGGCGCCGAAGTCGGCTTTCCCCATCTGACAGGAACCGCGGCGGGCGCAAAAGTCACGGGCGAGCTGCGCTGGCGTCCGGCGATCGAGCCGATTGCGGCCTCCTCCGCCGATCCTGACGTTGCGCTCGCGCGATCCATTGCTGGCGAACCGCAGGCCGCCCCGTCGGCGCAGATCGACGGCGAGCTTTCGCTCGATCGTGCGAGCCTCGCCGCGCTGCTCAACCTGCCGTTTGGCGCCGCGCGGCCGGCGGAGCCGGGCGCGAACTGGTCGGAAGCGAAATTCGCGCCGCCCCTCGTCGATCCGCCCCCGCTCGATCTCCGTTTGAAAATCGGCGCGCTCGATCTCGGCGGCGCCTTGCAAGCGCACGGCGCGACGGCGCGCCTGAGGATGGATCAGGGGAAGTTCGATATCGACGAATGGGCGATGGACGTCGCGGGGGCGCGCGCTTCGGGCCACGCCGCGCTGCGCCGCGACGGCGCCGCGGCGACGCTGACTGGGCAAGCTTCGCTCGAAGCGTTCGCCGTGGATCGCGCTGGCGTGCACGGACGCGTGAACGCCTCGCTCGCCTTCGCCAGCACCGGGCAGAGTCAAAACGCGCTGGTTGCGGGATTGGTCGGGGAGGGAACGGTCGAGACCGCCGGTGTGACGATTGAGCGCCTCGATCCCGGCGCGCTGGGCCGCGTCCTCGCCAAGGCGCAGGCGCCGGACGCCAGCATCGACGCGACTAATATCACGCATGCGCTCGGCGTCGAACTCGACAGACAACCGATGGGCCTTCCCGATCGGAGGGCGCCGGCGGTGATGAACGCCGGCGTCGTCTACGTTGGCCCCTTTGATATTGCGGAGCAAGGCGGCCACGCTTCGGCCACCGCGGAATTCGACTTGCGGTCGCTGAACTTGACGATCCGCGCGACGTTCGCCGCGGAGGCGGGCACAAAGTTCTGGAGCGGGCCGCCGCCGAGCTTCGCCGTCGCCGTGACCGGGCCAGTCGATGCTGTGGCGCGCCAAATCGACGCGGCGGGCCTCGCCGCCGGACTGGCGTCGCAGGCGATCGCCCGGGAGAGCGATCGAATCGCCGCGCTCGACGCGGACATTCGCGAGCGCGCCTTTTTCAATCGACGCCTGAAGGCGGAGCGGTTCATGCGTCAGCGCGAAGCGGAGTTGGCCGCGTACGCGGCGAATCAAGCGCGAATGAAGGCCGAACAGGAGCGCAAACGGCTCGAAGACGAACGGCTCAAGGCGAGCGAGGCGCAAGAGCAGGTCGGCGCTCCCGCCGTGGCGGCGCCTGCGGTTTTGTCAGGCGCGCCGCAAGCCCCGACCGAAACCGCCACGATCGGCGCGACCGTCGTCTCGCCTCCGCTCCCGCCGCCCAAACCGAAGGCGGATCGATTTGATCCTACCGCCGGCGGGCTTTATTGAGGCGCGCTGTCCAGGACGTAGACCCGGATCGCCGACGAGAGATTGGCGTCTGCCCGCGAAGCGTCAATTTCGGCGACGAGCGCGCTGAGCGGCTGCGAGCGTTCGGCTGCGAGCGCCTTCAACCGGCGCCAGAACGGTTCTTCGAGGGAAATACTGGTGCGATGGCCGGAGATCGTCAGCGAGCGCTTGACGATCCTCGTGCGGGGCGTCGGCGCGCCGGCGACGGAGGTCATTCGCCCTCGCCTGGATCGGCGAGGCGATGGCCGTCGAGACGGCGCTCGGCGAGGTCGCGCTCCGCTCGCGTTTTCCGCTTGGCCGTCTTGGGCGCGCCGAAGGCGACCCGATTGGCCGCCGCCGCGGCCTCCTCGCCCAGACGTCGCTTGTGTTTGCGAGCGTGTCGGAGATTGACGATTTCGCCCATCGGCGTCGCTCCGCCGAAAATTATTTCTTGCGGAACGCGTCGATCGAGACGACCTTCGCGGCCTCCCCGTCCTTCGGCTTTTCCGGTTTCTTGGCGGAACCTTCCGCGGATTTCGGCGCGCTTGCAGACTGGTTCGGCTTCAGCGTCGGCGCCGCGGTCGCGGCGAACGGAGCTGCGCCTTTGTTCTCCGCGTCGCGCCCGATCGGCGTCGGTTTGGCGGGCTCGGGTTCGGCGGCGATCCGCGGCTCGAGCTTGAAACCGAACGGCACCGAAGGATCGCTGAAGCCGGTGATCGAATCGAAGGGAATGGTGAGCCGCTCCGGCTTGCGAGAGAAGTTTAGGCTGACCTCGATCGCGTCAGCGGTCACGGCCAAGTCCCAGAATTCGTGCTGCAGGATGATCGCCATTTCGTCGGGATAGCGCTGGAGCATCGCCGGCGGAATGACGACGCCCGGCGCCTGTGTCTTGAACGCGATGTTGAAATGGTGATCGCCGGGAAGGCCGCTGCGCGCGGCCTCGCTCACCACCTTGCGCACCACCGAGCGCAGCGCGTCCTGCACCAGCAAGTCATAGCGGATATAATCGACCGACATGGAAATCTGCGCTCGAACGCTTGGCGCGAAAAATAGCCGAGACGGGCGGCGATGGCAATTATCGGAGGCGAAAGAAAAGTGGAGGCTTCTGTTGCCGGGCGCCTCCAGACCCCGCCTAAAGGAGCAAACCTTTAGGACTTGAATCCCAGTGCCGGCGCTGCGTTACGCAGCGAGGGCCACCGGAGCATAGTTGTCATTCGCAACTATAGGTTTGACCCGATAACGGCGGTATCATGCCGAGCAAAAGAGCACCCTTTATGTCCCCCGTCGAACCTATTTCGCCCCCACCGAAACCCATTCCGTTCGTGGGCTTGGGTGGAGGCGCCGGGTACCGCCCCCGGGTCCGAAAGACGTATTTCGATGTCCGTTTATCGCCATAGCCGCCTTGCGGCGGCGACCCCAATATAGGCGCTGCGTGTCGATCTGCAAAGAGCCGCGGCGCCGCCGATCGCCGGCGGGCCGAGCGCACGGCCGCGCTCAAGCCCCGGTCGCCTTCACCAGCCTGTAATCGATCGCGTCCACCAGCGCCTGAAACGAGGCGTCGATGATGTTTCCGGAGAGCCCGACGGTCGACCATCGCGCGCCGCTGGAATCGCCGAACTCGATCAGCACCCTCGTCACTGCATCGGTGCCGCCTTGAAAGACGCGCACGCGATAGTTCAACAGTTCGAGGTCCTGGATGTGCTTCTGATAGGCGCCAAGATCCTTGCGCAGCGCCAGATCGAGCGCGTTGACCGGGCCGTTGCCTTCGGCCGCTGAAATCAGGGTCTCTTCGCCGATACGGATCTTGACGACCGCCTGCGAGGCTGAATAGCGCGCGCCGGCCGAATTGTACTTGCGCTCGACGCTGACATGGAAACTCTCGACGTCGAAAAAGGCGGGTGCGTCGCCAAGGGCGCGGCGCGCCAGCAGTTCGAAGGACGCGTCGGCCGCCTCGTAAGCGAAGCCTTGCGCCTCGCGCTCCTTGACCTCGTCGAGAAGCCGCGCGAGGCGGGGATCGTCGGCGCGAACCTCGACCCCCATTCGCGTGAGCTGGGCGATCAGGTTCGACCGTCCGGCTTGGTCGGAGACCAGAACCGCGCGCGTGTTGCCGACGCTTTCCGGCGGCACGTGCTCGTAGGTGCGGGGGTCCTTGGCCAGCGCCGAGGCGTGAATGCCCGCCTTGGTGGCGAATGCCGAGGCGCCGACATACGGCGCGTGCCGGTCGGGGGCCCGGTTCAGCAGTTCGTCGAACGCGCGCGAGATATTGGCGATTTCGCGCAGCGACTCGGCGGAGACGCCGATTTCGAAGCGCTCGGCGAGATCGGACTTGAGCGCCAGGGTCGGGATCAGCGACACGAGATTGGCGTTGCCGCAGCGTTCGCCGAGCCCGTTCAACGTTCCCTGAATCTGCCTGACCCCGGCGTGCGCCGCCGCCAGCGAGTTGGCGACCGCGTTGTCGGTGTCGTTGTGCGCGTGAATGCCGAGATGGTCGCCGGGGATGACGCGCGCGACTTCGGCGACGATGCGCTCGATCTCGTCGGGAAGCGAGCCGCCGTTGGTGTCGCAAAGCACGACCCAGCGGGCGCCCGATCGATAGGCGGCGCGCGCGCAATCGAGCGCATAGGCGGGATTGGCCTTGTAGCCGTCGAAGAAATGCTCGCAGTCGACCATCGCCTCGCGTCCCGCGGCGAGCGCCGCCTTCACGCTGTCTTCGATGCAGGCGAGGTTCTCTTCCAGCGTGCAGCCGAGCGCGACGCGGACGTGATAATCCCAGGTCTTGGCGACGAACACGATGGCGTCCGCGTCGGCGGCGATGAGAGCGGCGAGGCCGGGGTCGTTGGCGGCCGAGCGGCCGGCGCGTTTGGTCATGCCGAAGGCGCAGAACCGCGCGCGCTTGGTCGGCTTGCGCTGGAAAAATCGCGTGTCGGTCGGATTGGCGCCGGGATAGCCGCCTTCGACATAGTCGACGCCGAGCCGATCGAGCAAGGCCGCAATCTGGATCTTGTCCTCGTACGAGAAGTCGACGCCGGTGGTCAGTGCGCCGTCGCGCAGCGTCGTGTCGAAGAGGTAGAGGCGTTCGCGGGTCATGGGTTGTCCCTTCAATGTCGCGTCGGCGCCGGCGCCTCGGCGCGCGGCGCCGTGAAGCGCTTGGTCATGGTCGTGTTCGCTAGCCACTGATCGTCGAGCTGAACGAGATTGCGCCGCTGGGCGACGAATCCCTGGCGCTCGAAGAGCGAGCGCGCGGCGTCGCTGACTTCGCCGGTTAGGCGTTCGGCGCCGCGGGCCTCGGCGAGCCGCGCCAGCGCCTCGATCAGCGCCGCTCCGACGCCGCGTCGGGCGAAGCGGGGATCGACGTAGAGCAGATCGAGGAGGTCAGCGCCGAGCAGACTGGCGAAT
>JBEKBD010000103.1:0-10282 GCA_050015575.1 Roseiarcus sp. | reverse complement strand
TTGAGAATGATGCCGGCGACGCCGATCGTGAACAGGATCGCCGCCAGGGTGAGATAATGGGCGAGGCCGATGACCATGGGAACGGACCTTTCAGAGGCCGGCGCGCGAGGGGACTTTGCGTAGTTCGATCGCGCTGGCGGGGCCGCGCGCGACTTGATCGGCGATCCGCTGCCGTCTGACGCCTTTCTTATGGCGCAACGTCAGCACGATCGCGCCGACCATCGCGGTCAGCAGGATCATTCCCGCCGCCTGGAAGAAGTAGAAATATTGGGTGTAGAGCACGCGGCCGAGCGCCGCCGTGTTCGACAAGGTTCCCGACGGCGCCGCCGCGGCGGCGGCGGCGGGCGAGCGCGTCCATTCGTAGCCGATGGCGAAGACCAGTTCGGCGGCGACGACCAAGGCGATCAAGCCGCCGATCGGCAGGTAGCGCACGAAGCCTTGCTTCATTTCGGCGAAATCGACGTCGAGCATCATGACGACGAAAAGGAACAGCACCGCCACGGCGCCGACGTAGACGACGATCAGGATCATGCCGAGGAATTCGGCCCCCATCAGCAGGAACAGGCCGGCGGCGTTGACGAAGGCGAGAATCAGGAACAGCACGGAATGGACGGGGTTGCGGGCGAGGATCACGATCAACGCCGAAACGATCAGCGCCCCCGAGAACAGCCAGAAGAAAATCGCGTCGGCCTGCATAGTCTTACGTCCCTTTGCCCCTCATCCGTCATGTTGCGCATGACGCCTTCCCCCGCAAGGGAGGAAGGGCTCGCTCACTTATATTCCGCGTCCGCCGCGAGGTTGCGCGCGATCTCGCGCTCCCAACGCGCGCCGTTATCCAGCAATCGGTCCTTGTCGTAGAACAACTCCTCGCGGGTCTCGACCGCGAACTCGAAATTCGGCCCCTCGACGATGGCGTCGACCGGGCAGGCCTCCTGGCACATGCCGCAGTAGATGCACTTGGTCATGTCGATGTCGTAGCGAGTCGTGCGGCGCGCGCCGTCGTTGCGGCGCGGGCCCGCTTCGATGGTGATCGCCTGCGCCGGACAGATCGCTTCGCACAGCTTGCAGGCGATGCAGCGCTCCTCGCCGTTGGGATAGCGGCGCAGCGCGTGCTCGCCGCGAAAGCGCGGACTGAGCGGCGACTTCTCGTGAGGATAGTTCAGCGTCAGCTTCGGCTTGAACATGTAGCGCACCGAAAGCGCCAACGCCGCCAGGAACTCGCCCAGGAAGAGCGAGCGCGCGGCGGAATCGAGTCTCAGCGCCATGGGTTTGTCCTCACCAACGAGCCGCCCCATTTCAGCTATGCGCTCCCCAGCCGGTCGCCTCCAAGACGCCTGCCACCGCCACCACCATGAACAGCGAGATCGGCAGGAACACCTTCCAGCCGAGCCGCATCAATTGGTCGTAGCGGTAGCGCGGCACGATCGCCTTCACGAACGAGAACATGAAGACGACGGTCCACGCCTTGAGGAGGAACCAGATCACCCCGGGAACCCAGGTGAAGGGCGGGAAGGGAATCGGCGACAGCCAGCCGCCGAAGAACAGCACCGTCATGATCGACGACATCGCGAGGATCGCGACCAGTTCGGTGAGGAACTGCAGCAGGAACATCGAGGCGGAATACTCGACCATGTACCCGGCCACCAGCTCCGACTCCGCCTCGGCCAGATCGAACGGCGGGCGGTTGGTCTCGGCGAGCGCCGAGACGAAGAAGATGACGGCCATCGGCAGCAACGGCAGCCAGTACCAGCCGAACAGCCCGAAGCGGGTGTCCTGCGCGCGCACGATATCGCTGAGGTCGAGCGAGCCGGCGCAGAGCAGCACGGTGACGATGACGAAGCCGATCGAGACTTCGTAGGACACCATCTGCGCCGCCGCGCGCAGCGCCGACAGGAACGGGTACTTCGAGTTCGACGCCCAGCCCGCCATCACGATGCCGTAGACGCCGAGCGAGGACACCGCGAAGAGGTAGAGCACGCCGACGTTGATGTCGGCGACGACCCAGCCGTCCGCGACGGGGATCGCCGCCCAGGCCGCCAGCGCCAGCGTCGCCGACACCAGCGGCGCCAGAACGAACACGCCCTTGTTGGCGCCCGCGGGAATGATCGGCTCCTTGAAGATGAACTTGAAGAAATCGGCGAACGGCTGCAGCACGCCCCACGGACCGACGACGTTCGGCCCGCGCCGGAGGTGAATCGAGCCCCAGATCTTGCGTTCGGCGTAGATGAGCGCCGCCGCCGAGAGCAGGACGCAAACCAGCAGCGCCAGGCTTTCCAGCGCGTAGCGCACGAAGGCGCCGAGCGCCGAGGCGTACAGCCACGCGCCGAACGTCGCCGCGGCGCCGCTGACGAAGAACCAGACGACCGCCGCGACGACCAGCGCGGCGACGCCCGCCAGCGCCACGAGCGCGACGACGACGGGCCAGCGGGAAGGCTCGGGGCGAGTGGGAGAGACGCTGCTCATCTCTGGTCCTATTCCGCGGCCTGGCGCGTCTCGCCCTTGGCCAGGGCCGAGCATTCGGCCATGACGCGCGAGGCGCGCGCGATCGGGTTGGTGAAATAAAAGTCGGCGACGCTGGAGACGAACGGGGCGCGGTCGAGCGCGCCGCCGAGGCCGGCGAGCGCTCGCAACGCGCCGGCGTCGGCCGGCGCTATTTGATCGTACGCGACGAGATCGGGATGGGCGGCGGCGAGCGCGGCGCGCAGCGCGCCGAGCGAATCGAACGGCAGCCGCGCGCCGATCGCGTCCGATAGCGCGCGCAGAATCGCCCAGTCCTCGCGCGCCTCGCCCGGCGGGAACACGGCGCGTTCGGCGAATTGCGGCCGACCTTCGGTGTTGACGTAGACGCCGGTCTTTTCGGTGTAGGCGGCGCCGGGCAAGATGACGTCGGCGCGGTGCGCGCCCTTGTCGCCGTGCGTGCCGATATAGACGACGAAGGCGCCGGGCAAGATGTCGATTTCATCGGCGCCGAGGTTGAAGACCAGGTCGACGCCGCCCGCCTTGGCCATCGCCGGCGCATCGAGCCCGCGCTTGCCGGGCGTGAAGCCGAGATCGAGGCCGCCGACGCGCGAAGCGGCGGAGTGCAGCACATTGAAGCCGTTCCATCCGTCCCTGACGACGCCGAGCGACAGCGCCGCCTTGGCCGCCAGGCTGAGCGCGGCGGCGCCGTCCGGCCGCGCGAAGGCGCCGGCGCCGAGAATGAACATTGGCTTGGTCTTGTGGGCCGGCGGATGCTCGGCGAAGGGGACAAGCGAATCGGGGCCGGCGCCGAGGTAATTGTAGCCGTAGGTCAGATCGGCCTTTTCGCCGACGACGCCGATCAGGCAATCGCCCCTGAGCCAGCGCTTGCGAATGCGGGCGTTGAGCACCGGCGCCTCGCGGCGCGGGTTCGAGCCGATGATCATGATCGCGTCGGCCTCGTCGATGCCGGCGATCGTCGAGTTGAAGAGATAGGAGGCGCGGCCGAACCTCGGATCGAGCTTCGAGCCGTCCTGGCGGCAGTCGAGGTTGACGACGCCGAGCTTCGCCATCAGCGCCTTCAGCGCGAACATTTCCTCGACGCTGGCGAGATCGCCGGCGAGCGCGCCGATGCGCGCCGGCGCGGTCGTCTTGGCCTTCGCGGCGATCGCCGCGAAGGCTTGCGGCCAAGTCGCGGCTTTGAGCTTGCCGTCGACGCGCACGTAGGGGCGATCGAGCCGCTGGGTCTTCAACCCGTCGACGACGTGGCGCGTCTTGTCGGAAATCCATTCTTCGTTGATCGCCTCGTTGATCCGCGGCAAAATGCGCACCACTTCGGACCCGCGCGAATCGACGCGAATCGCCGATCCCAGCGCGTCCATCACGTCGATCGATTCGGTCTTGACGTATTCCCACGGCCGGGCATGAAACGCGGTCGGCTTGGAAGTCAGCGCGCCGACGGGGCAGAGATCGACGACGTTGCCCTGCAATTCGGAAGTGAGCGCGCCTTCGAGATAGGTGGTGATCTCCATGTCCTCGCCGCGCCCGATCGCGCCGAGTTCGGCGACGCCCGCAACTTCCGTGGCGAAGCGGACGCAACGCGTGCATTGGATGCAGCGGTTCATCGACGTCTTGACCAGCGCGCCGACGTATTTGTCCTCGACCGCGCGCTTGTTCTCGGCAAAGCGCGAGGAGTCGACGCCGTAGGCCATCGCCTGGTCCTGCAGATCGCACTCGCCGCCCTGGTCGCAGATCGGGCAGTCCAAGGGATGGTTGATGAGCAGGAACTCCATCACCCCCTGGCGCGCCTTGCGCGCCATCGGCGAATTGGTCTCGACGACCGGCGGCTCGCCCTTGGGGCCGGGGCGCAGATCCTTGACCGCGGTCGCGCACGACGCCGTCGGCTTGGGCGGCCCGCCCTTCACCTCGACCAGGCACATCCGGCAGTTGCCGGCGACCGACAGCCGCTCGTGAAAGCAGAAGCGCGGAATCTCCGCCCCCGCCGCCTCGCACGCCTGGAGCAGCGTGTATTCGGCGGGAACGTCGAGCTCTTTGCCGTCGATGATGATCTTGGCCATCGCCCTACACCGCCGACTTCATCGTGGCGGCGCCCCCGGCGCCGCGCGCTGCGCCAGCTGAAAGCAGACCGGCCAGCTGACCACGAGAAAGAGCAGATTCGCCAGCCCGCGGCCGGAGTGCCCGGTGTAGCGCCTGATCACGATCCCGACGGCGAGAACGACGATCGTCGCCAGCCAGACGACGCCGCTCCAGCCGAACCGCCGCCACAGCGGCGGCGATCCGGCCGGCTCGCTCATCCGCCCCGCCAGCGCCGCGGCGACCAGCCTTTCCAGAGATTGCGTGACGAAATTGGTGAAGACCAGCACATAGCCGGCGACCGAGGGCGCAAGCCTCGGAATCACCATCGCGAACAGGAGGATCACGACCAACCAGACAGCCCAGGGCATTTCGAACCTCTCGAATTTCGCTCGCCTCGAACGCCATCGCCCTACTCCGCCGCCTTCATCCCGACGCCGTCGTCGACACTACGTACATCGCCAGCCAAAAGCATAGCGGCCAACCGGCGACGAGGATCAGCAAATTCATGAGGCCGCGAACGCCGCGCCCCGCGCGCGTCCTGATCGCGATCCACGCGGCGAGAATGGCGACCGCCGCGAGCCAGGCCATCCCCGTCCAGCCGAACAGCCCCCAGAGATACTCCCAGCCTGTCGGCGCCGACCCTCTGATGCGCACGATCACAATCTGGCCGCTCATTTGGCTCAAGCGACCCGAAACCGCCTGCGCTAGAAAGGCCGGCAACGAATAGGTCGCCAGGAAGGTGAAGATCATGGCGAAATCGGCGACCCAGTAGCCAACGACGGGAATCCACATCGAAACGACAAGAGCCGCGACGACCCAAACCGCCCAGGGCATTTCGGACCTCTCGAACCTCGGCCAGATCAACCGCCATCGCCCTTACTCCGCCGCCGCGCTTAGCGTGTCGCCCGACGCATGGGCCGCGTATTGGTCGATGCGCCTTTCGATCTCGGGGCGGAAATGGGCGATCAGGCCCTGGATCGGCCACGCCGCCGCGTCGCCGAGCGCGCAGATGGTGTGGCCCTCGACCTGTTTCGTCACGTCGAGCAGAATGTCGATCTCGCGCTTCTGAGCCCTGCCCTCGGCCATGCGCGTCATCACCCGCCACATCCAGCCGGCGCCCTCGCGGCACGGCGTGCACTGGCCGCAGCTTTCGTGCTTGTAGAAGTAGGCGAGCCGCGCGATCGCGCGGATGAGGTCGGTCGACTTGTCCATCACGATCACCGCCGCGGTGCCGAGGCCGGACTTGAGCTTGCCGAGCGAATCGAAATCCATCGGCGCATCGATGATCTGCGCCGCTGGCACCATGCGCACCGACGATCCCCCGGGAATGACGGCGAGCAGATTGTCCCAGCCGCCGCGCACGCCGCCGGCGTGCTTGTCGATCAATTCCCGGAACGGGATCGACATCGCTTCTTCGACGTTGCACGGTTTGTTGACGTGGCCGGATATGCAGAAGACCTTGGTGCCGGCGTTGTTGGGCGCGCCGAAACTCGAGAACCACGCCGCGCCGCGCCGGAGAATAGTCGGCGCCACGGCGATGGACTCGACGTTGTTGACGGTGGTTGGGCAGCCGTAGAGCCCCATGGCGGCGGGGAACGGCGGCTTCATCCGCGGCATGCCCTTCTTGCCCTCGAGCGATTCGAGCATCCCCGTCTCTTCGCCGCAGATATAGGCGCCGGCGCCGTGATGAACAACGATGTCGAACGGCCAGCCGTGGACGTTGTCCTTGCCGATCAGCTTGGCCTCGTAGGCTTCGTCGACCGCCGCCTGCAGGCGCTTGCGCTCGAGAACGTATTCGCCGCGCACATAGACGTAGGCGACGTTGGCGCCCATGGCGAAGCCGGCGACGAAGCAGCCCTCCACCAGCGTGTGCGGATCGTTGCGCAGGATTTCGCGATCCTTGCAGGTGCCCGGCTCCGACTCGTCGGCGTTGACGACGAGATAATGCGGGCGCTTGGGGTCGACGCCCTTGGGCATGAACGACCACTTCAAGCCCGTCGGGAAGCCCGCCCCGCCGCGGCCGCGCAGGCCCGAAGCTTTCATCTCGGCGACGACCCAATCGCGGCCCTTGTCGATGATCGCCTTGGTCCCGTCCCATTGGCCGCGCGCGCGCGCGCCCTTCAGGCTGCGGTCGCCGAAGCCGTAGAGATTAGTGAAGATGCGGTCCTTGTCCTCGAGCATCGCTCTCGTTTCCCGAATCACGCCTTGGCCGACGCCGGTCCGCTTCGGCCGTCGGCGCCATAGAGCGTCGTCAGCGACGTCAGCGGCCCGCCCTCCGGCTCGGAAGAAGCGCGCCCGCGCTGCGAGCCCGTCTTCACCGGCCGTCCCGCGACGAGGTCGTCGAGGAGCTTGGCGAAATTCTCCGGCGTCAAGTCTTCGTAATAGTCGTCGTTGATCTGCACGACCGGCGCGTTGCAGCAGGCGCCCAGGCACTCGACCTCGACCCAGGACAAGGCGCCGTCGGCGGCGACTTCCCTCTCCTCGCCGATGCGCTGCTTGCAGACCTTCTTGATCCCCTCGGCGCCGCGCAACTGACACGGCGTCGTGCCGCAGAGCTGGACGTGAAAGCGGCCGACCGGCTCCAGA
Organism: Roseiarcus sp.; assembly: GCA_050015575.1. Taxonomy (GTDB): domain Bacteria; phylum Pseudomonadota; class Alphaproteobacteria; order Rhizobiales; family Beijerinckiaceae; genus Roseiarcus. Next base: position 3,142 of record JBEKBD010000103.1, on the reverse strand, counting down.
TTGAACATGGTGTAGAAGGTCGCGACTTCGAGCGCGCGGATATTGGGCATGGCGAGGATTTCGGCGACCTTCTCGATCGCCGGCCTGGGCAGCCATCCGCCGCTCTGCTCCTGCGCGCGCCACAGCAGCGAAAGGATCGCCGAGGCCTGCCGGCCGGGGGGATACTTGGCGATCTCCTTGTCCGCCCAGGCGCGGTTCTCCGGCGTGAACGCGAAGCTCTCGGGCTGGACTTCGGCGAGACGGCGAACAGACATTCAGCGCAACTCCAGTCTCTTGATCATGGCGCGAGCGCACGCCGAGGCGAGGGCGAGGCGAACGACGTTCATCGGTCGACCTCGCCGAACACGATGTCGAGCGAGCCCAAGATCGCGCTGACGTCCGCCAGCATGTGCTTGCGGCACAGGAAGTCCATCGCCGCCAGATGGGCGAAGCCCGGCGCGCGCAGCTTCACGCGATAGGGCTTGTTGGTTCCGTCGGAGACGAGATAGACGCCGAACTCGCCCTTGGGCGCCTCGACCGCCGCGTAGACCTCGCCGGCGGGAACTTTATAGCCTTCGGTGTAGAGCTTGAAATGATGGATCAGCGCCTCCATCGAGCGCTTCATGTCGCTGCGCCGCGGCGGAACGATCTTGCCGTCGTCGGTCGAAACCGGCCCCTCGCCGCCCGCCGCGTTGAGCTTGTCGCAGCACTGCTTGATGATCTTGATCGACTGGCGCATCTCCTCCATGCGGATGCAATAGCGGTCGTAGCAGTCGCCGTTCTTGCCGACCGGGATGTCGAAATCCATTTCCTCGTAGCACTCGTAGGGCTGCGCCTTGCGCAGGTCCCAGGCCGCGCCCGAGCCGCGCGCCATCACGCCGGAGAAGCCCCAGGCCCAGGCGTCGGCGAGCTTGACGACGCCGATGTCGACGTTGCGCTGCTTGAAAATGCGGTTTCCCGTCAGCAGAACCTCGATGTCGTCGCACACTTTGAGGAATGGATCGCAGAAGGCGTAAATGTCGTCGATCAGCCTGGGCGGAATATCCTGGTGCACGCCGCCGGGGCGGAAGTAGGCCGCGTGCATGCGCGCGCCGCTGGCGCGCTCGTAGAAGACCATCAGCTTTTCGCGTTCCTCGAAGCCCCACAGCGGCGGCGTCAGCGCGCCGCAATCCATCGCCTGGGTGGTGACGTTGAGCATGTGGGAAAGCAGCCGGCCGATCTCGCAATAGAGCACGCGGATGAGCTGGGCGCGGCGCGGAACGGTCACGCCGAGCAGCCGCTCGACGGCAAGCGCGTAGGCGTGCTCCTGATTCATCGGCGCGACGTAATCGAGCCGGTCGAGATAGGGCACGTTCTGCAGGTAGGTGCGCGCCTCCATCAGCTTCTCGGTGCCGCGATGCAGCAGGCCGATGTGCGGATCGACGCGCTCGACCACTTCGCCGTCGAGCTCCAGCACCAAGCGAAGCACGCCGTGCGCGGACGGGTGCTGCGGCCCGAAGTTGACCGAGAAATTGCGGAGGTTCTGTTCGGTCATGGGAGCGCTCTGCGATGCCGGGCCGGTCGGGAGACGGCAATAGGCAGTAGGCAGTAGGCAGTAGGCCGGATGCGGACAGAGGTGCTCATTTTAGCGCTCAACCGACTTTTCAATGCGGCGCAAGAGCGCGTGCAACATACGCCCGAGCGAGTCCGTGAGCGACAGCAATTGCGCCGCGCTTTCGAAACTGCCGAGCTTCAGGCGTTGCGTCAAAATCAAGTGCGTCTCCAACTCTTTCAAGGAGCCCTGCGCGATCTTCAGAAAACTCACGTACGATCCCGAACTGTCTCGCTCGTACCCCTCCGCGATATTCGCCGGCACGGAAACCGACGCCCGACGAATAGGCGATGAAAGGCCATATATCTCTTCCTTCGGCAATTCCCTCGTGAAGCGATAACACCCCTCGACGAGCGTCATCGCGTCCTGCCGCACTTTGAGATCCCGATACGACCTGACCTCGCTCACAGAAAACTCACTGCCTACTGCCTATCTGCCCTCTTCCCCTACCCCGCCTTCTCGTCGCCGGGCGGCGGCGCGCCTTCCCAGGGGCTGAGAAAATCGAACGCGCGGAATTCCTGGTTGAGCCGCACCGGCTCGTAGCGCACGCGCTTCTCTTCGTCGTCGTAGCGCACCTCGACGAAGCCGGTCATCGGGAAATCCTTGCGCAGCGGGTGGCCGTCGAAGCCGTAATCGGTCAGGATGCGCCGGAGGTCCGGATGGCCCTCGAACAGCACGCCGAACAGATCGTAAATCTCGCGCTCGAACCAGTTGGCGGCGAGAAAGACCTCGACCGCCGAGGGGACGGGCGTCGCTTCGTCGGTCTCGATCTTCACCCGAACGCGCCGATTGAGTTGCGGCGAAAGCAGGTGATAGACGACGTCGAAGCGCTTTTCGCGTTCGGGATGGTCGACGCCGCTGATGTCGATAAGGCAGATGAACCGCCCTTCCGGGTCGTCGCGAAGATGGGTCAGCGCCTCGACGACGCGCGCCGCTTCGACGTTCAGCGTCAATTCGTCGTAGGCGACGGCCGCCGCGGCGACGACGCCCGGCAGCGCCGCGATCACCCTATCGCCGTAGGATTTCAAAGCCTCGTCCATGGCCCTTCCCGTGTCGTCTTCCCCGGCCTCGCGCGCGCCGGCGCCGTCGCCAAGCGATGACGGACGACGAAACGCTCGCGACCCCAGACCCTCGCCCGGCGCTTCGCGCCGCCTTCTCCACCGGCGAACGCCGCGCGTTCGTCCGGCGGAGGAAGGGTCATCTCTCGATCGTCCCGGTCCGCCTGATCTTCTTTTGCAGCATCAATATGCCGTAGAGCAGCGCTTCCGCGGTCGGTGGACAGCCGGGAACGTAGATGTCGACGGGAACGATGCGGTCGCAGCCGCGCACCACCGAATAGGAATAATGGTAGTAGCCGCCGCCGTTGGCGCAGGAGCCCATCGAGATGACGTAGCGCGGCTCGGCCATCTGGTCGTAGACCTTGCGCAGCGCCGGCGCCATCTTGTTGGTCAGGGTGCCCGCGACGATCATCACGTCGGACTGGCGCGGGCTGCCGCGCGGCGCGAAGCCGAAACGCTCGACGTCGTAGCGCGGCATCGACAGCTGCATCATCTCGACCGCGCAGCAGGCGAG
>JBEKBD010000102.1:0-10321 GCA_050015575.1 Roseiarcus sp. | reverse complement strand
GAACACCGCCGATCCCGCCACCAGGACGTTCGCGCCGGCGCCGACGACCAGCGGCGCGGTTTCCGGCGTGATCCCGCCGTCGACCTCGATGCGGATCGCGCGGGCGCCGATCATGCGCTTGACGCGCGCGATCTTCTCCACCGTCGCGGGGATGAACGCCTGACCGCCGAAGCCGGGATTGACCGTCAGCAGCAGCACGAGATCGAGCCGATCGAGCACGTATTCGATCGACTCGGCCGGCGTCGCGGGATTGAGCGCGACGCCGGCTCTCTTGCCGAGCGCGCGGATCGCCTGCAGCGAGCGGTCGAGGTGCTTGCAGACTTCGACGTGGACGGTGATCCCGTCGCACCCCGCCTCGGCAAACGCCTCGAGATAGGGGTCGGCCGGCTCGATCATCAGATGGCAGTCGAACGTCTTCTTCGAGTGCGGCCGCAGCGCCGCGACCACCGGCGGGCCGAAGGTGAGGTTGGGCACGAAATGGCCGTCCATCACGTCGAGATGAATCCAGTCGGCGCCGGCCGCGTCGACGGCGCGCACCTCCTCGCCGAGCTTGGCAAAATCGGCCGACAGAATCGACGGCGCGACGAGAACCGGCAGCGTCATCCGAGGGATCTCCTGTTGCTCGAGGCGCGCGGCTGCGGCGGGCGCCCTCCGCTTCGATAATCATCAGCCGATCGATTGTCGAATCGGCGTCAGGCGAGGGGCGGCGGCGCGAAGTTGACGCGGGCCGAGACCAGCGGCTACAGCTTTCCAGACGCGCCTTCGCCCGACCGAGAGTGGGAAGGACATTGGTGACAGCTGACAAACCCCGCGCCGGACGCTCTCCCGGCCCCGTCGGCGCCGGTTCGCCGACGGCGGCGCCGACCGACGCCGAGGCCGAGGACGCCTTTCGCCGCATCCTTCGCTGGATCGGCGAGGACCCCGACCGCGACGGCTTGCGCGACACGCCGAAGCGTCTCGTCCGGTCGTTTCGCGAGTATTTTTCCGGATACGGCCAGGACCCGGAAGACGTCTTGCGAAAGACGTTCGAGGAGGTCGAGGGCTACGACGAAATGATCGTGCTCCGGGGCGTCTCGTTCGAAAGCCACTGCGAGCATCATCTCGCGCCGATCGTCGGCCGCGTCTGGATCGGCTACGTCCCCGACCGGCGGGTCGTCGGCATCTCCAAACTGGCCCGGGTCGTCGACATCTACTCCCGGCGGTTGCAAATCCAGGAGCGGCTGACCGCCCAGATCGCCAACGCCATCGAAAGCGCGTTGCAGCCGCGCGGCGTCGCCGTGGTGGTCAAGGCGGCCCATCATTGCATGACCAGCCGCGGCGTGCGCAAGCGCGGCACCGATCTCGTCACCAGTCGCATGCTCGGGTGTTTCCGCGCCCAGCCGATCACCCGCGAAGAGTTCCTGTCGCTGGTCAATTCCGACACGGCGGCCTGAGCCCGCGCGGCGGCGCGCGCTCTCGAGGCCTCGAAGAGGACCGCTGCTCATGTCCGGACGACGCCGCATCGAAGGCTACGCCATCGTCTCGGCCGACGGCATGATCGCCGACGCCGACGGCGTCATGCCGGAAAGCCTCAAGAGCGAGGCCGATCAACGCTTCTTCGCGCGCGAATTGGATCACGTCGACGTGGTGGTCCACGGCCGCCGTTCGCACGAAGGCCAGCCGAACTCGGCGCGCCGGCGCCGCGTCGCGCTGACCCGCGCCGTGGCGGCGATCGCGCCCGATCCGGACAACCCGAACGGTGTGTTGTGGAACCCGGCCGGCGCGTCGTTCGATGAAGCCTGCGCGGCGCTGGGGCTGGCGGGCGGCGTCGCGGCGGTGATCGGCGGACCGCAGGTCTACAGCCTGTTCCTGGCGATCGGCTACGACCGATTTTGCCTCTCTCGCGCCGGCAAGGTCGCGCTGCCCGGCGGCCTGCCGATCTTTGCCGAAGGCCCGCCGGGACGCTCGCCCGAAGAGGCGCTGAGGCGATCCGGCCTCGAGCCGGAGCCGGAGCGAACGCTCGACGCGGCCAATGCGGTCAGCCTGGTCTGCTGGCGCCGCAAAGCGTCGCCCTGAGCGCGCCGCCGCTCGCCCGTCACTTCATGCCTTGGAAGCGACGCGCCGCGGCGCTGATCCGCGAAGCCGCCTTGATGTCGAGGTCGGTGATCCGATCGCCCGCGTCGTGGGTGCTGAGCGAAAACGACACGCGATTGTAGGAATTGTGCATTTCCGGATGATGGCCCAAGGCTTCCGCCGCGAGCGCGACCTGGACGATCAGCGCGATCGCGTCGCCGAACGTCGGCAAGGCGAACGACGCTTCGATCGCTCGTCCCTTGAGCGACCAGTCCTTCAGCTCGCGCAGCGCCGTCTGAATTTCGGCCTCGCTGAGGATGTGGAAATCCGCCATGGCGCGCCTCCTCGTTCGCTCCCCCGAGCCCTTCGTCAGAAGCGCGATTGTCGCGCCCTCGTCAAGACGCGCGCCCGCCCCGGCGCGCCTCGCGCGACCCCGCAGTCGGCGGCGCTCGCCCGTCGCCGCTCAGAACGGAATGTCGTCGTCGAGGTCGCCGGCCGCGCCGGCGTCGCCGCTGGCCGGCGCCGGGCGCTTGTCGACCGGAGAAGAGCGGCCGAAGCTGGCGGAGCGTTCTTCGCCGTTCGCGGCGACGTCGCGGCTTTCGCCGCCGCCGCGCGAGTCGAGCAACGTCAGTTCGCCGCGAAAGCGCTGCAGCACCACCTCGGTGGTGTATCGGTCGGCGCCGGCCTGATCGGTCCATTTGCGCGTCTGCAACTGGCCCTCGACGTAGACCTTGGAGCCCTTCTTGCAATATTGCTCGACGATCTTGCCGATGTTCTCATTGAAGATCACGACATTGTGCCACTCGGTTTTTTCCTTGCGCTCGCCGGTGTTCTTGTCTCGCCAGGATTCCGAGGTGGCGAGGCTGAAGCTGACGACCTGATCGCCGGAATTCAGCCGGCTCACCTTCGGGTCCTTGCCGAGATTGCCGACCAGAATGACTTTGTTGACGCTGCCCGCCATGACGCTCTCCTTCCAACGCGAACCGCCACCTTCTCCCGCGCGCGGGAGAAGCGATATATCGACGCCGGCCCCTCCAGCCACTTGTCCACAGCCCGCGCGCCGGGCCGTCATTTGGCGCCGGCGGCATTCGCACTAAATAAGAGCGGGCCCTTAACTTCGTTCTCATTTTGTTCTAGCATTCGCTCCGGCGCGGCGCAAGCCCCCTCGAGCGAGTCGTTTCTCCGGCAAAGGCCGTCATGGCGAGCGTCAAGCCTGCAAAACCCACCGCCGCCGCCGAGCGGGTCGAGAAGCTGTTCGGCGGCCGCGCCATCGAGGTGCGCGGCGCGCGCGAGCACAATCTCAAGAACGTCGACCTCGCCATCCCGCGCGACAAGCTGGTGGTGTTCACCGGGCTCTCCGGCTCCGGCAAGTCGTCGCTCGCCTTCGACACCATCTACGCCGAGGGCCAGCGCCGCTACGTCGAGTCGCTCTCCGCCTACGCGCGCCAGTTCCTGGAAATGATGCAGAAGCCGGACGTCGACCAGATCGACGGCCTGTCGCCGGCGATCGCCATCGAACAGAAGACCACCTCGAAGAACCCGCGCTCGACGGTGGGCACGGTCACCGAGATCCACGACTACATGCGCCTGTTATGGGCGCGCGTCGGCGTGCCCTATTCGCCCGCCACCGGCCTGCCGATCGAGAGCCAAACGGTGAGCCAGATGGTCGATCGCGTGCTGGCGCTGCCCGAGCGCACGCGGCTCTTTCTGCTGGCGCCGGTCGTGCGCGGCCGCAAAGGCGAATACCGCAAGGAGATCGCCGACTACATGAAGCGCGGCTTCCAGCGCCTGAAGATCGACGGCGCCTATTGCGAGATCGCCGACGCGCCGGCGCTCGACAAGAAGCTCAAGCACGACATCGAGGTGGTGGTGGACCGCCTGGTGGTGCGCCCCGACATGGCGAGCCGCCTCGCCGAGAGTTTCGAGACCGCGCTGGAGCTGGCGGACGGCCTGGCGATCGTCGAGATCGTCGAGGAGCGAGCAGCGAATGGCGAAAGCTCCCATTCGCTGCTCGCTGCTCGCCATTCGCCCGACTCTCCCCACTCGCCCAACCGCATCCTCTTCTCTTCCAAATTCGCCTGCCCGGTCTCCGGCTTCACCATCGCCGAGATCGAGCCGCGGCTGTTCTCGTTCAACAACCCCTACGGCGCCTGCCCGGTCTGCGGCGGGCTCGGCTCGGAGCTCACCGTCGACGCGAGCCTGGTCGTCCCCGATCCGCGCCTGACGCTGCGCAAGGGCGCGGTCGCGCCGTGGGCGAAGTCGGCCTCGCCCTATTACCTGCAGACGCTGGAGGCGCTCGGGCGTCACTACAAGTTCCGCCTCGACGCGCCGTGGTCGAGCCTCTCCGAGAAGGCGCGCGAAGCGATCCTCAACGGCTCGGGCGACCAGGAGGTGCGCTTTTCCTACGACGACGGCCTGAGGTCCTACGAAGTGAAGAAGCCGTTCGAGGGCGTGGTGAACAACCTCGAGCGGCGCTACCGCGAGACCGAGAGCGAATGGTCGCGCGAGGAAATCGAGCGCTACATGACCGCGACGCCGTGCGAGGCCTGCCGGGGCTTTCGCCTCAAGCCCGAGGCGCTGGCGGTGAAGATCGACGGCAAGCACATCGGCGAGGTCTCCACGCTTTCCGTCAGGTCGGCGATCGCCTGGGCGCGCGAACTGCCGCGCGCGCTCGACGCCAAGCGCAACGAGATCGCCCATCGCATTCTCAAGGAGATCGGCGACCGGCTGACGTTCCTCAGCGACGTCGGCCTCGACTATCTCACTTTGTCGCGCGCCTCGGGCACCTTGTCGGGCGGCGAGAGCCAGCGCATCCGCCTCGCTTCGCAGATCGGCTCGGGGCTGACCGGCGTGCTCTATGTGCTCGACGAACCCTCGATCGGCCTGCACCAGCGCGACAACGCGCGCCTCTTGGACACGCTGAGGCGCCTGCGCGAACTCGGCAACACGGTGATCGTGGTCGAGCACGACGAGGACGCGATCCGCGCCGCCGATTACGTCGTCGACTTCGGCCCCGGCGCCGGCGTTCACGGCGGCGAGATCGTCGCCAAAGGGACGCCGGCGGAGATCGCCGCCAACCCCAATTCGGTGACCGGGCAATATCTTTCCGGCGTGCGCTTCGTGCCGATCCCGGGGCGGCGGCGCGTCGCGGCGCCGGGGCGCGAGATCCGCATCGTCGGCGCGCGCGGCAACAACCTGAAGGCCGTCACGGCGGCGATCCCGCTCGGCGCCTTCACCTGCGTCACCGGCGTCTCCGGCGGCGGCAAGTCGACGCTGATCCTCGACACGCTGTACCGGGCGGTGGCGCGCCAACTCAACGGCGCCAGCGAGCAGCCCGCGCCTTACGACCGCATCGAAGGGCTGGAGCGCCTCGACAAGGTCATCGACATCGACCAGTCGCCGATCGGCCGCACGCCGCGCTCCAACCCCGCCACCTACACCGGCGCCTTCACCCCCATCCGCGAATGGTTCGCCGGCCTGCCGGAGGCGAAGGCGCGCGGCTATCAGGCCGGACGCTTCTCGTTCAACGTCAAGGGCGGACGCTGCGAGGCCTGCCAGGGCGACGGCGTGATCAAGATCGAAATGCACTTTTTGCCCGACGTCTACGTCACCTGCGACGTCTGCAAGGGCAAGCGCTACGACCGCGAAACGCTGGAGGTGAAGTACCGCGACCGCTCGATCGCCGACGTGCTCGACATGACGGTCGAGGAGGCGGCCGAGCTGTTCAAGGCGGCGCCGGCGATCCGCGACAAGTTGGAGACGCTGAAGCGCGTCGGCCTGAGCTACGTCAAGGTCGGCCAACCCGCGACGACGCTGTCGGGCGGCGAGGCGCAGCGCGTCAAGCTCGCCAAGGAGCTGTCGCGCCGCTCGACCGGGCGCACTCTCTATTTGCTCGACGAGCCGACCACCGGCCTGCATTTCCACGACGTCGCGCAATTGCTCGACGTGCTGCACGAACTGGTCGACCAGGGCAACACCATGGTGGTGATCGAGCACAATCTCGAAGTGGTGAAGACCGCCGACTGGATCATCGACTTAGGGCCCGAAGGCGGCGACGGCGGCGGCGAAGTGGTCGCCGCGGGAACGCCGGAGCAAGTCGCCCGCAGTGCGAACAGCCACACCGGGGCGTATCTGCGGGCGGCGCTGGCGAAGCGGCAGGGGAAGAGGGGACGCGCGGCGGCGGAGTGAATGCCGCCCCGCGAAGCGCCGGGTGAGGGCGCCGCTGGCAGACTTTGGCTTGCGAAATCCGCGATTTCCGGATATATATCCAGAGATATGGAGGAGCCTGGTCATGGGAACCCCCGCGCAAAAACGCGCAGTCCAGAACTACCGCGCCAGCCTAGCTGAACGCGGTCTTTCGCGCTTCGAAGTCGTCGCGCGCGACGCAGACCGAGAACTCATTCGCTCGCTCGCCAAGGAGCTCGCGAGCGATGGTCCCGAAGCAGAACGGATTCGAAGGGCGGTCACTTCGGTCGATCAATCTTACGTGCCGAAAAAGGGCGGAATTATCGAGGCGCTCAGAAACTCGCCGCTCGTCGGATCGGGTCTGCGATTCAAACGCTCCAATGATCGCGTACGGCGAGTCAAGTTTTGACGCGCTATTTGCTCGACACGAACATCGTCAGCGATGCAATCAAACCGAGGCCGTCGGCGGCGCTGCTCGCATGGATGCAGGAACGTGAAGACCGCGATCTGTTCATTGCCTCTGTCTCGATGGCGGAGATCCGCCGCGGGATTCTCGAATTGCCCCAGGGCCGAAAGCGCGCGGCCCTCGACGCTTGGTTCAACGGCCCGGTCGGCCCGCGAGCGTTGTTCGCCGGCAGAGTCTTGCCGTTTGACGAGAGCGCCGCGCTGGCCTGGGCGCGGTTCATGGCGGCGGGCCGCGCGATGGGACGGCCGCGAAACGCGTTTGATGCGCTGATCGCCGCGATAGCGGAAACGCGGGGCTGTTTGATCGTCACCGACAATACTCGCGATTTTTTCGGCGTCGAAACGATCAATCCGATGCGAGCGGCGCGATGAACGCCCCCGCTCCTACTCCGCCTCGACCTCCGCCCTGATCTTCGCCCCAGCCGCTTCTCCGCCATCGCCAGGTCGACCTAGTTCCGCAAGTTCAGGCAGAACGCGGCGCCGAAGCCTCGAAATTGCCGCCTCGCCTTGAACCGTCATCGCGAGCGACAGCGAAGCGATCCAGACTAAGCCGCCGCCGCGAAGCCCAAGCCTGGACTGCTTCCCCCTCGCTGCGCTCGGCGTCACAATGACGGCGTGGACGTTTCAAACGAAAGGAGTCGTCTCGCCGACGATCTCCACAGCGCCCCCTCCGCCCCCGTCACACACAAGACATGATCGGCCCCGACACTGCCGTCGTCGGCGCCGCCGCGGCGGCTTTTCGCTCTTTTCCAAGGGAGGAACGATCATGCCCACGCCGCTGGGAAGCTTCGTCTGGTACGAATACATGGCCGCCGACCCCAACGCGGCGGCGGAGTTCTACGCGGCGGTGGTCGGCTGGGGCGTCAAGGACGCCGGCATGGCCGGCTTCCCCTACACGCTGCTCTCCGCCGGGCCGAACATGGTCGGCGGGCTGATGACGCTGCCCGAGGAGGCGCGCCAGATGGGCGGGCGGCCGGGCTGGATCGGCTATATCGGCGTTCCCGACGTCGACGCCTACGCGACGAAGGTCGTCGCCGCCGGCGGCAAGATCCACCGCCCTGCCGCCGACATCCCCGGCGTCGGCCGCTTCGCCGTTGCCGCCGATCCGCACGGCGCGGCGTTCGTCCTCTTCAAGGGCGCGCCGGCCGAAGACCCGCGCCCGCCTCTGGCGCCCGAGGCGCCCGGCAATGTCGGCTGGCGCGAGTTGCGCGCCGGCGAGCTCGACGCCGCCTTCGCCTTCTATTCCCGCCTGTTCGGCTGGACGAAGGCCCGGGCGATGGATATGGGGCCGATGGGCGTCTATCAGGTGTTCGCGATCGAAGGCGGCCAGGACGGCGGCATGATGGCCAAGCCGGCCGAGACGCCGGCGCCGTTTTGGCTCTACTATTTCAACGTCGACGCCATCGACGCCGCCGCCGAGCGCGTTGCGTCCGCCGGCGGGCGGCTGGTCAGGGGCCCGAACGAGGTTCCTGGCGGCGGTTGGGTCGTGCGCGCGACCGATCCGCAGGGCGCGGACTTCGCGCTGCTCGCGCCGCGACGCTGAGCCGACGCCCCGCCGCGACGCGGCCAAGGACCTTTTGAACGACGCCAATTCGTCCTATGGTGCGCGGGGCTCGCGTGGGAGGGCATGATGAGCAAGGACACTCGGCCGCCGACCACGGTCAGCTTCGTCAGCCAGAAAGGCGGCGTCGGCAAGAGCACGCTGGCGCGGCTGTTCGCCGTCGGCGCGGCCCATCGCGGCCACAAGGCGATGCTCGCCGACTTCGACCTCGAGCAGCTCACCTGCGTCGAATGGAACGCGGTGCGGCAGCGCGGCGGGATCGAGCCGGAGATCGACGCGCGTTCGTTCAAGAGCCTCAAGAAGCTGCGCAAGAACGAGGAAGGGTTCGACTTCATCATCGCCGACACCCGCGGGCTCGCCGACGACCTGACCAAGGAGCTCGCCGAGGAGAGCGACGTGGTGTTCCTGCCGACCGGCACCTCGATCGACGACATGCGCCCGACCCTGGCGCTGGCGCGCAAGCTGGCCAAGCGCGGCGCCGAGGGGCGCGTCGTCGTCGTGCTGTCGAAAGTCGGCCGCTCCGAGGCGCAGATGGCCCGGGCGGTCGAGGCGATCGCCGACGCGGGATTTGAACTGCTGGGCGAGCATTGGCCGCTGCGCGACGGCTTCCAGGCCGACCTCGACGCCGGCCGCGCCGGCCGCGAGTCGCACAATTCCTATTTGCGCGAAGCCGCCGACCGCATGGAAGAAGCGCTGATCCGGCGCGCGCTCGAGGCCCAGCCGCGCGAGCCGACGCCGGACGATTAGCCGACGATCTCGTTGCCCGAAAAGAACTGCGCGATCTCGACCGCTGCGGTCTCCGGCCCGTCGGAGCCGTGGACCGAATTCTCGCCCATCGACAGCGCGAAATCCTTGCGGATCGTGCCGGGGGCGGCCTTGTCGGGATTGGTCGCGCCCATGGCGTCGCGGTAGCGCCGGATCGCGTCCTCGCCTTCGAGAACCTGCACCACCACCGGCGCCGCGGTCATCATCTCGACCAGTTCGGCGAAGAACGGCCGCTCCTTGTGCACCGCGTAGAACCGCTCGGCCTCGGCCCGCTTCATATGGACGCGCTTCTGCGCGACGATGCGCAAGCCCGCGGCCTCGATCCGCGCATTGACCGCACCGGTGAGGTTGCGGCGGGTGACGTCGGGCTTGAGAATCGAAAACGTGCGTTCGAGGGCCATGGGCGCCTTCTTGACGGAGGAGCGTTGCGGGAAGAGCGCCGCGCTTATAACGACGCTATCAAGGAGCGGCAAGGCGAGCCGGCGTCGCGGGGCGCCGCACGCGCGGCTCTAGCGCCCATGGAGCGCGCCGTCGACCTCTTGGAAGCAAGACTTCCGACCGTCCGGGCCTGTCAAGGACTTCAGCCGCTTCGCGGCGACCCGAAGGGTCGTCCTTGACAGGCCCGGACGGTCGGAAAAAGAAGCTCTCCAAGAGGTCGATGGCGCATAGCGTCGAGAGCGCCCCATTCGCAGGGCCAAGCTTCGAGGCGGAACGATGACGATCAAGGTAGCGCGGCTGGCGGGCGACGACCCGCTCGTCTTCGACGTCGTCGTCGCCGAGCCGAACGGGACGACCTGCCATCGCGTCGCGCTGACGCGCGCCGATCTCGCGCGCCTCGCCGGCGACCGCGCGCCCGAGACCCTGATCGACGCCGCGTTCCGCTTTTTGCGCGACCGCGAACCCAAGGAGTCCATTCTCGCCCGCTTCGACCTCAGCGTCATCGCCCGCTACTTCCCCGATTTCGAGCGCGAGCTGCCGCGGTATCTGACGTAGAAGCGGCCGGCGGCCAATCCCCCGCGCCCCTCGCCTCACCTCTCCCCGCAAAACGCGCGGGGAGAGGGGGCGGAAACGTCTGCTCGAACCTTCGCCGATTGCTCTTGGCGGGACCGAGCGGAATCGGTCCCTCGTCAGCGCGAATCGCCGCTCGGGCCCCCCTCTCCCCGCCCTCGGCGCACGGCTGTCCGGGGAAATTTAGACATAGCTGAAAGTCATTTGGTTGGGCGAGGATCGATCTCTTCGGGCGCGGGGGTTGACGGGCGGCGGCTTGTGGATGGCGGCGATGTGTCGGCGCTC
>JBEKBD010000101.1:0-10353 GCA_050015575.1 Roseiarcus sp. | reverse complement strand
TGGGCGCTGCTCTACGGCGTGTTGCTGTGCAATGCGCGCGCGATGGGCGAATTCGGCGCCGTGTCGGTGGTCTCCGGCCACATTCGCGGCCTCACCAACACCATCCCGCTCCAGGTGGAGATCCTCTATAATGAGTATGATGTCGCCGCCGCTTTTTCGCTCGCCTCGCTCCTCGCCTTTCTCGCCCTCGCGACCCTCGGCTTCAAGTCCTGGCTCGAATGGCGAAGCGGCGGCGCCGTCGACCGCGGATGGGCGCGATGAGACGCCCGCGGGCGCCCGCCAGACGGCCGCCCAGCGGATCGAGATCGCCGGCGTGTCGAAGCGCTTCGGCAACCAGACGGTGCTCCAGGCGATCGACCTGACGATCGCGCCCGGCGAGCTGGTGGCGCTGCTCGGACCCTCCGGTTGCGGCAAGACGACGCTGCTGCGCATCATCGCCGGTCTGGAGACCGCCGATGCCGGCGCGCTGCGCTTCGGCGAAATCGACGCGACGCGGCTCTCCGTGCAGGAACGGCGCGTCGGCTTCGTGTTCCAGGCCTACGCGCTGTTTCGCCACATGAGCGTGTTCGACAACATCGCCTACGGGCTGACGGTGAGGCCGCGCCGCGCGCGGCCGAGTCGGCGCGAGATCGAGCGGCGGGTCGCCGACCTGCTCGACATGATGCAGCTCGCCGGCTTCGGCGCCCGCTACCCCGCGCAATTGTCGGGCGGCCAGCGCCAGCGCGTCGCGCTCGCCCGCGCGCTGGCGATCGAGCCGCGCGTGCTCTTGCTCGACGAGCCGTTCGGCGCCCTCGACGCCAAGGTGCGCCGCGATCTGCGCGGCTGGCTGCGCGACCTGCATGACCGCACCGGCCTGACGACGGTGTTCGTCACCCACGACCAGAGCGAGGCGATGGAGCTCGCCGACCGCGTCGCCATCCTCAACGCCGGCCGCATCGAGCAGATCGGCGCGCCGCGCGAAGTGAGCGAAGCGCCCGCGACGCCGTTCGTGCGCGAATTTCTGAGCTGAGCGGCGGGCGCGAAAGCCGCGCTCAATAGAGCCCGCCAGTCCCTGGACTCGCCGTGTTCTCGACGTCGGACGACAGGCTCGCCGCGTCTCCGACGCAAGGTCGTCGCCTGGGACGACGAGTTCCTCGCCAGCCTCATCGCCTCATCAGCCGTTCACCCGATCGCCCTGCGCTTTCAGCGGCTATGCGCCGGCGCCGGGTTATCGACGACGTCGCCGACCCGTCACACGACGCCCCAAACGACGCCCTGGCCCCGGCTCCGCTGCTGGATGACGCGCTTGGCGTCCATCATGTCGAATTCCTCGCGGCTGCGAGCGGCGGCCGCTTGAACGATCGCGTCGGCCTTTTGTGGTTCGATGTCGAGGCAAGCCGTCGCGGCGTCGAGCCGAACCCTTTCGTTGGCATGATCCATCAAGGGAGCGAGCTTCGCTAGCGCGCCGCGCGCCTTCAACTCCCTCGCGGGGTCCCAGACATGAGGAAGGATATTGTTGCGAATTTCGAGGTCGGCGGGATCGCCGAAACAATCGAGAAACCGGGTCGCATAAAGGCGGATCGCGCCGTCGACGAACCGCTCGACCAGTTCATCGTCCGTCAGTCCCGTCAGGTCGGGCCGCTCGGGCGACGTTTCGCGGGCGCGCTGCGTCAACGCGAGAACCTCGTGCGTCGGCACGCCGAAGCGCACGCCAGAAAAAGCGGCCCGCGCAAGTTCGGGGGCAAAGGCGTGGAACTGCGTCGAGGCGAACGAACGCACGGGATCCTCATTGCTATCGTACAACGGCCGGACCTCCGTCACGGCATTGCGCGCCCGCAGCTCGCTCGCGACCGCTTGCAAGTCGTCGCCGGCGGCTTTGCTTTCCGCCGATCTCGGTTTGAAGTTTCGCAAGTCGAGCGACCTTAGGGGAACGCCCATTTGTCGCGCATCGGCGGCGAAACGTTCGACCAGCTGGGCGGTCGTTAAAGATGAAATTTCCTGAGAAGCGCCGGTCATTTCAGTACTCCAGCCCTGCGAAGCGCGTCCAATCCTGCCTCGCGTTGCGCGTTAAAATCCATAGCGGTAACGACCTCCCTCGTCAGAGGATATACCGGGTTATCCAAATACTTGCTGTTATATTCGGCGGTGATCTGCTCGTGCTTGAGGCGCGGAACCCAGGCGAGATTGGTCGGGTCGTCGAGGGCCTCCCGGCCGAACTTCAACAGAAGCTCGGCAAGCGAGACGCTGTCCTTGGCGACATTGTCCGAGTTTTGTTCGACGATGTGATGCTGTTCGTAACCCAAGAAATGGTCCTGCGGCAGCGTCTGCAGTTCTTCCAAGGTCTTAGCCGGTTGCAGGTTGGTGTAAAGCTGGTCGGCGACCCGTTGCTGACTCGGGTCAAAATTTTCATCAGGGAATTCGTCTCTTAGCCAGTCTATTACTTCCACAATCACGGCGAAAGCGAACACCGCGGTGCGGACGTGCGGCTCTAACTCGGCCAGTTGTATGGCAAGCTTGAGCGCGACTGTTCTTATTGCGACGTTGACAGGTCTTGACGGCCAGCCCGCGCGGGGAGTCTTGCTCGGCTCAGAATCCTTCGGCACCGGCGCGAACCAGCCGCGGTTGGGCGGCGTTCCTGTGCGCGGATGAGCGTCGGAATTCCAATCGCCTTTGAGCAGCCCGCTGCAAATCAATTCGCTGGCGAGCGAGACGAGCGCCGACCCCCCACACGCCTGTTTAGCGAGTTCCGGCGGATCGGGAAACTGCAATAACAGCGCGGCGATCTGCGCGAGGGCGATGTCGCCCTTGTCGAGCGCACGCGCGACGACCTCTATCCCCTCGGCCTTGCTCGAAACGTCGATGGCGAGCCTGTAACGCGCGCTCAACTCGGCGTCGAGATCGGCGAGCGGGCGAACGCTCCAGCTTGCCTGCGGCGTCGCCGCAGCCCTCGCGAGCAGCGCGACGCCGCCGATGGCGAGCCCTGCCTCGCTGCACGCGACGCCTTCGCGCGTCAGTCGAAATTCGCGCGCCGCCAGTCCGCCGAGCATCTTCCGCCTCTGCGCCGTTCTGAGATGAAGCGCAGATTAGAACAAACCAGGAACATACGTCAAAGATTTTCACGCGCGACGGTCGAGAATCCTCGGCGAGCGCGCTCTCAGTACAGCCCGCCCATCCCGCGGCCCACCGCCTTTTCGACGTCGGGCGACAGGTTCGCCGCGTCCGTGCCGTCTCCCGCCACATAGGCGTCGGGCGGCGACGTGCCGGGCTTGAACGCCTCCTCGATCGTGCCCGGCCCGCTCGCGCGCATGCCGGTGTGCACGTCGACCGAAACCAGCTTGATGCCCGGCGGCACGCGGAACGGCGTATCGGGCGTGTCCTTGAGCGCCAGCTTCATGAAGTCGCGAAAGATCGGCGCGGTATAGAGCGCCGCCTGGGCGCTGTCGCCGAGCGAGCGCGGCTTGTCGTAGCCCATGAACACGCCGAACGCGAGGTTCGGGGAATAGCCGACGAACCACAGGTCCTTGGCTTCGTTGGTGGTGCCGGTCTTGCCGGCCAAGGTGCGGTGGAGCTCGCTGATCATGAAACCGGTTCCCCGCTGGATCACGCCCTGCATGATCGAGGTGATCTGATACGCGGTCAGCGGATCGATCACCTGCTCGCGCTTGTCGATGATCTTGGGCTCGTCCTGGTTGTCCCATTTGGCCGCGTCGCAGCCCTGGCAGATGCGTTCGTCGTGCTTGTAGATCGTGTTGCCCCAGCGATCCTGAATGCGATCGATCAGCGTCGCCTTGATGCGCTTGCCGCCGTTGTCGAACATCGAATAGGCGGTGACCATGCGCAGCACCGTCGTCTCGCCCGCGCCCAGCGACATCGACAGGTAGAGCGGCAGGTTGTCGTAGATGCCGAAGCGCTTGGCGTATTCGGCGATCAGCGGCATGCCGATGTCGCGCGCAAGGCGCACCGTCATCTGGTTGATCGAATGCTCGACGCCGTAGCGCAGCGTATGCGGACCGCCCGACTTTCCCTCGAAATTCTCCGGCTTCCAGATCTCGCCGTTGCCCTGGTCGATCTCGATCGGCTCGTCGAGAAGGATCGAGGACGGCGTGTAGCCGTTGTCGAGCGCGGCCGCGTAGACCAGCGGTTTGAACGACGAGCCGGGCTGGCGCTGCGCCTGGGTGGCGCGGTTGAATTCCGACTGATCGTAGGAGAAGCCCCCGACCATCGCCAGCACGCGACCGGTGAATGGGTCCATCGCCACGCAGGCACCCGACACCTCGGGGATCTGCCGCAGTCGATACTCGCCCGCCTTGCCGGCCACCGGCTCGACGTAGACGACGTCGCCGGGCTTGGCGAGCGCCTTCGGCTTTCGGCCGGTCCATTTCATGCCGTCGGCGCTCACCGAGCCCGTCTCGCGATCGGGCCCCAGCGCGCCGGATTTGTCGCGTTCGGGCTGCAAGCCGATGCGCATCGAGGCGTCAGCGACGTCGAGAACCACCGCCAGGCGCCAGGGTTTGATGTCGCCGTATTCGGGAATGTCGCCGAGCGGCACGCCCCAGTCCTGGCCGAGATCGATCGTCTTGACCGTGCCGTGCCAGCCGTGCGCCTCGTCGTAGCGCACCAAGCCGTCGACCAAAGCCTTCCGCGCCATCAGCTGCATCTTCGGATCGAGCGTGGTGCGCACCGACAGGCCGCCTTCGTAAAGCTTCTGCTCGCCGTAGCGCTCGGACAATTCGCGCCGCACTTCCTCGGCGAAGAAGCCGGCGGCGATCGAGTTGGGGGTCAGCGCGCGCGGCGTGACGACCAGCGGCTCGGCGCGCGCGGCCTTCGCCTGATCGGCGGTGATGTAGCCGTCCTCCGCCATGCGGCCGATCACGTAATTGCGGCGCTCGATCGCGCGGTCGTGGTTTCGGAACGGATTGAGCGCGCTCGGCTCCTTCGGCAGCGCGGCGAGATAGGCGACTTCGGCGATCGACAGCTCGTGCACCGACTTGTCGAAATAATTGAGCGCCGCGGCCGCTACGCCGTAATTGCTCAGGCCGAGATAGATTTCGTTGAGATAGAGCTCGAGAATTTTGTCCTTCGAATACGCGTTCTCGATGCGCAGGCTGAGAAGGATTTCGCGAATCTTGCGCTCGACGGTGCGATCCGAGGTCAAAAGGAAATTCTTGGCGACCTGCTGAGTGATCGTCGAAGCGCCCTGCACATGTCTCCCGCCTTGCAGAAACACCAAGCCGGCGCGGATGATGCCCTCGGGGTCGAAGCCGCGGTGGGAATAGAAGTTCTTGTCCTCGGCGGCGATAAAGGCGTTCTTGACCAACGGCGGAATGGCCGCCGAGGGCAGATAGAGACGCCGCTCGCGCGCGTATTCGGCCAGCAGGCTGCCGTCGGCGGCGTGAACCCGCGTCATCACCGGCGGTTCGTAGTTCTTCAACTGGGAATAGTCGGGCAGGTCCTGCTCGAACTTCCAGATGACGGCGGCCACGACGGCCGCCGCGACGACGAACACGATGGCGCCCGTCGCGAATACGAAACCGAGGAACCGGGCGATGCCGCGCATGTTTCGATCCGAGGCCCTCAGGGGCCCGACGACGATCCGCTGGCGGATCGGCCCCGAGCGATTTTCGCGCGCTGCTTATCGCAAAGCGCACGCGGTGTCAGGAAAATGCGGCCATCGACCGCCGCCCACGCATTGATGTCGGTCGCGACTGCGGCGAAACTATGAAGCCGGCGCGAACTTCGCGCCTCTCGACCCTGGCCGCCGGGCTCGCCCTCGCTGCGTCGTTCATGGCGGGCGCATCCCAGCCCCTTGCCCGGCGGCCGCGGTCGATTTGTCCGACGCGGCGACCGCGTCCTCCGCTTTAGGCTCCCCTTGCGCGCCGGTTCGCGAGGCGGCGAAAAATCGGTCGATAGCGTTCGCCATCGCGTTTGCGGCCTTGGCGCGCCACTCGGGAGAGTTCATCGCCTCGACGTCCTGCGCGTTGGAGAGATAGCCGAGTTCGACCAGCACGGAAGGAAAATCGGGCGCTTTGAGCACGACGAAGCCGGCCGAGCGCTCGGGATTACGGTTGAGCCGCGCCACGCCCTGCAACTGCTCGACCACCCCGCGCGAAAAGACGTGGGCATAGGCGCGCGTCTCGCGCCGCTTGAGGTCGAGCAGGATGTCGGCGACGCCGGCCGATTCGGCTTTCTGTTCGACCCCGGCTGCCTTGTCGGCCGCGTTCTCGCGCTCGGCGATGCGCGCGGCCCCCGCGTCGGAGGCGCGCTCCGAACAGGTGTAGACCGTCGCGCCGGACACCTCCGCGCCCGCCGGACCGAGCGTGTCGGCGTGGATGGAGACGAACAGCGCCGCATTCGCCTCGTGCGCGATGCGCACCCGATCCTCAAGCGAGACGAATTCGTCGCCGTGGCGCGTCAGCACAACCTTGAAGCGGTTCTTCGCCTCGAGCCGGCGCTCGAGTTCGAGCGCATAGTCGTAGACGAGGGTTTTCTCGATCGCGCCGCCGAGGCCGTAAGCGCCGCCGTCGACCCCGCCGTGTCCGGGATCGATTACGATGACCGGCGGGCCGGCGCCGGAGGACTCCGCCGCGGCCTCGTCGCGGAGGACCGGCGCGCTCGGAGCGCCCGCCGCCGCCTGACGCGCCGCCGCGGCGAAGGCTTCTCGCTCGCAACGCTTCAATTCGATGGAGAGGCGCGACGCCGCCGAACCTTTGGCGATCGGCGCCGTCGCCGCCTTCGCGACGCAAGCGGTCTGCGCAAGATCGATGACGATGCGCGACTTGCCGGGACCGAACAGGCCGAAGCGATACGCCTTGACGATCGGGTCGGGACGCTTCGGCGCCGCGCGTCCGACCGCTGGATCGAGTTGAAAGTTTACTTCCGATAGGTCGATGACAATGCGATCGGGATCGGCCATCGCGTGGGCGCTCGCCTCGACCGGCCCGGAGAGATCGAAGCTGAGTTTCGCAGTTTGACCGTCTTCGGAGAGCCGCGCCGCCACCGCTACCGGCGGCGGCGCGGCGTCCTCGGCGGCGAGAGCCGCGCCCGGCAGCAGCGTCGGCGCGACAATCGCCAAGGCGAAGCGCCGCCTCGCCACAACCGTCGCGCGCGCGTGAGAGACCATCCGAATCAATCCCGGCCGCGGCCCGCGGCCCCGTCCGTTCTTAACCCATCGCGCCGTTCAACGCATAGCGCCGTTGCCGTCAATGCCCGACTCCGCGATCGCGAGGAAACCCTCGCGTCGCGTCCGGCGGGGGCCGCGAGCTTCTTGCCGACGGGCTCGGCGCGCGAGCGTCTCCTCCCGCGTTGGTCGACGCGCAGCGCGAGCGCGAGCGTCGATGCCGTCCGCAAGGCGGTGCGAATCGGCGTAAGGCATTGGAACCGTTGGATCGTCGGCCAAGGCGCCGCGCGCGCCGCGATTGAGCCGGCGCAACTCGCGCGTGGCCCGGTCGACTTGGCGCAACCGGAAAATCGCTTGCCAACCCCGGCCGCGGCGCCTATGTAGGGAATGTCGCATCCGGGTCGTTTGCGCGTCGTCGATCTCGTTCGAGTCGCTTGAACCGACGATTCGCTCACGGGGATCGAAGCCGCAAGCGGGCTGACGCGTGGGCGCATGACCGCCCCTTCCGCCGCCTTCCTTGCGCCAGCGATACGCTCCGGCGCAAGGCGTTTGCGGCCGAAAAGAGGGAATGCGCGTCGCCGGACGAGAGCCCTGCGAGCGCGGCCGGTGCGAGAAGATGGCGCTTTTCTTGAGGGCGCCCCTCGAATGGCGACGAGGCTAACCTCCGCCGAGTTTCAGGGTCGCGATGTCAGGGTCGCCAGAGAAAAGCCGTTTCGCCGCGTGTCGCATCGCGTGGACGGGTTTTCGTGTTGGGCGCTCCCGCGTGAATTGCGACCAATGCGGGGCCGTGGCCCCGCCTGAATGGCCTTCCATCTCCGTATCCCCCAACATTGGCGCGCCGCGCCTGGCCTTCGATCGCCCTGCGAGGGCATTGCGGGCCGCACGAGCGCGCCCCGAAAGAGTTCAACATGTCCAACAAGATGATTATAGACGCCTCCCACCCGGAAGAAACCCGGGTGGTGGTGCTAAGAGGTAGCCGAGTCGAGGACTTCGACTTCGAATCCGCAAGCAAGAAGCCGCTGCGCGGCAACATCTATCTGGCCAAGGTGACGCGCGTGGAGCCCTCGCTTCAGGCGGCGTTCGTCGATTACGGCGGCAACCGCCACGGCTTTCTCGCCTTTTCCGAAATTCACCCCGACTATTATCAAATTCCCGTCGCCGATCGGCAGGCGCTGCTGGAAGAGGAAGCGCGCTCGCAGCGTGAAGACGAGGACGAGCCGAACGGCGAGCGCCGTAGCCGCCGCCATCGGCGTTCGCGCGCGCCCGAATCGGAAATGCGCGCCAACGAAGACGAACGCATTGCCGAGCCGGCGCCGCTCGAGCGCGAAGCCGGCGAGAGCGCGCCCGAATCGACCGAAGCGCCCGCGGTCGACTTCTCGCCGCGCGACGGAGGCGAACTCGCCCCCGCGACGGAGGCTCTCGCCCCCGCGGAAACGGAAGGAGAATTCGTCGCGCCGGATCGCGCCGAGGAAGCCGATCGCGTCGAGCCGGCGCCTGCCGGAGAAGACCAATCGGCCGAGCCCGCCGAAGGCGGAGCGACGGAGCGCGACGCCGACCAAGATCGCGCCGACGACGAGGACGAGTCCGAAGTGACGACGCTCGACGGCGGCTCGGAATCGTTGGAGGCGCGCGCGTTGGGTCCGCGTGGCGGCGACGAAGGCGAGTCGGTCGAGCACATCGGCGGCGACGCGATGGATGAGACGCCGCGCCGGACGCCGCGCCTGCGCCGTCAGTACAAGATCCAGGAAGTCATTAAGCGCCGTCAGGTGCTGCTGGTGCAGGTGGTCAAAGAGGAACGCGGCAACAAGGGGGCCGCGCTGACGACCTATCTTTCGCTCGCTGGGCGCTATTCCGTACTGATGCCCAACACCGCGCGCGGCGGCGGCATTTCGCGCAAGATCACCAACAGTCAGGACCGCAGCCGCCTCAAGTCGATCGCCGAGGAGCTCGAGGTTCCCGACGGCATGGGCGTCATCCTGCGCACCGCCGGCGCCGCGCGCACCAAAGCCGAAGTCAAGCGCGACTTCGAATATCTGCTGCGCATGTGGGAGACCGTGCGCGAGACGACGCTCGCCTCCAGCGCGCCGATGTTGGTTTATGAGGAAGGCTCGCTGATCAAGCGCGCCATCCGCGATCTCTACAGCAAGGAAGTCGAGGAGATCATCGTCGCGGGCGAAGCGGGCTACCGCGAGGCCAAGGATTTCATGCGCCTTTTGATGCCAAGCCACGCCAAATGCGTCGTGCCCTACCGCGACACCCAGCCGGTGTTCGCCAAGGCCGGGGTCGAGGCGCAGCTCGACGCGATGTTCTCCAATCAGGTGACGTTGAAGTCCGGCGGCTACATCGTCATCAACCAGACCGAGGCGCTGGTCGCCATCGACGTCAATTCGGGGCGCTCGACGCGCGAGCACAACATCGAAGACACCGCGCTGCGCACCAATGTCGAGGCCGCCGACGAAATCGCGCGCCAGCTTCGCCTGCGCGACCTCGCCGGCCTCATCGTCGTCGACTTCATCGACATGGAGGAAGGGCGCAACAATCGTGCGGTCGAGCGGCGTATGAAGGACGCGCTGAAGAACGACCGCGCACGCATCCAGGTCGGCCGCATCTCGCATTTCGGCCTGTTGGAAATGTCGCGCCAGCGCATACGCACCGGCGTGCTCGAAGGTTCGACCGTGGTGTGCCCGCATTGCCTGGGCGCCGGCGTGGTGCGCTCGACCGCCTCGGTGGCGCTGCACGTGTTGCGCGTGCTCGAGGACGCGCTGATCAAGAGCGCCGCGCACGACATGATGGTGCGCGCCCGCCCGCCCGTCGCGCTCTACATCCTCAACCAGAAGCGCGCGCATCTGCTCGATCTCGAACGCCGCTTCGGCGTCGCGATCACAGTCGAGGCCGACGATTCGCTGACCGGCTCGAACACGCACGCGATCGAGCGCGGCGAACCGGCTTCGGGCGTCAGAGGCGAGGAGGCAGCGCGCGAGAGCAGCGAGGTTCGACCCGCCGGCTATGGCGCCGCGCCGGCCGACGTCGAGGAATTCGCCGTTGAAGAAGAGGCCGAAGCCGAAGCCGCCGAAGGCGGCGAGGGCGAAGCTTCCGAAGAGGGAGCGGAGGGGGCCGAGCCCGCGCGCGGGGAAGGCGACGCCGGCGCGGGCGAAGGCGAACCCGGCCGGCGCCGACGCCGACGCCGGCGCCGGCGCGGCGGCGAGCGTCCCGCCGCGGAAGGCGTCGTCGCCGACATGCCGCAGCCGACCGACGCG
>JBEKBD010000100.1:0-10449 GCA_050015575.1 Roseiarcus sp. | reverse complement strand
CCGACGCGAACTCGGCGCCTTCCTCTTCCGCTACAACTGGCAAAGGCCGCACATGAGCCTCGGCGCCAAGCCACCCGTCAGCCGCCTCGCACTCTCCGAGGACAACCTGTTGAGGCTCCACAGCTAGCCATCGACAAAGGGGCGCTGTGGCTCTTACGGAACACGATCAGCAAATAAGACGCTAGCCCCGCCCTTTACCCCTCGCGCGCGATCGCTTAGGCGTTGGTCTTTCCAGAGAAAAGGGAACCGCATGCTGTTCGTCGCCACCTGCATCGACAAGCCGGAGAGCGCGGCTGCGCGGCAGGAGAATCGCCCCGCGCACCTTGCCTATCTCGCCTCGCTCGGCGCCAAAGTGAGGGCGGCGGGCGCGCTGCTGGCGGCCGATCAGCGCGCCACGGTCGGCTCGCTGCTGATCTTCGAGGCCGCCGACGAAGCCGAGGTTTCAACTCTGCTCGCCAACGACCCTTACGCCAAGGCGGGGTTGTTCTCGACCGTCGACGTCAAGCCGTGGCGCCAGGCGGTTGGCGTCCCGCTCGCAGGATGACCGCCATGGCCCATTGGCTGTTCAAGAGCGAACCCTCGGCGTGGTCCTTCGCAGCGCAAGTCGCCGCGGGCGAAAAGGGAACGGGATGGAGCGGCGTGCGCAATCATGCCGCCAAGCTGAACATGATGGCGATGAAGGTCGGCGAGCGGGGCTTTTTCTATCACTCCAACGAGGGCCGGCAAATCGTCGGGATCGTCGAGGTGATCGCGCCCTACCATCCCGATCCGAGCGATGAAAGCGGCAAGTTCGGCATGGTCGACGTCAAGGCGGTGAAGCCTTTGCCCACGCCTGTGACGCTGGAGGCGGTCAAGGCCGAGAAGCGCCTCGCCAAGATGGCTCTCGTCGCCAACTCGCGCCTCTCGGTGCAGCCGGTGACCGACGAGGAATGGCGGATCGTCTGCGCGCTGGGCGGGCTTTGAGCCGGCCTGCGGGCTATCGGCGGGATGAATGGCGCCTCGCCCGTGGCCGGCTCTCATACGATGCCTAGGAATAGGGCGAGCGCGCGGTTGACCCGCGCCAGCAAGGCGTCGTCCGCCATCCCGATCACGGCGCCAATTTTGGCGGTCGGGACGACGGTGATCTTGTCGATCGCGATCTGCGAGATCTCGCGCAAGCCGTTTTGCGACGACGGCGCGACCTCGAGCCGAAATTGATCGGCGTCGTCGCGAAGAGTCGTCGTCAGCGGGCAGATCACGACCGAGGGAAGCTCGGCGAAGAGATCGCTTTGCACGACCAGGGCCGGGCGCGGTTTGCCGGTATCGCCCGCCGTGACGACCGTCACGAATTGGCCGCGCCGCATTACGGCTCCGGCCATTCGTAGACGCTGGCGACGAAGCGCATGATTTCATCGCCGGCGGGATCGCCGGCGGCGACGGCGCGCGCCTGCTGGCGACAGGTCGCGACAAAATCGGGAGAGCGCGTGTCGGGCGCCCAGATTTGCACGGGGCGCAGACCCGACGCGCGCATCCGCTGGCGATAGCTCGCCATGCGCTTGGCTGGTGGAGCGGGCTTTCGGGTCGAGCGCGGCATTGGAGCCTCCATTGCGTAACATGTTACACGAAGGGGCCGCGAATGTCACGATGATTCCAGTCGGACGTTCACTCAGGCGCATGGCGCCGAAGGAGCCGCTTCACGAACGCGCGCTTGTCTTGGCGCCAAAACCGTGGTTTTCGCCCGTGCGCCGTTCCGCCAGCCGACGGCCGAGACCGGCGCGCCTCGGTCATCCTTTGTTAACCAGCTCGGGTCCAGGCTTATGCGCGCCTAGGACTCGGGGATTCGATCATGTCCGTTTCCGCCATCGCCTCGGTCGGGGTGCAAGCGGCTGTGCGATATGCGCCGGTCGCGCCGGTCGCGAAGGTCAAAGCGGTCAAGCGCGGCTTGGTCGCGAAGGGCGCCGAGAAGGACGAGATCCGCGCGCCGACCGCGGTCGTTCCGCGGATCGGCCGTTCGCGTTCGCCGGCTGCGCGCAGTTCGGACGCCGTCGTGGCGGCGTTGGCCAAATTGCCGTTCGGCGGCTGAAGGCGCCGGCCCGCGCCGCCCGGCGGCGTCGAAGCCGTCGCCCCCAAATCGTCAATCCTCACGCCGGCATATCGAGGCGCTCGTAGAGCGCAGCGAGCGGCAAGGTCACGTCGATCGCGGACAGGGCGACGACCGCGTCCTTGCCGACCAGGTCTTCGTCACGCCACGCGCCTTCGTCGGCGCGCGAATAGAGCTTGGCCGCGACGGCGTCGGGATCGACGAGCAGGATATGGCGCAGGCTCGGATGCCGGCGATATTCTTCGAGTTTGGTGAAGCGGTCGATCTTGCGCGTCGAAGGCGAAAGGACCTCGACGACGACGGTCGGACGGCGCGCCTCGTAGGAGCCGGCCTCGGGCGGCGCGCGATCGACTGTGACATCCGGGCGGCGGGATGATCGAATGGCGGTGCGCAACGCCGTGTCGGCGCTGGCGACGCGGCAGGGCTTGCCGCGCAGGCGCGTTCCCAATTCGACGATGCAATTGACCAGGATGACATCGTGGGCGTTGCTCGCGCCGGTCATCGCGCGCAGCGGCGTGGGGACGCCGTCGACGAGTTCGTAGCGCTCGTCCTGGTCGAGCTGCCACAAATAGAATTCGTCGGCGGTCATCGTGCGGACTTGGGCCTCGGCCATGCGTCGCCTCCTTAACTCCCCCATCATACCACAACCACTCGCGCCGCCGAACCGAGGCGGCGGGCGAGCCTTGAGAAGATACGACCAAAGGATCACCGGCGCCGGCTTGTCGCGCTTGCCTCCGATGGGGCATATTAGCGGCCGAAAAAGGCGCCGCCCGCGAGCGCGCGAGGGAGAAACCGATGTCCGAGAAGGTCTACGAAGTGCCCGCCCGATGGGCCGAGCGCGCATGGATCAACCAAGCCCGGTACGACGAGATGTACGCGCGCTCGATCACCGACCCGCAAGGGTTCTGGGGCGAGCACGGCAAGCGCATCGACTGGTTCAAGCCTTACACCAGGGTCAAGGACACCTCCTACGACACCCATCACGTCTCGATCAAATGGTTCGAGGACGGCGTCGTCAACGCCGCCTACAATTGCATCGATCGACATCTCGCCAAGCGCGCCAACCAGACCGCGATCATCTGGGAAGGCGACGATCCCGGCCAGACCCAGCGCATCACCTACGCCGAGCTGTTCGATCGGGTCTGCCATTTCGCCAACGTGCTCAAATGGCACGGCGTCAAGAAGGGCGATCGCGTCACCATCTATCTGCCGATGATCCCGGAGGCGGCCTATGCGATGCTGGCCTGCGCGCGCATCGGCGCGATCCACTCGGTCGTCTTCGGCGGCTTCTCGCCCGACGCGCTGGCGGGCCGGATCGAAGACGCCAAATCGGAAGTCGTGATCACGGCGGACGAGGGCCTGCGCGGCGGGCGCAAGGTGCCGCTCAAGGCCAATGTCGACGCCGCGCTGGAAAAGGCCGGCGGCGTCAAGCACGTCATCGTCGTGCGGCGCACCGGCGGCCCCATCGGCTGGAATGCGAATCGCGACGTCTGGCTCAACGAGGCGATGGAGTTGGTCTCCGCGCATTGTCCGCCCGAACAAATGGGCGCCGAGGATCCGCTGTTCATCCTCTACACCTCGGGCTCGACCGGCACGCCCAAGGGCGTCGTCCACACCACCGGCGGCTATCTCGTCTACGCCGCGATGACGCATCAGTACGTGTTCGATTATCACGAGGGCGACGTCTACTGGTGCACCGCGGACGTCGGCTGGGTGACCGGCCACAGCTATCTCGTCTACGGTCCGCTCGCCAACGGCGCGACGACGCTGATGTTCGAGGGCGTGCCGAACTACCCCACGGTCAGTCGGTTCTGGGAAGTCATCGACAAGCACGAGGTCAATATCTTCTACACCGCCCCTACCGCCATCCGCTCGCTGATGGGGGCGGGCGAAGCGCCGGTCAAGAAGACCCGCCGCGCGTCGCTGCGCCTACTCGGTTCGGTGGGCGAGCCGATCAACCCGGAAGCCTGGGAATGGTATCATCGCGTGGTCGGCGACGGCCGCTGCCCGATCGTCGACACTTGGTGGCAGACGGAAACCGGCGGCATTCTGATCACGCCGCTGCCGGGCGCCACGCCGTTGAAACCCGGCTCGGCGACACGGCCGTTCTTCGGCATCCTGCCGGAAATCGTCGACGCCACCGGCGAGGCGCGCGACGGGGAGTGCCAGGGCAATCTCGTCATCGCCGACTCCTGGCCCGGTCAGGCGCGCACCGTCTACGGCGATCACGGGCGCTTCGTGAAGACCTACTTCACCGCCTATCCCGGCAAATATTTCACCGGCGACGGTTGTCGGCGCGACGCCGACGGCTTTTATTGGATCACCGGGCGCGTCGACGACGTCATCAACGTCGCCGGCCATCGCATGGGCACCGCCGAAGTCGAGAGCGCGCTGGTCGCTCACCCGAAAGTGTCGGAAGCGGCGGTGGTCGGCTATCCCCACGACATCAAGGGCCAGGGCATCTACGTCTATGTGACGCTGATGTCGGGCGCCGAGCCGAGCGAGGAACTGCGCAAGGAGTTGACGAACTGGGTGCGCAAGGAAATCGGCCCGTTCGCGTCGCCCGATCTCATCCAGTTCTCGCCGGGCCTGCCCAAGACCCGCTCAGGCAAGATCATGCGGCGAATCTTACGCAAGATCGCCGAAAACGAGTACGGCTCGCTCGGCGACACCTCGACGCTCGCCGACCCCAGCGTGGTCAAGGAGCTGATCGAAAACCGGCAGAACCGCCCCAAGGCGTAGCGGCCCGCTCACTGGTAGGCAATCAGCTCCTGCATCTTCTCGATCCGGGCGGCCAGAATGACCGCCTGGGTGCGGCTCTCGACGCCGAGTTTTTGCAGGATGGCGGAGACGTGGGCCTTCACCGTGGCCTCGGAGACGCCGAGTTCGTAGGCGATCTGCTTGTTGAGCAGGCCTTGCGACAGCATCATCATGACGCGCACCTGCTGCGGCGTCAGCGACGAGAGCCGGCGCGCCAGGGCGCTCGCTTCGCGGTTGGGCTGCGCGGCGAAGTCGAGATCGGGCGGCGTCCATTGCCCGCCCTCGATGACCTTGCGGATCGCCGCGCGCATCGTCTCGACGTCGAGGGACTTGGGGATATAGGCGGCCGCCCCGAACTCGATGCAATGGCGCATGACGGCGCGGTCTTCGTTGGCGGAGACCACAATGACCGGAACGCCCGGCCGTTCCGAGCGCAGGAACAACAGGCCGGAAAATCCGTGCACGCCCGGCATCGTCAGGTCGAGCAGCACCAAATCCATGTCCGGCGTCTCTTCGAGCGCCGCCGCGAGGCTTTCGAAATCGGCCGCCTCATAGATTCTGGCGCCGGGAATGGCGCCGCTGACCGCCCGGCGCAGCGCGCCGAGGACAAGCGGATGATCGTCGGCGATCAGCACCCGCACCGTGTCGTTCAACCGGGCCCCCTTTGCGCCCCCTCTTACCCCGTTCCCGCCCGCCGACCATCGCGCAAATCGAGGTCGTTGTCACGCGCGCGGCGCTAGAAGCGCGCCATTGGGCCTATGGACAACCATGAAGAACGATGCGAAATAGCCCCGCCCGAGCGCATTCGCGCTCGATCGAACGCCGCGGATTTCCTCGTTCGGTCGGCCGCGCGGCGGCTATGGCGGCGCTTCCCCGACGGCGCGCGTTTTGCGCTAATCGTTCGACCGGGCGGCGAGAATCATTGGGGGGAACATTTGTCGGGCGCGGCTGTCGAGAATCCAAACCGCCGGGACTTCCTGTTCATCGCCACCGGCGCCGTCGGCGCCGTCGGGGTCGGCGCCGTGGCTTGGCCGCTGATCGACCAGATGAACCCCGACGCCTCGACCCTCGCGCTCGCTTCGATCGAGGTCGACATCGGCGCGATCGCCGAAGGCCAGATCGTCACCGTCAAGTGGCGCGGCGGGCCGGTCTTCATCCGCCATCGCACCAAGAAGGAAATCGACGACGCGGTGAATACGCCGCTGAGCGACCTCAAGGACCCGCAGACCGATCAGGCGCGGGTGCAAAAGCCGGAATGGCTGATCGTCGTCGGCGTTTGCACGCATTTGGGATGCGTGCCGCTGGGCCACGAAGGCCCCTACGACGGCTGGAAGTGCCCGTGCCACGGTTCGATCTACGACACCTCCGGGCGCATTCGCCAGGGGCCGGCGCCGCTCAATCTCGCCGTGCCCGCATACGCCTTTCTGAGCGACGCGAAGGTGAAGATCGGCTGATCCCATCCCCCGTTCGCCCGCCTTCGCCCTCGCGCCAAGCCCCCCTTGTTAGAGAACGGAAGCCATGAGCGGTAACTCGAGCTACGTCCCCAAGAGCGCCTTCGGGCGGTGGTTTGAAGCGCGCTTGCCGATCATGGGGCTGGTGCATTCTTCGTTCGTGGCCTACCCGGTGCCGCGCAACCTCAACTATCTCTGGACGTTCGGCGCGATCCTGGCGTTCATGCTGGTCGCACAGATCGTCACCGGCGTCGTCCTGGCGATGCACTACGTGCCGAGCGCGACGCTGGCGTTCGCTTCGGTCGAGCGCATCATGCGCGACGTCAACTACGGTTGGCTGCTCCGCTATCTGCACACCAACGGCGCCTCGCTGTTGTTCCTCGCCGTTTACGTCCACATGTTCCGCGGCCTCTATTACGGCTCCTACAAGGCGCCGCGCGAGGTGCTGTGGATTCTCGGCGTGATCATCTATTTGCTGATGATGGCGACGGCGTTCATGGGCTACGTGCTGCCGTGGGGCTCGATGAGCTTCGCCGGGGCGACGGTGATCACCAATCTGTTCACCGCCATTCCGCTGGTCGGCGGCGGCGTCGCGCATTGGCTATGGGGCGGTTACGCGGTCGGCGATCCCACGCTGAACCGCTTCTTTTCGCTCCATTTTCTCCTGCCGTTCATGATCGTCGGCGTCGTCGTGCTGCACATTTGGGCGCTGCACGTCGTCGGGCAGAACAATCCCGACGGCGTCGAGATCAAGAACGTCGAGCGCGACGCCATGGCGTTCACCCCTTACGCGACGATCAAGGACCTGTTCGCCCTGTCGTTGTTCCTGATTCTCTATGCGTGGTTGGTGTTCTACATTCCCAATTATCTCCTCGACGCCGACAATTCGACGGTCGCCAATCCGCTGTCGACGCCCGCGCACATCGTGCCGGAATGGTACCTGCTGCCGTTCTACGCGATCCTGCGCGCGATCCCCGACAAGCTCGCCGGGGTCGTCGCGTTGTTGGCCGCCGTCGTGCTGCTCGCGTTCATCCCCTGGCTCGACACGTCGCCGGTCAAGTCGGCCAAGTATCGGCCGCTGTTCCGCGTTTTCTTCTGGGCGTTCGTCGTCTGCTGCGTCGGCCTGGGCTGGCTCGGCTCGCAGGAAGTCACCGACGCGACGACCTGGGCGGCGCGGGCTCTCGCCGTGGGCTATTTCGCCTTTCTCGTCGTCGTTCTGCCGCTGCTGGGCCTGGTCGAAAAGACCACGCCGATGCCCGCCTCGATCGCCGACGCGGTGTTGGCGAAGAAGGGCGTTTCGAGCGCGCCGTCGCCCGCGCGCTGATGGGCGGCCGTCGCCAGGGAAATCCGATCATGATCCGATTGAAGAGCTCCTTGTTCGTCCCGGCCGCGCTGGCGCTGCTGATCGTGAGCGCCTCGGGCGCTTTCGCTCAGGACGAGGCCGCGCAACCGAATCCGCCCCGCCAGAGCTGGAGCTTCTCCGGGCTGTTCGGCGGGTTCGATCGGGCGCAGTTGCGGCGCGGGTTCCAAGTCTACAAGGAGGTGTGCAGCGCCTGCCACCGGCTGAGCATTCCGTTTCGCGCGCTCGGCGATCCCGGCGGGCCGGGTTTCAGCGCGGCCGAGATCAAGACGCTGGCGGCGAGCTACCAAGTCGTCAACGACGAGCCGAACGACAAGGGCGAGGTCTTCAAGCGGCCGGGCGCGCCCTCGGACTTCATTCCGCCGCCGGAATCGTTCCCCAACGACCAGGCGGCCGCTGCGGCGTTCGGCGAGGCGCCGCCCGACATGGCGCTGCTCGCCAAGTCGCTCAAATACGAGCGCGGCTTTCCCTGGTTCATTTTCGACGCCTTGCCGTTCGACCAATTCCAGGAAATGGGCGCTGACATTATTTATGCGATTCTGCTCGGCTACACGAAAGCCGACGATCCGCAGTGGAACCTCTATTACCCCGGCCACCGGATCGCGATGCCGCAGCCGATCGCCGACGGGGCGGTCGCCTATCCCGACGGCACGCCGCCGACCCTCGACAATTACGCCAAGGACGTGGCGTCTTTCCTGAGCTGGGCGGCCGAGCCGACCCTCGCCGAGCGCAAGAGCCTCGGTTGGCGCGTGATGATCTTTTTGTTCGTGTTCGCGGCGCTGCTCTATTTCACCAAGAGGGCGATCTGGAGCACGCTGCATTGAGGCGCCGGACGAAGCGGGGGCGCGGGTCCCTCCCCTCGGCGCCGGCTTGAGAGGGCCGTCCGGCGCGAGGGGGACTTCATGGCCAAGGCGATCGTCGGCGTCATCGGCGGCTCGGGAGTCTACAAGCTCTCTGGCCTGACCGACGTTCGCGAGGAGCGGGTCGCGACGCCGTGGGGCGAGCCTTCCGACGTCCTGCGCTTCGGCCGGGTCGGCGACACGCAAGCGGTGTTTCTCGCCCGCCACGGCCAGGGCCACCGCTTCACCCCGTCGACGATCAACTATCGCGCCAACATCGACGCGCTGAAGCGGGCCGGCGTCACCGACATCGTCGCGGTTTCCGCCTGCGGCTCGTTCCGCCAGGAGCTCTGTCCCGGGCTGTTCGTGTTGATCGATCAATTCGAGGACCGGACCACCGCGCGCCACAGCAGCTTTTTCGGCGCGGGCTGCGTCGCCCACGTCTCGATGGCTCACCCGATCGCGCCGCGCGTGAGGCGGCGCATCGCCGCCGCCGCCGAGGCGGAGGGAATCGCCTGCCGCCTCGGGGGAACGTATCTCTGCATGGAGGGGCCGCAATTCTCGACGCTGGCGGAATCGCTGAGCTATCAGGCGCGCGGCCTCGACGTGATCGGCATGACCGCCGCCACCGAGGCCAAACTCGCGCGCGAGGCCGAAATCTCCTACGCGACGATCGCGATGGTGACCGACTACGATTGCTGGCATGAGGAACACGGGGCGGTCGACGTCGCCTCGGTCCTGCAAGTGGCCAAGGACAACGCGCATCGCGTCGCCGCGTTGCTGGCGCGCATCCTCAAAGACTTCCCCGCCGAGCACGAACCCTGTCCCATCGGCTCGGACCGCGCGCTCGACGGCGCGATCATGACCCATCCGGAAGCGCGCGATCCCGAGCTGATGACGAAGCTCGAAGCGATCGTCGCGCGCGCGCTCGCCGCGGCGCGATAGGGCGCGTCACCGCAGCGTCGGCGGCTTCCCGCCTTCCAGGTTCGCCTCCACGGCGGCGATCGCGTCGCGCAGGCGGCGCAACGATTGCAGGAATTGCGGCCGCGCAGGGCCGAGCGCGTCGAAGACCTTCGTCGCGTTGCCGGCGAGCTGTTGGTAGATCTGCTCCAGCGCCCGCCGCCCGGCCGCGGTCAACTCGAGGCGCACTTGCCGGCGATTTTCGGGTTCGCGCCGTTGGATGAGGAAGCCCTTCGCCAGCAGGGCGCCGACGCGCTGGCTGACCAGCGACTTGCTCATGTCGAGCAGCTCGCCGACCTCCGCCTGGGTCGGCCGTTCCATTTCGTTGACCGCCATCGTCAAGACGAATTCCGCGTAGCTGAGGCCGATCGCATCGAGCACTCGCTTGCGCGCCAGTCGATCGAGACGGGCGACGATCTCATGCAGCAAAAAGACTTCGGTCTCGGTGAACCAGGAGTTTCTCGTCACGGATTGAGCGTCGATCCCTCAATAGAGTTCGGTCAAGATTCGCTTCGCGCCGGCGCGGCCGAGAATCGCCCGGCAATCGGCGACCATAGCGGCCGAGCCGCAAACATAGAAATCGGTCGTCGCCGGATCGAAGGCGAGGCTGGAGACGGCCGCCGTCACGCGGCCGCGGAAGGCGGCGTTCGACGCCTCGTCGCGGCCGGCGCAGACGGTCGTGCGCGGCGGCAGCGGGGCGAGCGCGCGCGTAATGTCTTCCGCCGTCGTTCGGCAGCCGAAGACCAATTCGGCGGCGCCGAGTTCGCCGGCCTCGGCCATTTCATCGAACATCGGCAGGAACGGGGCGAGGCCGGTTCCCGTCGCGACGAACACCTTGCGATGCGCGTTGCGCTCGAGACGATAGCCGCCGAACGGCCCTTCGATCTCGGTCGCCGCGCCGGGCTCGACCGTGTCGGCGTAATGCGAGCCGTCGCCATGCGTGCGGTTGCCGATCAGCAGCGTGAGGCGCTTATCGGCGGCGGCGGCGATCGAGTAGTC
>JBEKBD010000099.1:0-10509 GCA_050015575.1 Roseiarcus sp. | reverse complement strand
GCGCCGCGTTGACGCCGACCGCCGTGTGCGGATCGATAACGACCCCGCTCTCGCGATAGACGCGGCCGATCTCCTCGGCGCAAGCCTTTTCGTCGACGCGATAAGCGTCGAAATCGCGCCGGATCGCGGCCAGCGGCCCCGACGCGACTGTGAACTCGCCCGACTGCTCAAGGGCCCCCATCAGCGCGCGCACGGCGCCGGCGTCGCGATCGTAAGCCTCGAACAGCAGCCGCTCGAAATTGGAGGAGATCTGGATGTCCATCGACGGCGACTGCGTCGCCGTGACGCCGAGCGGCTTGTAGACGCCGCTCGCCAGCGTCCGGGCGAGAATGTCGTTTTCGTTGGTGGCGATCGCCAAGCGGTCGATCGAAAGCCCCATGCGCTTGGCGTAATAGCCGGCCAGCACGTCGCCGAAATTGCCGGTGGGCACGGCGAACGACACCCGCCGATCGGGCGCGCCGAGCGCGACCGCGCTGGTGAAGTAATAGACGATCTGAGCGAGGATGCGCGCCCAGTTGATCGAGTTGACGCCCGACAATTTCATCGCGTCGCGGAAAGCGAGATCGTTGAACAGCGCTTTGACGATGGCCTGGCAGTCGTCGAACGTCCCCTCGATCGCGACGGCGTGGACGTTCGGCTGGTCGACCGTCGTCATCTGGCGGCGCTGGACGTCGGAAATGCGTCCCTGGGGATAGAGGATGAAGACGTCGGTCTGCGATTGGCCGCCGAAGGCGGCGATCGCCGCCGCGCCGGTGTCGCCGGAAGTCGCCCCGAGGATCGCGGCGCGGGTCTGGCGGCGGCGCAGCGCGCGGTTCATCATCCGGCCGAGCCACTGCATGGCGAAATCCTTGAACGCCAGCGTCGGCCCATGGAACAATTCGAGCAGAAAGAGATTGTCGTCGAGCTGGGCGAGCGGAGCGGCGGCGGCGTGGCGGAAGCCGGCGTAGGCGTCCTCGGCGAGGGCCGCGAGTTCGGCGCGGTCGATCTCGTCGTCGACGAAGGGCACGACGAGGCGCGTGGCCGCCTCGGCGTAGGAGAGGCCGGACAGCGCGCGGATTTCGGCGGGCGACGCCAGCGGCGGCTTCAGCGGCGTATAGAGGCCGCCGTCGCGAGCGAGGCCCACGAGCATCGCTTCGGAAAAACCGAGCCTCGGCGCCTCGCCGCGCGTCGAAATATAGCGCACGTTCTCTGGATTCCCTGGGTTTCAGCCTGAATCGTCTAGCGCATCGCGCGCCAAAGGTGAAACGAGGATTGGGAATGTCGGGAAAATTGAGGCCAAACCAAGACACGGGGAGGCCGCGCCCGACGCCGGCGCGACGCCTATTTCCCGATCCGCGCCTCGAGCGCCTCGTAGAGCGCGTTCCTGGCGTCGAACGCCTGCTCGAGGGCGATGACGCTGACCCGTTCGGCGCCTCGAGCGAGCAGCCAGTCGGCGAGGTCGGCCGCCTTGGAGCGCGCGCAATGCAGCGTGACGAAGCCCTGCGGATCGGCCTCTTCGCCGAAAGCGGGCGCGGCGTCGAAAGCGGCGCAGGCTTCCTCCATCACGAGATGAACGGGCGTAGGCAGGCGGGCGCGGATTTCGCGCGACTTTCGCGCGGTCTCGCTGGCGGCGATGCGCATCAGGATCGCCCGCGCCGCGGCCCGCGCGCCCCGAGTCCAGCGCGCGCTCGGCGAAGCGACCAGCGTCGCCTGCGAGCGCAGAATGACGCCGTCGTCGAGGGCTTTCAGCGCATTGGCGGCCAGCGTGGCGCCAGTGGTGGCGATGTCGACGATCAGCTCGGCGGCGCCGGCTGCAGGCGCGCCCTCGGTCGCGCCGAGGCTTTCGACGATGCGATAATCGGCGACGCCGCGCTCGGCGAAGAAGCGGCGGGTCAGATTGACGTATTTGGTGGCGACCCGCATGCGCTCGCCGCGCCGCGCGCGGTAGTTCGCCGCGACGTCTTCGAGATCGGCCATCGCGCGCACGTCGATCCAGGCCTGCGGGACGGCGACGACGACGTTGGCGCGCCCGAAGCCGAGCGGGGCGAGCAGCGCCAGGCGCTGGTCGGCGTCGGCGACCTTCTCGCGCACCAGGTCCTCGCCGGTGACGCCGAAATGGGCGGCGCCGACGGCGAGCTGGCCGACGATCTCGGCGGCCGAGAGATAAGCGACCTCGACGCCCGGCAGGTCGACGACGGCGCCGCGGTAGTCGCGCGCGCCGCGTCCCTGGGTCAATTCCAGTCCGGCGCGGGCGAAGAACGCCGCCGCGTTTTCCTGCAGCCGCCCCTTGGAGGGCACGGCGAGGACCAGCGGGGCCTCGGCGGCGCTTTCAGCCTCGGCGCTCATGCGCGCCCTCCCGACAACGGCAATCGATCGATCCACACCGCGGCGCCGACCGCGGGCACGTCGCTCGCCGCGCCGAGGCGGCGCGCCAGACCGTCGTAGCGCCCGCCGCCGATCGCCGGCTTGGCGTCGGGGCGAGCCGCGTCGACCGCCTCGAAGACGAAGCCGGTGTAATAGTCGAGGTCGCGCACGAACGCGGCGGAGAAGACGAATTCCTCGATCCGCAGACCGCGCGCGGCGAGGAACCCGGCGCGTTGATCGAACGAGTCGAGCGCGCCGCCCAAATCGAGCCCAGCGTCGGCGGCCCATTGCCGGAGCCGCCGCGAGGCCGCGTCGGGATCGCCGGAAATCGCCAGAAAGCGCGCGAGCGCGGCCTGCTGTTCGGCGCTGACGCAGGCCTGCGAGCGCGCCGCCGCCTGTTCGAGGAAGCGATCGGCGATTTCGCCGGCGCTGCGTCCGCCGACCGCCGTGATGCCGGCGATGGCGAGCAGATCCTCGACCAGCGCCTTGGCGCCGGCGTGATCGGCGCTCTCCAGCGCGGCGAGAACGCCGGGTTGGGCGAGCGCGCCGGCGCCGTTGCCGCTGACGATCGTCTCCAGCGCGCGCCCGCGGGCGAGGCCGCGGCGCATCCGGCGCAGCCACACGTCCGGCAGCGCCAGCGCGGCGAGCGCGCTGTCGAACAGGCGCGCGTCGCCGAGACGAACCTTCAACGGCCTCGCCCCGGCGATTTCGGCCGCCTCCAGCGCCAGCGCGAGAATCTCGGCGTCCGCGGCCTCGACGTCCGCACGGCCGTAGCTTTCCAGGCCCGTCTGGGTCATCTCGCCGCTTTGGCCGGCGCGGGCGCGAAAGACCGGGCCGAGATAGGCGTATTGCGCCTGCCGGCCCGCCTCCGGCGAAGCGAGATAGGCCAGGCACACCGGCACGGTGTAATCGGGGCGCAGGCACAATTCAGCGCCCGAGGCGTCGCTGGTGAGGTAGAGCCGCCCGCGAATCTCCTCGCCGGACATGTCGAGAAAGACCGAGGCGGGCTGCAACACGGCCGGCTCGAGGCGCGCGAAACCGGCGGCGAGAAAATGTTCGAGCGCGCGCCCGCCGGCTTCGAGCGGGGACGCTCGGAACGCAGGCGCCTCGGCCGTCGGGGTCGGCGGGGTCGGGTTCACGACATTTTCCTCGTTTTCGCGGCTTTCTTTAACAAACCCGCGCGGCGGACGCAGCCCTTTTCCCCGCCCAAGGTGAACGACCCGCTCATTTGGCCTCGGCCTCGCCGCCGCGGCCACAGGGCGGCCATGGTCGGGCGCCAGAGAAGCGGCCGCGCCGCCGAATCATCCCCCGGGGAGCCGTTTGCCCGTCCTTCGCGCCGTTCGATGGCTGTTTCTTGCGTTGCTGATTGCGGCGGCGGCGCCGGCGCGCGCCGCCGGGGACGACGCCGCGCGCCAGTCCCTCGATTCCGCCCGCGCCGCGCTCGCCGACATCGAAACCCAGTTGAAGGCCGACAACCTCGCCGACGCCGACTTGGCGCGGCTGCGCGAGGAAGGCGATCCGCTCGCCGCCGAGCTGCAGGCGGCGATCGCCGAACTCGCGCCGCGCCTCGACGCTGCGAGCAAGCGGCTCGCCGAATTGACGCCCAAGTCCAAGGACGCGACGCTCAGCGATTCGGCGAGCGCAGAGCTCGCCGCCGAAAAGAAGGAGCGCGACGCGCTCGACGCCGACGTGCGGTCGGCGCGCGCGATGGCGCTGGAGATCGACGACATCAACGCGCGAATCAGCGCGGCGCGGCGCGACCTGTTCGCGCGCGAAACCTTCGCCCGCTCGTCGAGCCTGATCAGTCCGTTGCTGTGGACGGCGGTGACGCGCGAATCGCCGCGCGACCTCGCCGCGCTCGCGGGCATGTCCGGCGACTGGCTTCACGGGCTGGCGGCGCGGATCACCGCGGCGCAGACCTTCGGCCTGCTCGCGGCGGCGCTGGCGATCGCGACGATTTGGGCGCTGCTGCAAGCGATCGCGCGGCGCCTGATCGCGCGCGCTTCCGACGCGGCGCGGCCCAGCCGGCTGCGCCGCGCCGTCGCCGCCGCCTGGACGATCCTGGCGCTCGCCATCCTGCCTTTGCTCGCCCTGGAAGCGTTCGCTTACGCGCTCGACCTGTTCGACATTTCCGATCCGCGGCTGCAAGGCGGGCTCGACGCGCTGCTCGACGGGCTTCGGATCGTCATCGTCAGCAACGCGCTCGGCCGCGGAGTCCTGGCGCCGGGGCGCGCCGATTGGCGGCTGTTCGCCGTCGGCGACCGCGTCAGCGCGCGTCTGTTTCATCTCTGGCTTTCCGTAGCGGCGATCCTGGCGGCCGAGCGGCTGCTGGAGCCGGCCGCGGACGCCGTCGCCTCGCTCAATATCGCGGTCGCCGGCCGCGCGGTCGGCGCCGCCCTGGCGGCGATATTGATGGCGCGTACGTTGCGGCAGGTCACGGCGCCGAGCCTCGCCGCTGCGCCCGGCGCGCCGCCCAGCGATTCCTGGGCGCCGGCGCGCACCTTCGCCTGGGCGCTGGTCGCGCTCATCCTCGGCGCGACGCTCGCCGGCTACATCGCCTTCGCTGCCTTCCTGGTCAATCGGACGATGTTCGTCGCCATGCTCGGCGCCACGCTGTACGTGGTCGACGCCATCGTTCAGGAGGGCGCCGAGGAGCTGCTGCGCCCGAGCGTCGCCTGGGCGCGCGGCCTGATGACGATGATCGGCCTGCAGCGCGGCGCGCTGGAGCAGATCGTCGTGCTCGTCCAGGGCTTCGCGCGGCTCGCCGTCATCGTCGCCGCGATCGCGCTGATCCTGGGACCGTGGGGCCTCTCGCAGAACCTCGCGTCGACGCTGCGCGCCGGCTATTTCGGCACGACGATCGGCGGCGTGACGATCTCGCTTTCCTCGCTGGTCGTCGCCGCGGCGGCGTTCGTCGTCGGCATCGTCGCGACGCGGGCGATCCAGAATTGGCTGGGCGGCCGTTACCTGCCGCACACCCGGCTCGACGCCGGCGTCAGCAATTCCATCCGCACCATCGTCGGCTATATCGGCGTCACGATCGCGCTGCTGATGAGCGGCGCGCAGCTCGGCCTCGACTATCAGAAGCTGGCGATCGTCGCCGGCGCGCTGTCCCTCGGCATCGGCTTCGGCCTGCAGGGAATCGTCAACAATTTCGTCTCCGGCCTGATTCTGCTGTGGGAGCGCGGCATCCGCGTCGGCGACTGGGTGGAGGTCGGCGCCGAGCAGGGCTTCGTTCGCCGCATCAACGCCCGCGCCACCGAGATCGAGACGATCGATCGCGCGACGCTGATCGTGCCCAATGCGACGCTGGTCGGCGGCGCGGTGAAGAACTGGATGCACGCCGACCGCACCGCGCGCGTCGTCGTGCAGGTCAACGTCGCCTACGAGAGCGACCCGGAAGTCGTGCGCGAACTGCTGATCGCCGCCGCCAAGGCGCAGGACCAGGTGTTGGCGATCCCCGCGCCGCTGGCGCTGCTCCACGAATTCGGCGACTGGGCGCTGAAGTTCCAGTTGATCTGCTTCGTCGACGACATCGTGACGGCGGATCGCGTGCACAGCGCCATCGCCTTCGACATCTTCCGCCGCCTGCGCGAAGCGGGGCTGCGAGTGCCGTATCCGAAGTGAAGGCCGAAATCCCCCCGCTTGTGGAGGTGGGTAGGGGCAAGGGGTTCCGGGCATGGTATTGAAATCGGGTAATGTGTATGGTGTCCCCGTAAGCGCCCGTAAACACCGTAAGCAAACGACAACGCGCCTTTCGCAGTGACGACCTATCGAGACCACGAATAAGCGACGGTACACGCTATTTTAACTGCGATACACATGCCTGGGTTTTTTTCGATCCTGATCGACAAGTCAGTCCTCCAAGGGCTCACGGCACGTGAGGCCAAATGGTTGTTGCACCATCTGCGGGTAAATCTGCCGCCGGTATTTTTCTCCGAAGTTCTTGGTGACTTGAAAAAAGAGAAGGGCTTCAGCACCGCATCGGGCGAAGGCGACGTGAAGATGATGTCGGGCAAAGTGGACTCGGCATTCGTCTTTCTGAACAAAGACTCGCAGATGCTGCTCCGCGACGAGCTTCTCGGCAAACGGTTCGAGATGGATGGCCGACCGGTCCTCGACACTGAAGAGGTCCGAATGGCGGACGGAACTCGTGGCGCGTTCTTCGACCAGACTCCCATGCAGCGTGTTCTGGCTCGGTGGAAAGAAGGCAACTTCGAAGCTATGGAACACGAGTTTGCGCAGGTCTGGCGGAGCCGCCTAGCGAGCATTGATCTGGAAAAGATCGTTCGGCTCAATAGCTCTGTTCGCAATAAGGAGGTGCGTACGCCGGCCGACGTGCGCCGCCTCGTTGACAACGCACTTTTCCGCCCTGATCGAAATTTTGCAAACCTTTCGTACTGGCTCGAAATCATCAAGGCACCTGAGACCGTGAAGCGGGGGGTCTTAGAGACGTGGAAGAGGGTCGGCCGACCGCCGGCGATCAAGTTTGCTCCGTACATCGCGCATATCGCGAAGGTTCGCTATTTCTTTTATATCGCTGTCGCGCACCAGGTGATCACGACGCGTTCATCGAATCAAATTGACATGGAATATTTCGACTACCTTCCCTTCGCGCGTGTCTTCTCTAGTAACGACAATCTGCACACGCAGGTTTATCCGGCACTTGCTGAGGACTGGCAAATTTTCATCCCCTTTGCCGAATTGAAGACCGCTTTGCGCGAGTTGGCGGAATACTACGATGCCATGGCACCTGAGCAAAAACGCCTTGGCTCAATGACGTACGCGGACTACCCACCAATCGAAATGGATAACGCCATCACCCGAGCCTACGACCGTTTCATGCCTAAGTGGCGAATTGGAGCCAATGAGCCGCCACCACCTCGCGATCCTGTTGCAGACGCGCGCCTCATGGAGCACCTGAGATCAATCGAGAACGCGATTGACGCGCACAAGGCAAAGCGTTCGTAAGCGCATGACCATACCCAGGAGATACGAACCGGGGACTACGGGGACGGGACTACAGGATTACGGGGCCGGATTACGGGCACAGGCTATGAATTGCACAATTCCGCGATCCGACAGGAGGCTCCAAACTTTCGCGGCTGCAGCCGCCCGCCCCTCGCCGTCACACACCAAGCCGTCGACCTCATGGAAGCATAAACTTCCGAAGTTTTGATGCTGTCAATGGTCTTCGACCGCTAGAGGCGGCGCGCGAAACGCGCGCCATTGACAGCATCAAAAATACGGAAGAAAGAGGCTTCAATGAGGTCGAAGGCCCTCCCTGCCAAACTGGCACCGGCAATGATGCAATGCGTATCCTGTCCCCGCAAATCCGGTAATCCCAAGTTACCCACCCGCAAGGTCGAGACCAGATATGAGCTGTGAATGGACCAATATTTTAATTCAGATTGTCATTGCGGCAACCCAACTGGTTATTGCGGCGGCCGCGGTGTATACCGCCTACATAGCATCGGTACGGTACACCTCGCCTGACGACGCATACTCCAAAGACGCCGAGGAAAAGAAAAACTGCAACCAACATACCTCGGAAGTCAGTAAATTACCGACGATCGGTCAGCAGGATGATTATGTGAATGCAATGGTTGAATTTGTGAGGCGTGCGAGTGAAGAGAGGTCAAAACTCTTTGACGCATAT
Organism: Roseiarcus sp.; assembly: GCA_050015575.1. Taxonomy (GTDB): domain Bacteria; phylum Pseudomonadota; class Alphaproteobacteria; order Rhizobiales; family Beijerinckiaceae; genus Roseiarcus. Next base: position 2,507 of record JBEKBD010000099.1, on the reverse strand, counting down.
CCAAGAACTCTGAATCAGATCGCAATGAAATCGATTGCGATTACCCTTGGCGGAGCCGTCGCGCTTTCATTACTAGTGTCCGTCGTTTTCAATGTCTTTTTCCCATCTATTGGAAGCCTAATCGCTATGCCTTTTAGTATCATAGCTCTATTGGCATCCTTGGTGGTCTGGTGGCGCGTCGTCAACGACCGCACCAACAAAGCATGGCGTCATATGTATAGCAACGTGGACCAAACGGAAAACAGTTTCAAAAAAACGCTTGCCGAATTAGCAAGAGAACCACGATTTGCACCTGAAATGGCATTATCGCTACATGATAACCTTTTGCGCAACTCTCCACTAATTTGGTACCCGATGATTTTTTTAACAGACAGAGTCATCTTTGAGGAATTTTTGCGGAGGTTGGCACCTCCTGGGCAGACGCAAAATTGACACAAACTAAACCGTGACTGGCGTTACGCATTACTATTTCCCTCTTTATCTGACGCCGGGATAATCGGCATAGGCCGTGCTTCCCGCCGCCCGCCTTGACGGCGCGCGGCCTCGCGAACGGGACCGAAAAAGGCGCCCAAGCCGTTGAAATTCTCTGGGCCGGGACACGGATGGGCTCTTCGCGATCCGTCGCGGCTCATCGCCTGGCCCCTCACCCTGCCTCTCCCCGCAAACGCGAAGCGTTTGGCGGGCGCAAGCGGGGAGAGGGGGTCGCTCCCGCCTAAACGCGGAAACGCCCTACAGAATGAACCGGCTCAGGTCGGCGTTGTCCGCCAAATCGCCGACGTGCGCCTCGACATAGGCGGCGTCGATGGCGATGGTCTCGCCGGAGCGGTCGGGGGCGGTGAAGCTGACTTCGTCGAGCACCCGCTCCATCACCGTCTGCAGGCGCCGCGCGCCAATGTTCTCGACGCTGGCGTTGACCTTGGCGGCGACGCGCGCGATCGCCGCGATCGCGTCGTCGGAAAAAGTCAGCGTCACCCCCTCGGCGCCCATCAGCGCCGAATATTGCTTGATCAGGCTGGCCTCGGGCTCGGTGAGGATGCGCTTGAAATCGTTTTCGGTGAGCGAAGCGAGTTCGACGCGGATCGGCAAGCGCCCCTGCAGCTCGGGCAGCAGGTCGGAGGGCCGCGAAACGTGGAAGGAGCCCGAGGCGATGAACAAGATGTGGTCGGTGTTGACCGAGCCGTGCTTGGTGGGGACGCTGGTGCCCTCGATCAGCGGCAGCAGGTCGCGCTGCACGCCCTCGCGCGAAACGTCGGCGCCGCCGCGCCCCTCGCGGGCGCAGATCTTGTCGATCTCGTCGAGGAAGACGATGCCGTTGCTCTCCACTTCGTGGATCGCCTCGCGCACCACCTGATCCTGGTCGAGCAGCTTTTCCGCCTCCGCGGCGACCAGCGGCGCGTGCGCCTCGGCGACGCTCATGCGCTTAGGCTTCGTGCGCGGGCCGAAGCCCTTGCCGAAAATGTCGCCGAGGTTGATCGCGCCGACCGAGGCGCCCGGCAGGTTCGGCAGTTCGAACATCGGCATGCCGCCGCCGCCCTGCGGCAGCTCGACCTCGACCTCCTTGTCGTCGAGTTCGCCGGCGCGCAATTTTTTCCGGAAGGCGTCGCGCGTCGCGGCGGAAGAACTGGCGCCGACCAGCGCGTCGAGCATCCGCTCCTCGGCGGCGAGCTCCGCCTTGGCTTCGATGTCCTTGCGCTTGCGCTGCTTGACCAGCGTGATCCCGATTTCGATGAGATCGCGCACGATCTGCTCGACGTCGCGCCCGACGTAGCCGACTTCGGTGAACTTGGTCGCCTCGACCTTGAGGAACGGCGCGCCGGCGAGCCTGGCCAGGCGCCGCGCGATCTCGGTCTTGCCGCAGCCGGTCGGCCCGATCATCAGGATGTTCTTGGGCATGACCTCCTCGCGCATCGGCGAGACCAGGCGCAGACGGCGCCAGCGATTGCGCAGAGCGACGGCGACGGCGCGCTTGGCGGCCGTCTGCCCGACGATGTAGCGATCGAGTTCGGAAACGATCTCGCGCGGCGAGAATTCGCTCATGAGGTCACAAGGCTCTCGAGGACGAGATTGGCGTTGGTGTAGACGCAGATCGCCGCGGCGATGTCCATCGCCCGGCGCACGACGTCCTCGGCCGGCAATTCCATCGGCAGCAGCGCCCGCGCGGCGGCGAGCGCGTAATTGCCGCCGGAGCCGATCGCGATCGCCGAGCCGTGCTCGTCGCCTTCGGGCTCCAGCACGTCGCCCGAGCCGCTCAACACGAAGCCGACGCTCTTGTCGGCGACCAGCAGCATCGCCTCGAGCCGGCGCAGATAGCGGTCCATGCGCCAATCCTTGCCGAGTTCGACGCAGGCGCGCGGCAATTGTCCCGGGTATTGTTCGAGCTTGCCCTCCAGGCGCTCGAACAGGGTCAGCGCGTCGGCGGTCGAACCGGCGAAGCCGGCGATGACCTCGCCCTTGGCGAGGCGGCGGACCTTGCGGGCGTTGCCCTTGATCACCGTCTCGCCGACGCT
>JBEKBD010000098.1:0-17548 GCA_050015575.1 Roseiarcus sp. | reverse complement strand
GGCCGCGTTCGACTCATTGTCGGCGAATCTGGCGCTGCAGAGCGCGGAGCTGGCCGAGAACGCGACGCGCGAAATCCTGCGCCCGATGCTCAAGGCCTGGCTCGACGAGCACCTGCCGAGCCTGGTGGAGCGGCTGGTGCGCGCCGAAATCCAGCGCGTGGCGCGAGGCGAACGCTGAGGACGCAGCAGCTTTCGAGCGACCCTCTGTGAGTAGGAGGCGTCAGGCGGCGCACCGCGGCGACGTGGTCGGTTATGGCCGTCGTCTCGTGGCCGGCGAACGGCGGTTCTTAGTCGAACGCGACAATCCCGTAATGCAATTTTAGCATCTCCGAGCGATCGTTTGTCGACCGGAGTGGCTCGCCGATGTCCAGAACCGCCGCCGTCTTGATGGTGCTTCTTGGCTTGATCGCCGGGGCGGTCGCGGGCAGTCTAACTAGGAATGGCGGGATTGCGAGCTTATTCGCGACCCAAAACGCCGATCAGGTTGCGACGCTGAGCGACTCCGTCGATCCTCCGGGCGGCGCGACGGATGAAGCAGGGCTAGTCAAGCCCGCGACGGCCGTCGAAGACATGCCCAGTTGCTTGCGGTCAAGGAACGCGGATACCGAGGCTATCCGGAAACCAGGCCTGCGAGCTCTCGATCACAGGACGATCTCGGCGCTTACGATTTGCTCCGTCATTTTGAGTCGCTTCCATATGTGTGATTCTGGAACCCGAACGACCGTCGTCGGCGCGATTGAATTCTATTACGGCCAGCGAGCGCGGGCCAAACTCTATGTAAGCGGTCGCGCCAATATGAGTTCCGACGCCATTGCGAACGCCTCTCCGAAGGATCGAGAGAAAATCGCCGAGGCGGACCGCGAAGCACAGTCTTGGGGCGGGTCGCAGGACCAAGAAATCGATGCGGCGCTTATGGGATTGGTCAAGGGCGGATATTTCTCCCCGGACGATTTCAAAGCGGGCGCGGCGAAAGAGGAGATCGGGCAGGTCCTCGTTGGCGTCTCGTTGCCCAAGAAGGCTTGTTCCTAGTCGAGAAGCGCGCGATTTCCTTCTTTGGGCGAGCGTCACGAAAGCGGGGCCGGTTCAAGCGCGGCCTTGACCGGGACCTCAAGGACCCCTTCGCGGCGCCGTAAACGACGAGGTCGGCGGGGCGGGGACGACCTGGTACGGCGCTCGCCTGGCCTACGCTAGGTCGCCGTCGCCAAGCGCGGCTCTTCGCGCGTTGACATTCGCCGCCGGGCTGGCATTAAGCAGCCGAGCTGTTGCGCTTCCCTCGGACGGACCAGCGTTTTTCGCGTTCGTCCGGCGGCGCGCCGCTTTTTCAACCCGCCGGGCCCTCGTTGCGCCGCGCTCGGCCACAGCCGCACCGGTCGCCGCCAGATGATGGAAAAGTCGTTCCAAGCCGCCGAAGTCGAAAAGCGCGTCGCCGAGCGCTGGGAAGCGGAGGGCGCCTTCCGCGCCGGCCGCGCCGAGCGCGCGGGCGCGGAACCCTTTTGCGTCGTCATTCCGCCGCCCAACGTCACCGGCGCCCTGCACATGGGCCACGCGCTCAACAACACGCTGCAGGACATTCTGTGTCGCTACCACCGCATGAACGGCAGGGACGTGCTCTGGCAGCCCGGCACCGACCACGCGGGGATCGCCACGCAGATGGTGGTCGAGCGCAAGTTGATGGAGCGCCAGGAGCACCGTCGCGCGCTGGGGCGCGAAGCGTTCGTCGCGCGGGTGTGGGAGTGGAAGGCCGAGTCGGGCGGCGCCATCGTCGGCCAGCTCAAGCGGCTGGGCGCCTCGTGCGACTGGAGCCGCGAGCGCTTCACCCTCGACGAAGGCCTGTCGAAGGCGGTCGCCAAGGTGTTCGTGCAGCTCCACCGCGAGGGGCTCGTTTACAAGGCCAAACGCCTGGTCAACTGGGACCCCAAGTTCCAGACCGCGATTTCCGACCTCGAGGTCGTTCAGGTCGAGTGCAAGGGGTCGTTCAAATGGTCGCGCGCCGACGGCGCGCCGCTCGACGACGCCGCGTTCGCCAAGGCGCTCGCCAAGAATCCCAACGGCCTTCTCTATTACTTTGATTATCCGGTGGTCGACGCAAAGGGCGAGGAGACGGGCGAAGCCGTGACGGTGGCGACGACGCGGCCGGAGACGATGCTCGGCGACAGCGCGGTCGCCGTGCACCCCGACGATCCGCGCTTTCAGCGTCTGGTCGGCAAGAACGTTCGCCTGCCGCTGGTCGGGCGGTTGATGCGGATCCTCGCCGACTCCTATTCCGATCCGGAGAAGGGCACCGGCGCGGTCAAGATCACCCCGGCGCACGACTTCAACGATTTCGAGGTCGGCCGTCGTCACGAAGCCGAAGGCGCGCGTCCGATCAATATCTTGGACGGCGAAGCTCGCGTTTGGCTGAAAGGCAACCTGGAGTTTTTCGACGGCCTCGAGGCCGGCGATCACGAACTGGCGCGGCTGATCGCCGCGCTCGACGGCGTCGACCGCTTCGAGGCGCGCCAGCGCATCGTCGCGCTGATGGCCGCCGAGGGGCGGTTGCAAAAAATCGAGCCCCACGCGCACACGGTTCCCCACGGCGATCGCTCCAACGCCGTCATCGAACCTTGGCTCACCGACCAATGGTACGTCGACGCCAAGACGCTGGCTCAGCCGGCGCTCGCCGCGGTGCGCGAGGGCAAGACCGCGTTCATCCCGAAGAACTGGGAGAAAACCTATTTCGAGTGGCTGGAGAACATTCAGCCCTGGTGCGTTTCGCGACAACTGTGGTGGGGCCATCAAATTCCGGCTTGGTATGCGCCCTGGGGCGAGGTCTACGTCGAGGAGAGCGAAGAGGCGGCTTTCGCCGCTGCGCTGGCCGACGGCGTCGAGCGCGGCGCTTTGACGCGTTCCGAAGCGGACAAGCTGGCCGGCGAACCGGGACGCCTGCGGGAGACGTTCCCCCGCGACCCCGACGTTCTCGACACCTGGTTCTCCTCCGCCCTGTGGCCGTTCTCGACGCTGGGCTGGCCCGAGGCGACGCCGGAGCTGAAGCGCTTCTATCCCACCAACGTCCTCGTCACCGGATTCGACATCATTTTCTTCTGGGTCGCCCGGATGATGATGATGGGCCTTCACTTTCGCCATGAAGTCCCGTTCCGCGACGTCTACATCCACGCGCTCGTCCGCGACGAGAAGGGCGCGAAGATGTCGAAGTCGAAGGGGAACGTCATCGACCCCCTCGAACTGATCGACCGCTTCGGCGCCGACTCGCTGCGCTTCACCCTCGCCGCCATGGCCGCGCAGGGGCGGGACATCAAGCTGTCGGAAAGCCGCGTCGAGGGCTACCGGAACTTCGCCACCAAGCTGTGGAACGCCTCGCGCTTCGCCGAGATCAACGGTTGCGAGCGCGTCGCCGGCTTCGACCCCAAGTCGACGCGCGAGCCGCTCAACCGCTGGATTCTCGGCGAGGCGGCCAAGGCGGTCGCCGAGGCCAGCGCCGCGATCGAATCCTACCGTTTCAACGACGCGGCCAACGCGGCCTACCGCTTCGTCTGGAGCGTGTTCTGCGACTGGTGCCTGGAGCTCGCCAAACCGGTGCTGCAGGGCGGCGAGGACGGGCCGGCGAGGGCGGAGACCCGGGCGACGATCGCCTACGTCCTGGACTGCGCCATCGCTCTGCTGCACCCCTTCATGCCTTTCCTCACCGAGGAGCTGTGGGCGATCAAGGGCGAGGCGGGGCCGCCGCGGGCGGGGGTCCTCGCGCTCGGGCCGTGGCCAAGCGCCGATTTTCCCGTCGACAAGGCGGCGGAGGACGAACTCGGCTGGGTCGTCGACCTCATCGGCGAGATTCGTTCGGTGCGCTCGGAGATGGGCGTCCCGCCCGCCGCGCTGCCGCCGCTGACGCTGGTCCAGGCCAGCGCTTCGATCGCGGGGCACGCGCGCCGGTGGGCGGAAACGATCAAGCGTCTGGCGCGCGTCGCCGATGTCGTCCTCGCCGACGCAGCCCCTGGCGGCTCGCTGCAAATCGTCGTGCGCGGCGCGCTCGCGGCGCTGCCGGTGGCGGGCATTCTCGACGTCGCGGCGGAGCAGGCGCGGCTGGCCAAGGAGATCGCCAAGGAGCAAGGCGAGGTCGCCAAAGTCGACGCCAAGCTCGGCAACGCCGATTTCGTCGCGCGCGCGCCGGAGGAGATCGTGGTCGAGAACCACGAGCGGCGCACCGCGGCGCTCGCGCGCATCGCCAAGATGGAGGCGGCGCGCGAACGGCTCGGCAGGATCTGACCGACGAGGCGCTCGCCTTAACCACGAACGTTGCAATTGCGCAACATCCGCCAACCAAGTGGAATCCGCCGAGATTTCAACCGGATCGCGCCGCGATTGCGCCATAAACCCCGCGCTATTTCCATCCCCTGCCGGTGCGGCGAGGGATAAGGCCTCGAGGCGAGGCGGCCGAGGGGATCGCAGCGTCGGGCGGGCGGGCGAAGTCGGGGTCTGGATGCGCGCGTTGGTTTACGCCAGGATTCGAGCAGCCCGCGTGGGACGGAAAGTCGCGTCGACGCAAGCGATGGGCGTCCTCGCCTTGGCGCTGGCGATGGTCGGCGCCGCGCCGCACGCCGCTTTCGCCCTCGACAGCGCCAAGACCAGCAGCTCCGGCAAGATCGTCGTGCAGACCTTCACCAGCGCGCAGCAGGCGTTGCAGGCCGGCGTCCACGATCTGGCGGCGGGCGACCCGCAATCCTCGGTCGAGGCTCTAACCTACGCCGCCGACGGCGGCGAAGCCCTCGCGCAGTGGAAGCTCGGCAGCATGTACGCCCGCGGCGAGGGCGTGCCGCGCGACGACGCCAAGGCCTACGAATATTTCGAGCGGCTGGTCGAAAGCTACAACGAAGACGATCCCGACCGTCCCGACATTGCGGCGATCGCAAACGCCTTCGTTTCGATCGGCGTCTATTGCCTCAACGGCATTCCCAACAGCGAAATCAAGGCGGATCCGGATCGCGCGCTGGAAATGTTCCAATACGCGGCGACCAATTTCGGCGATTCGGACGCTCAATACAATCTCGCGCGGATGTATATGGACGGCGCGGCGGGCTTGGCGCGCAACAATATGCGCGCCGCGCGCTGGCTGGCGCTGGCCGCCGACAAGGGCCATCATCCCGCGCAGGCGCTGCTCGGGCACTTGCTGTTCCTGGGCGAAGGCGTGCCGCGCCAAAGGGCCCGCGGCCTTATGTGGCTGACCCTCGCCAAGAACGGCGCGCAAGGCGCCAAGGACGATTGGATTCGCGATCTCCTCGCCAAGGACATGGCCGCGGCGAGCGACGACGATCGGGAAGTCGCCATCGCTTACTTGAGCGCACGCGGCGACGGGCCGCTCGCGGCGTCCGCCGCGGAGCCGAAGACGCGCGGCCTCGCCGCGGGCTTCGCGCCGCCGCCGCCGGCGCCGCGTCTGTTCGCCGGCGCGCCGCCGCCCGATTTCGACTTGCCCGACGCCGAGCCGGCCCGCTGAGCCGACCTTTCTCCTGCCGCTCGTCGGCGCCGCGGCGTCGATGGACGCGGCCGGCCGAGCCCTCGCGTTGGCGAGAGCTCGGGCGGCGCCATAGGCGAGAGGGCGACGAACGCCTTCACATGCCGGCGTGGGCGCGGCACTCGCTGAGGCGCGCGCGGCGATATTCGCGCTCCGCGTTGGCCTGTTCGTAGGAGACGCCGAGGCACCAGTTGTAATGGTTGCCGTAGTTGCGGTGCCAGCGTGCATTGAAACCGTTGAAGCATCCGGGAATCGACATGTTCACGTCGACCTCGTGGACAGCCTGTTGGGCGTACTGCGCGCAGAAGGCGGGGTCCGCCGCCATCGAGGGCGCCGACAACGCCGCGAGACCGGCGCAGGCGGCGGCAAGAAACACAAAAGTCTTCATCATCGGGGCGTTCTCCTTGGACAATTCACGTTTCCTCGGCGCGGCCCGAGGACGGGGCGGCGTTGGTTTACGGTCCGCCGCCGTCTTGCGACGGACGCCGTCGGCCCGGCGCCTTCATCGGACGGGGCTCGCTCGGCGCTTCTCGCCGATTTGCCAGCCGGCGTCAAATTCCCCCCGGCGCGGCGGCGGCGCTGGAATTGGCGAGGCCTCGGTTCAGCCGTTCGCGCCCGTCAGCAGCGTCCGAGTCGCGCTCGTCAGGTCCTTCTGGCGCATCAGCGTCTCCCCGACGAGGAAAGCGTTGACGCCGGCGTCGGCGAGACGACGGCAATCGCCATGGCCGCCGATGCCGCTTTCCGCGACGACGATTCGGTCCGGGGGGACGAGCGGCATGAGCCGTTCGCAGACGGCCAGCGAAGTCTCGAAGGTGCGCAGGTCGCGGTTGTTGACGCCGATGAGCCGGGCCTCCAGCGCCAGCGCGCGTTCGAGTTCACGCTCGTCGTGGGTCTCGATCAGCACGTCGAGGGCGAGGTCGTGCGCGGTCTTGTTCAGCGTGCGCGCGGTTTCGTCGTCGACCGCGGCCATGATGATCAGGATGCAATCGGCGCCCCAAGCGCGCGCCTCGTAAACCTGATAGGGATCGAACAGGAAATCCTTGCGCAAGATCGGCAGCGGCGTGGCCGCGCGCGCCTCCATCAGATGCTGCGGCGCGCCCCGGAACGACGGCGCGTCGGTGATCACGGAAAGACACGTCGCTCCGCCCTCCTGATAGCATCGGGCGATCTCCGCCGGCTCGAAATCGTCGCGGATGAGGCCCTTCGACGGGCTCGCCCGCTTGATTTCCGCGATCAGCGCAAAACGCCCCGCCTCGATCGCCCGCTCGAGCGCCTTGACGAAGCCGCGCGGCGGCGACTGGTCGCGGATCTCGCGCTCCAGCGTCGCGCGCGGCACGCGAACCTTCGATTCCGTGATCTCGCGCCGCTTGTAGGCTTCGATCTTGCGCAGGATGTCGTTCATGCCCGCAGGCGCCTTGCCCGCCACCACCAGCGCTCCGGCGGCGTTGAAGGCGGCGATGTCGCGATAGGCGCCGCGCGCGCCCTCCAGCGCCGCGCGCAGCGCCGCGGCGTTGTGCGCGGGGTCGCCGCCCCTGAGCGCCGCGAGATCGACGCGCGCGAGGCCGACGCTCTCCGGCGCGACCTCGAAGGCGCGGATGGCGCCGTCCTTCAATTCGACGATCTTGGTGACGCCGGTCGTCGACATCTCGTCGAGGCCGTCGGCGCCGTGCGTGATCCACACCCGTTCGGAGCCGAGATTGCGCAGCGTCTCCGCCATCGGCTCGAGCCACGCGGCGGAGAAGACGCCGATCAATTGCCGCTTGACGCCCGCCGGATTCGACAGCGGGCCGAGGAGATTGAAGATGGTGCGCGTGGCCAGCTCGACCCGCGTCGGGCCGACATGGCGCATCGCGGCGTGATGCGCCGGCGCCATCATGAAGCCGATTCCCGCCTCGCGGATGCAGCGCTCGACCGCCTCGGGCGCGATGCCGATCTTGACCCCGAGCGCGCTCAAGGTGTCGGCCGCGCCCGATTTCGACGACGCGGCGCGGTTGCCGTGCTTGGCGACCGGCACGCCGCAGGCGGCGACGATCAGGGCGGCGAGCGTCGAGACGTTGTAGGAGCCGGAGCCGTCGCCGCCGGTGCCGACGATGTCGATCGCCCCCTCGGGCGCGGCCACCCGCAGCATCTTGGCGCGCATCGCGCTGACCGCCCCGGTGATTTCCTCGACGGTTTCGCCGCGCACGCGCAGCGCCATCAGAAAACCGCCCATTTGCGACGGCGTCACTTCGCCGGAGAGAATCGCATCGAAAGCGCCGGCGGCCTCGGAACGCGAGAGGTGCGAACCGGCGGCGACTTTGGCGATCAGCGGCTTGAAGGATTCCATGCCCCGCCTCTTTCTCAGGTGGTCTTGGCTTGATGGAAAGCGCGCGCGAGTTCGAGGAAATTGCCGAGCATGGCGTGACCGTGCTCGCTCGCGATGCTCTCGGGATGGAACTGCACGCCGTAAACGGGCAAGGCGCGGTGCGCGACCGCCATGATCAGGCCGTCGTCGCTCTCGGCGCTGACCTCCAGCTCTTCGGGCGCGCTGCGGCGCTCGATGATCAGCGAATGGTAGCGCGTCGCCTCGAAGGGGCCGTTGAGGCCGCGAAACAGGCCGCGCGCGTTGTGCGAAATGCGCGAGACCTTGCCGTGCATCGGCGCGGGCGCGCGCGTCACTTTGCCGCCGAAGGCCTGGCCGATCGCCTGATGGCCGAGGCAGACGCCGAGGATCGGCGTCGAAGCGCTGGCCTGGCGAACCAGCGCGAGGCAGATTCCCGCTTCGTTGGGCGTGCAGGGGCCGGGGGAGAGGACGATCGCGTCGGGCTCGCCGCCGAGCGCATCGGCCACCGAAATCTCGTCGTTGCGCCAAACCGACACGTCGGCGCCGAGCTCGCCGAGATAATGGACGAGATTGAAGGTGAAGCTGTCGTAGTTGTCGATCAACGTAACGCGCATCGCGCCTGGGCTCCGGTCGGACTCGTCTTTTCCATGGCCGCGCCGGCCGCGTCAAGGCGCGCGTGGGGGGTCGAGCCGCGCTGTCGTCGCGCCGCGTCCGCGTCGGTTCGCGGGACAATGGCCATCGACGACCGCCGCCATAGGCGGGGCGAGGAGCGAAGCCGACGCGCGCTTCCGCCCCAGCAGGAGCGGGGCGGGGCGACGTCACATTTTCGCCGCCGCCGGTCTGCCGAGAGGCTCGCCTTCTTGCGCGATGTCGCCGGCCAGAGCGCGGGCGAAACATGCGTAACCCTGGTCGTCCATGTGAAAGCCGTCGGGCGAGAGCGCGGCGCTCAAGCCGGTCGCGGATTTGGCCGCCCAAGCCTTCATCATCGCAAAGCGCGAGAACACCGGGACGCGCATGCGAGCGCCGACGTCGGCGATGACGGCGACGAACCGCTGATAACGGGCGAGGTCCTTGATGCCGGGATAGAATTGCGGGTCGACGAGAATGATCGGGACGCGCTTGGCTCGCGCGGCGAGGACGCCGGCTTCGAGGTTGGCGCGAAAGACGGCGGCGTCGACGCCCGCGACGGCGTCGTTGGTGCCGACCTGCCAAATGACGAGGTCCGGCGCGCCGCGCGCCAATTCGCCGCGCAGCCGCGCCAGCGTGGCCCCGCTGGTCTCGCCGCCGACGCCGGCGTTGCGCACTTGGGCGGCGACGCCCCATTGCGAAGACAGGTCGAGGGCCAGTTGCGCGGGATAGGCGTTGGTCGGCGCGGAAGCGCCGACGCCGAGCGTCGAGGACGAGCCGATCGCCAACAACCGCAAGGGGCGCTGCGCTCCGCGGCGGCCGGCGAGCAGCGCCCCGGCGCCGTTGTCGACGAAGACGGAGGGCGCGGACGCCGGACAGACGGGGCCCGGCGCCGCGGCGCGCGATTCTACTGAGCCGGCGCCGATCGCGGCGAGCGCGCAAACCACCGGCGCATATCCGCTCCATAGCGAGCGACGGCCCCCACTCCGTCGCGATGAGGCGATGGTCGACATTCCCAATATCTCGCCAGGGCGAACAGTCCGCCGATGCAGGCGAGGATGTACACCGACTCGAGGCTCCTCTCCAAGCCTTCGGGCGCAACGCCTCTGAGGGCCGTCGTCGCCGCCTGCCCCAGCGCGCTCAGCAACGACCCGGCGGCGAAAGCCTCCAGGCTGTGTCGGCCTAGGCGTTGCAATTCCTGTCCGACCTTCGTTTGCGCGAGCGTCGTCAGGAACGGCGCGGTCGCGACCGCGTAGGCCAGGGCGAGAAAGTTGACGAGCCGCGCCGCGCCGAGATTCTGTTTGCCGCCGTCGAGCCGCGCAAGAACCGCATCATGCAGGCCGGGAAGAAGGCCCAACCCGTCGGTGACGACGATCGCGCCCGCCGCCGTCACGATCAGGCACGCCGCCTGGATGGCGGGCGAACGCGGCAAGGGCGCCTCGCGCCAGCGGATCGCCGCGACGACGCCGAGGGTGAAGATGAGCTGCCAGGCGAACGGATTGAAGAACCAGCCGCCCGGCTCGGGCCAGTTCGGCAGGTGAATATCGAGCAGCCTGACCGCCAAATAGGCGCCGCCCGACGCGAAAACCGCCATCAGCCAATGGATCCGCGCCATTACGAGGATCAGCGGCGAAAACGCCATGAGGACGACGTAGAGCGGCAGGATGTTGAAATAGCCGAGCTGATGGCTGAGCAGCGCCACGCCGATCGCGCCGCGCGCCGGCTCGTGAAAGACGACGGCGCGGCCGTGCGCCTCGATCAGCTCCTCGGGGCCCCCCAACGCCCACAACAGGCCGAAAATCGCCACGGCGCCGATCGTAAGGGCGAGGTGAAGGCCGTAAATGCGGCCTGCGCGGGCAAAACAGGCGCGCGTCGCCGACAAGCCCGAGGTCAGCGCCTTGCGATAATAGGCCAAGCCGACCGATAGCCCGGAGAGAAAGACGAAGGCCTCGGCGCTGTCGGAAAGCGCGAAATTTCGCGGCGTCAGGCGTTCCCAAACGTTGCCGGGAACATGGTCGATCATGATCGCGACGAGGACAACGCCCCGCACGAAGTCGATCCCGACGATGCGCGTTGGGTTCGCCATGGCTTCGCCTAAACAAGAATCGCGCCAGAGCGCCCGAAATGGGTTTTGCGGCTACGCCGCACAATGCGCGCGCCGCCCATGTCGCGGGGTTGTGATCGCGGCGGGTTCGACGGCGAAGGCGACGCGTGTCCAGGAGCAAGGGTTAGGCGCGCCGCGCCAACTCTCGCCGCCAATCCTCGACATTCGTCGCCGGCAGCCCGCAGGTCCGGCCGCGACAAAGCATCGCGGCCGGGATGGCGGGCGGCGCCGGCCGTCCGCCCGGCGCGCCGCGCGGCCACCGCGCGCGATCGAGACGCAGGACGACCAGCGCGGGGTCCGGCGCGCGAAGCGCGGCTTGCGCGAGGGCTTGCGCTAGGGGATCGTCGAGCGGGCCTTCGATCGCCGCGCAGCCCCCGCGCGCCAGCATGTCGGCCGCCGCGAGCAGCAGCGGGTTCAGCGCCAACGCGTCGCGTTCGCCCGAACCAGCGCGGATGAGGCGCTCGGCGGCCTCGCGCCAGCGCGGCTCGTCGGTGATCAGATGCAGCCGGACGAAGACCTCGGCGATCAGCGAGGCGCCGGACGGCGTCGCGCCGTCGTGGGGCGGGCGCGGGCGCATGATCAGGGCGTCCGCGGCGTCGCGCGCGGTGAGATAGAAGCCGCCGTCCTCGGCGCCGAAGCGTTCTTGCGCCGCCTTCGCCCATCGCGTCGCGGCGGCGAGATACTCCGGCTCGCCGGTCGCCTCGAACAGCGCCAGCGCGGCGCGCGCCATCGCCGCGTAATCGTCGAGCATGCCGGCGGCGCCGACGCGCCCCGCGCGCCAGGAGTGCACGAGCCGGCCTTCGCCGTCGCGCAACGTTTCGGCGATAAACGCGAACGCCGCGCGCGCGGCGTCGAGAAATTCCGGCGCGGCGAACGCGGCGGCGGCGCGCGCCAGCGCGGCGATCGTCAGGCCGTTCCAGTCGGCGAGAATCTTGTCGTCGCGCGCCGGCCGGACGCGCTTCTCGCGCGCCGCGAAGAGACGCGCCCGCGACGCTGCGAGCCGCGCCTCGGCTTTGGCGTCGCCTGGCGGCGTCGCGCGGCGGAGCACATTGCGGCCCTCCCAATTGCCGCCCGCCCGCACGTCGTAGGCGGCCTTGAACGCCGCGGCGTCGTCGCCCAGGACGGAATCGATCTCGCTCGCGCTCCAGACGTAGAAGCGTCCTTCCTCGCCCTCGGAGTCGGCGTCCTGCGAGGCGGCGAAGGCGCCTTCGACGCGCATTTCGCGCGTCAGCCAGGCGAAGGTCTCGCGCGCCCGCGCCGCATAGATCGGCGTCGGCGTTTCCGCGTGGGCGAGCGCCAGCAATTCGAGAATCTGGGCATTGTCATAGAGCATCTTCTCGAAGTGCGGCACGCGCCAGCGCGCATCGGTCGCATAGCGGGCGAAGCCGCCGCCGAGATGGTCGGTGACGCCGCCCGCGCACAGCGCGTCGAGCAGAGCGCGCGTCGCGGCGCGGCAACGCGCGTCGCCGCGGCGAAAGAACTCGCTCCAGAGAAAGTGGAAGATCGGCGCGTTGGGAAATTTCGGCGCGTCGCCGACGCCGCCGTTGATGGGGTCGATCAGGCGCAGCAGCGCCTCGGCGGCGCGCGTCAGGTCGTCGGGGCCGAGGTCCGGCCCCGGCTGCGGCGCGGCGAGCGCGGCCAGATGGCCGGCGAGCGCGGCGCCTTGCGCCAGCAACACGGCGCGCTGGTCGCGCCATGCGGCCTCGACCGCGGCCAACACTTGGCGAAACGACGGCCGGCCCCATCGCGGCGTCGGCGGCCAATAGGTGCCCCCATAGATCGGCGCGCCGTCCGGCGTCAGAAACATCGTCAGCGGCCAGCCGCCTTGCTCGCCCAGCGCATGAAGCGCGCTCATGTAAACGGAATCGATGTCGGGCCGCTCCTCGCGGTCGACCTTCACGCTGACGAAGGCGCGGTTCATCAGCGCGGCGGTCTCGACGTCCTCGAAGGATTCGTGCGCCATCACGTGGCACCAATGGCACGCGGCGTAGCCGACCGAGAGGAGGATCGGACAATCGCGCCGTTTCGCCTCGGCGAGCGCCTCCGCGCCCCAGGGACGCCAATGCACGGGATTGCCGGCGTGCTGGATGAGATAGGGCGAGGTTTGCCCGGCGAGGCGGTTTCCTTCCTGCGGCATGACAATCTCCGGGGCGCGCTGACCGTTCAGGATGGACGCGCCGTCACGGCGGTGCAAGGCAGGGCGGCGACCGGCGACTCGAGGCGCCCTCAGATCAGACGACCGCGGCCGTTCGCCGAGTGAGCGCTACGCCGGCGCCGCCCTCACGGATCATAAGGAACGCGCCCGACCAGCTCCCGGGTATCTCCCAATGGCCGTGAATCTCGTCACCGTCATTGCTGACGACGCCTGCGTAATGCACCGAGTGAAGGTGCGGCGCGTGGTCGTAAAGCTTCAGCCAAGTGACCGAGGTTCCAACCCGACGGCCTTGGAGGCTCGCGGTGATTGTGAGATCGCGCTCTTCTCTTCGAGAACCGGGCTCCTGCGTCGTGCCCGTCAGCCACGAATCGTTTTCCGCGAGGGTCGCCGAGAACGCCACCGAATCGAACCTTTTAGGATAGCTGAACACGCCCCGCCAAGCGCCGGAGAGATTCAGCGTCTTGTCGTCGTCCGTTGACCGCATGGTGCCCCCGGCGCTCGCAATGGACTGATTTATTTACGCCGTCGCGGAATAGTCAGCAAAGATTCGCGGCGACCACGCCATCGCCTACCCCGCCAGCGCGCGCATCACGATAGCCTCGAACGCGGCGCTGTCGGTGGTCCACAGGACGTCGGCCTTGGCGCCCGTCTCGAGCGCGCGCGCCAGCGGCGCCGCCGCGCCTTTATACACGGGAGCGTCGGCACCGACGATCTCGGCGGCGCGGAGCGCGTTGCGCGTCGCCTGTTCGAGCCCGACGTTGCCGGAGACCGTCGTCAGCGCGAGGACGCGCACGTCGGGCGCTCCGAGCGCCATCAGGATCGCCACCGCGTCGTCGGAAGCGGTCTCGGTGTCGATGAGAAACGCGCGCATCGCTTCGCGGCTCCGTTCAGAGCGCGGCGCGCAAGCGGGCGAAGCCGCGATCGAGGTCTTCCTCGAGATCCTCGATGTCTTCGAGGCCGACCGAGAAGCGCAGCGTCGGCCCTCCCGGCGCCCAGCGCGTCGCGGTGCGGTATTTCGCGCAGTCGAAGGGGATGACGAGGCTCTCGTATCCGCCCCAGGAATAGCCCATGCCGAACAATTCGAGCCCGTCGAGCATCGCCGCCACCGCGCGCTCGGACGTCGGCTGCAACACGACGCTGAACAACCCGGAAGAGCCGGCGAAGTCGCGCTTCCAGAGCGCGTGGCCGGGATGGTCGGCAAGGGCGGGATGGATGACGCGCATGACTTCGGGGCGTCCCGCGAGCCAAAGCGCCAGCGCCAGCGCCTGGCGCTCGGCCTCGCGCAGCCGCAACTCCATCGTGCGCAGGCCGCGCAGGGCGAGAAAGACGTCGCCGGGACCGGGCGGGATCGCCATCATGTCGACGGTCCCTCGCAGGCGAGGAAACCATTCGGCGTTGGCCGAGACGAGGCCGAGCAGCAGGTCCGAATGGCCGGAGAGATATTTGGTGCCCGCCTCGACCGCCATGTCGACGCCATGAGCGTGCGGCGAAAAGAACAGCGGCGTCGCCCAGGTGTTGTCGGCGATGACGCAGGCGCCGCGCGCGTGGGCGGCCGCGGCGATGGCCGGAACGTCCTGGACCTCCAGCGACTGCGAGCCCGGCGATTCGACGAACACCGCCTTGGTGTCAGCGCGCATCAGCGCGGCGATTCCCGCGCCGACCAGCGGATCGTAGTACGTAGTCTCGACGCCCATCCGCCTCAGCGTCGCGTCGCAGAAGAGGCGCGCCGGCTGGTAGGCCGAGTCGGTCATCAGCAGATGATCGCCGGCGCTCAGCGCCGTCATCAGCGAGACGACGATCGCGGCGAGCCCGGAGGGGACCAGCGCCGTTCCCGCCGCGCCGGATATCGCGGTCCAGGCTTCGCCGAGGGCCTCGGTGGTCGGCGTGCCGTGGGTGCCGTAGGCGAAGCGCTGCTTGCGGCTCTTGAGCGTCGCGACGTCGGGAAAGAGCACGGTCGAGCCGCGAAACGGCGGAACGTTGACGAAGCCCTGCGAGGCCTCGGCGTCGCGGCCGAGATGCGCCAAGCGCGAGCGGCTGCGCAATCGTTTCTTGGCTTCGTCGGTCAGCTTGGTCATCGCCAGGGGATTCCCTCAAGGGGAGAGGCAGGACGGAACGCGTGGCGGCGTCGACCGGCTCGGCGCGCTCGACGAAACCTCTCGAACGCGGCGGATGCTACTTCTCCGTCGGCAAAGGCGCGCCGTTGACCGAGACTTCGCCGGCTTCGTCGACGTCGACCTTCCATGCCAGGCGCCCGTCGGCGCCGGTCGTCGCCAGACCTTTGGCGAAGATCAAGCCGAGCGCGACCGGTTGAAAATCCGGTTCGGTCTTGGCGACCTCTTCGAACAGGGCGATCGTCTTGTCGAGGCCGTCGGCGGTGAAAGTGAAATGACCGCTCGGCGCGCCCGTTGCGATCGAGGCTTCGCCCTCGAAAGTCAGATCGAGCGTCGGCGTCGTCAACCGGCCGGGCGACAGCGTGAGCTTCGGGCGTCCGGCGACGAGGACCGCGGCGATCTTGTCCGGGGTCTGAGGCGATAGCTCGCCCTTGCCGTCGAGGGCGGGATCGTCGAGGGCCAGTTCGGCGGCTTGATCGAGGCCTTTGACGGCGAGGCTGAGATCGAAACGGAACGAGACCGGCGACAACTGGTCGGCCCAAGGGGGCAACAGCGGCGATTTGAACCTCAGCTCGTCGATCGTGACGCCGATTTGCGCGGCGCCGTCGGCGGCGAGGCCGCTGAGCCCGACCTTCTCGGCGAACGTCTTCATCGTCGCTTCGGCCACCGGCGTTTGCAGCGCCAGATCATGAAGTTCGCCGTTGGTCTTCAAGTCGTTCCACAGCGGCAGCGCCGCCCGCAGCCGCCGATTGAGCTCCACAGCGGCGTCCGCGCCCTCGTTGTGGGCGACGACCTCTTTCCACCAATCGCCGATCTCGCGAGCGCGCAACCCCGAAATGGCCGCGCCGCCGGCGATCGCGCCGATGCGGTAAGTCGCCGCGACGGGCGCGCCTTGGCCGCTCGGCGGCGGCGCGAGGATGGCCTCGCTCAGGCTCTTGACCGAGTGGGCGATCGCGACGTCGACGCCCGCGCCGCTGTCGGAAGTCTTGGCGCGGGTCTCGATCGATATGCCGGATTCGGCAAGATCGAAATCGGCGGCGCGATCGGACCCGGCGACGTGAAACTTGTCGGCGAGCGAGTCGACCGCGACCAGCGCGCGCAGGAAATTCGCCTGCGCGGCGTCATAGGCGGCGTCGAGGCGAAAGCCGGTCAGATCGAGCGCGCCGGTCATCTTGCCCTTGTCCGTCGGCACGTCGA
The DNA here is from genome assembly GCA_050015575.1 of Roseiarcus sp. GTDB lineage: Bacteria > Pseudomonadota > Alphaproteobacteria > Rhizobiales > Beijerinckiaceae > Roseiarcus. The sequence continues at coordinate 1,531 of JBEKBD010000098.1, read as the reverse complement.
AGGCGAGGCTGGGAAATCGGTCGGCCGTCGCCGTCCAGGCGCCTTCGCCCGCCGGGATCAGCCGATAGGAAAAGCGTCCGATTCGCAGCGCGCCCCCGGGCGAGCCCGCAAGATCGAGCGCCTTTTGCAAATCCCAGGAGACGAGATAATCGTCGCCGTCCGGCGCGACCGAAACGACGCCCTTGTCGATCGCCGCCTTGCCGAAGGCCTCGGCGTAGCCGCGTTCGATCGCCTGAGCGCCGTCTAAAGTGGCCGGCGCCGCGAGCGGAGCGGACGTCGTGGCGATGAGGAGAAAAGCCGCCGAAGGCCAAGGTGCGCGCATGAGGGGTCTGTTCGCCGAGGGAGAGGGACGGGAGGCGCGAAGCCTAGCAGCATTCGCCGCCGCCGCGAAGCCGCCATAGCGGAATTCCCTCGCGGGCCCGCCCTCGCGCGGCCTCGACGCCAAGCGGCGATTGACGGACGCCCGACTTCTCCGCGATGGTGGCGAACGGGCCATCGACGAGAGGAGCTTGCGCATGCGGACGCTGGCGACGTTTCTTGCCGCCGCCGCGCTTGGCGGCGCCGCGGCGGCGGCCGAGGCGGGGACGCTCGACCAGGTCAAGGCGCGCGGCGCGGTGGCGTGCGGCGTCAATCCGGGATTGGCCGGCTTCGGCCTGCCCGACGATCAGGGCGTCTACAAGGGCCTCGACATCGACGAGTGCCGCGCGCTCGCGGCGGCGATCTTCAACGATCCGAACAAGGTCAAGTATCTCCCGGTCAACGCCAAGGACCGGCCGACGATCCTGGCCTCGGGCGCGATCGACGTTCTCGTGCGCAACACCACCTGGACTCTGTCGCGCGAGGCCGGCGGCATGTTCTTCACCGGCGTGAATTACTACGACGGGCAGGCCTTCATGACGCGCAAGAAGCTCGGCGTCGATTCGGCGCTGAAGCTCGACGGCGCCTCGATCTGCGTGCAGCAGGGCACCACCAGCGAACTCAACCTCGCCGATTTCTTCCGCAGCCATGGCCTGAAATTCGAGGCGGTGGTGTTCGCCACCGACGAGGAAGCGGTCAAGGCCTACGACGCCGGCCGCTGCGACGCCTACACCACCGACTCGTCCGGCCTCTACGCCGAGCGGCTGAAAATGTCCGCGCCCGACGATCACGTCGTGCTGCCCGAAATCATCTCCAAGGAGCCGCTCGGACCCGCGGTGCGCAAGGACGACGTCGCCTGGTTCGAGATCGTCCAATGGACGCATTATGCGCTGGTCGACGCGGAGGAACTCGGCGTCGCCCAGGCCAACGTCGACGCCAAGCTGCAATCCGACAACCCGGAGATCCGCCGCCTGCTCGGCGTGGAGGGCGACTTCGGCGAGAGCCTGGGGCTGACCAAAGACTGGGCCTACCGCATCATCAAGGCGGTGGGCAATTACGGCGAGTCGTTCGAGCGCAACCTGGGGATGGGCTCGCCGATCAAGATCCGCCGTGGGCTGAACGCGCTGTGGACGCAGGGCGGCCTGCAGTACGCGCCGCCGATCAGGTGAGGCGA
>JBEKBD010000097.1:0-10998 GCA_050015575.1 Roseiarcus sp. | reverse complement strand
GCAGCGCCGAGATCGCGACGCAGCCGACGAGGAAGACGCCCGCCGTCAGCGGCATGCGATGAATGAGGCCGCCCAGGCGCCCCATGTCGCGCTCCCCGGTCGCGGTCAGCACCGCGCCGGCCGCGAAGAACAGTAAGCTCTTGAACAGCGAATGATTGAACGCGTGCAGCAGACCGGCGGTTAGCGCCAGCGCCGCGACCGAGGGCATGTCGAAGGCCTTGAAAGCGAGAGCGAGCCCGAGCCCGATGAAGATGATCCCGATGTTCTCCACGGTGTGATAGGCGAGCAGGCGCTTGAGGTCGTGCTGCATCAGCGCATAGAGGACGCCCATCACCGCAGTGATTCCGCCGAGCGCCAGCGCCAGGACGCTCCACCACCACGCCGGCGGCCCGAGCAGATCGAAAGCGACGCGCACGAAGGCGTAGACCGCGACTTTCGTCATTACGCCGCTCATCAGCGCGGAGACGTGGCTCGGCGCGGCGGGATGCGCGAGCGGCAGCCAGACGTGGAGCGGGACCAGGCCGGCCTTCGACCCCGCGCCGACCAGCGCCAAAATGAGCACGAGACCCGCCGCCCCCGGCGCGACGACGCCGGCGCGCATCGCCGCGAACGTATAGGCGCCCGCCGGGCCCGCCAGCAGGGCGAACGCGAGCAGCAGCGCCAGCGCGCCGAAGTTCGCCATCAGGATGTAGACGTAGCCCGCGTGCGCGGCGCCCGGCTCGCGATGATGGGCCATGACCAGCGCCCAAGAGGCGAGCGACATGAACTCCCAGGCGACGAGGAAGGTGTACGCGTCGTCGGCGAGCAGCGTCAGATTCATGCCGGCCAGAAACGCCGGGAAAAACGGCAGCACCCGCTCGCGATCGCGCTCATGGCGCCCGTGGCCGATTGCGTAGAGGCTCGCGGCGGCGGCGCCGAGATCGACCGCCGCGACAAAGAACGCCGACAGCGCGTCGAGGCGAAAATTCGCGCCGATCCACGGCAGGCCGATCGGCAGCGTGAGCGCCTCGGGAGCATGGCGGCCGAGCAGATGATCGAGACCGCCCGCGAAAAGCAGCGAACAGAGCGCGAAGGCGGCGGCGTAAACGAAAGCGTCGCCGCGCTCGGCGCGCGCGGCGACGATGGCGAGCAGACTCAGCGCGATCAGGGCCGCGTCGCCGCCGAGGAGCAAGGCGAGCGCGTTCATCGGCCCCGAGCTTTCGCTTGGCAAGCCTTCCGAGGCCGTCGCGCGCCGCCGGCCGGACAGGAGGAACGAAGAGCCATCACGACGGTTGAGCGAATCGCAAAGCGACTCCACATGCTTGCCCGCCGCCGGGGACCCGCGTCAAGACGAAATTCCCGCCTCTTCGGCGCCGCGGCGATCATCGCGCGGCGCGCAGCAGCGCGAGAAGCTCGCGGTGCATCGTCTCGTTGCCGCCGCAGATCGAGCCGGTCTGGAGGAAATCTGGCGCCCCGTCCGCGTCGGTGACGTAGCCGCCGGCTTCGCGAATGAGCAGCGCGCCGGCCGCGATGTCCCAGGAGTTGAGGCCGCGCTCCCAGAAGGCGTCGAACCGCCCCGCGGCGACGCAGGCGAGGTCGAGCGAAGCGCAGCCGAGGCGCCGGACGTTGACGACCTGCGCCATCACCGCCGCCAACTCCGCCTTGAAGCGCGGATGCTCCGGCGCCTTGCCGAGGTGCGGCACGCCACAGCCGATCAGCGCCTGCGACAACTCGCGGCGCGCCGCGACCCGCAGACGGTGGGCGCCGCCGAAGGCGCCCTGCCCCTTTTCGCTGACGTAGAGCTCGTCGGTGGCGGGATTGTAGACGACGCCGGCGACGATTTGCCCCTCGCGCTCCAAGGCGAGCGAAACCGCGAAAATCGGGATCGCATGGAGGAAGTTGGTGGTCGCGTCGAGCGGATCGATATGCCAGGTGTGGCTCTTGTCCGCGCCCTCGACCCTTCCCGCTTCCTCCATCACGAAGCCGTAGCCGGGGCGCGCCTTGGAAAGCTCCTCGAACAGGACCTTTTCCGAGCGCTTGTCGGCGAGGCTGACGAAATCGCCTGGCCCCTTCATCGATACCTGCAACTGCTCGATTTCGCCGAAATCGCGCTTCAGGCCGCGGCCCGCCTTGATGGCGGCGCTGGTCATCACGGTCATCAAGGCGGAGCGGATCATGGCGAGTCCGAAGGGCGAGAGGCGGGCGGAGGCTTAAGGGATGCTCGGCGGCGACGCAACTTTCGGCGGCCGACGCGGGTCGCCCCCGCTTGCGCCGCGAACCGGCTGGGATCATCATGGAGCGGAAGCGCAGCCGCGCCACGATCGAGGAGGGAGCGATGAAGATCAGCGCCCGGAACGTCCTGAAGGGAACGGTGATCGACGTCAAGAAGGGGGCGACGACGGCCCACGTGCGCATCGACGTGAAGGGAGCGATCGTCACGGCTTCCATCACCAACGAATCCGTCGACGACCTGAAGTTGGTCAAAGGCATGGCCGCCTATGCGGTCGTCAAATCGTCGGACGTCATGGTGGGCGTAGAATGAGCCCGCTCGCGCGCGCCTTGCTGATCGCGGCGCTTTTCTGCCCGGCGTTCGCGCAGGCGGGGGAGTCGGGCGGCTGCGACAAGTTCAAATGGCCGCTCGCCCACGAGCGATCGGCGCTCTCGGCGTCGACGGCGCAGCTCGAAACCGGCGCGACGCTGGCCTTCGACGCCGCGGCGAGCGTGCGTCTCGTCCCGCTGGCGGAGGCGAAGCTGGAGCTGGCGCCGGAAAGGGCGCCAAAGGCCTCGCCGAGCTACGCCGGCGCGGTCAGGCTCGACGCCCCGGCCGCGGCCGCGACGTTCAAGGTCAGCGTCTCCGAGTCGGCTTGGATCGACGTCGTCCAGGACGGGCGTTTCGTCAGGCCCGTCGCCGTCAGCGGCGCGCCGAACTGCCCGGGCCTGCGCCGCAGCGTCAAATTTCCGCTCGCGGCCAAGCCGCTGACGATCCAGCTCAGCGACGTCAAGAGCCCCGCTATTTCCCTCATCGTTTCCCCGGAATAGGAGCCCCGCGCCTCGACGCGTCGTCTCGAGGCCTTTCTCGACCGGCCGACGCCGCGTATCGCCGTCCATACCCATGACCACGCTTTCGTGACAATCCAGCCCCGCTCAACCACGGCGCAGTAGAGTGCGCTAAGGGGCGATCCCTCGCAGGAGGGGGAGTCAGAGGCAGCCGACACGATGGATTCAGCAAACGCGACGCGCACGACGATCGTCCATCCGACCGACTTTGCCCCCGGCGACGCCTCGGCGTTCGCGCACGCCGTGGCGATGACGCTGGCGTCGAAATCCCACTTGTGCCTGCTCCAGGTCAGAGACGAAAGCGAAGCTTACTTCGCGCAGACGCTGGGGCTTCGCCATGTCCGCGACCTTCTCGTGCGCTGGAAGAAGCTGGCCGAGGACACGCCGTACGATCGCTGGGAGTCGGAACTCGACGTGCAGGTGTCGAGTGCGAGCGTCGTCGCCCGCAACGCCCGCACCGGGATTCTGCAGTTTCTCGAAGATCGGCCATGGAACATCGTCGTGCTCGCCACCTACCAGCACAAGGCGCTGACCCGTTGGCTCGACGCGCCCGTCCACCAGAGCGTGTTGCGCCAGCTGCGCACCATGAGTCTGTTCTTGCGCGAAGGCGCCAGGGGATTCATCGACTTCGACACCGGCGCCCTCGCGTTGAAGAATGTTCTCATGCCGATCGACGCCGATTTGCCGAGCATCCTCGCGATCCGTCGCGCTGAAGCGATGATCAAACTGGTTGGTTGCGACGCGAGCCTCCAGCTGCTGCATGTCGGCGAGCGCGCGCCCGAGCTGACCGACGAACGGGGCGAACCCCTCGGCCTGCCGATGATCCTGCGTGAGGGGCCGGTGGTCGAGACGATCCTTCGCACCGCCGAGGAACTGCAGGCCGACATCATCGCGATGCCGACCGCGGGCCGGCACGGCCTGTTGGACGCGGTGCGCGGCAGCACCAGCGCACGGGTCGTCGACGACGCGCGTTGGCCCTTGCTCGCCGTCCCCGTCGGTTGACCGCCGGCGCATGACGGCGGTTTTCGCTTGCCAGGCGGCGGCGGCGCGAGACAATGGCCGCCGCGCCGCGGCGTTGGCGCGACGCGACGGGAAGAGGGAGACTTCGATGATCGCCCAAGCATTGGCCGTCTCCGTCGCCATGGCCACCCTGGCCAGCGTCGGCGCCGCGCGCGCGATGACGCTGACCAGCCCCGACATCGAGCCCGGCGCGCCCATCTCCGACGAGCAGGCGTTCAACGCCTTCGGCTGCCCGGGCAAGAACGTTTCGCCGGCGTTGAGCTGGTCGGGCGCGCCGGCGGACGCGAAGAGCTTCGCGCTCACCCTCTTCGATCCCGACGCGCCCGGAGGCGGCTTTTGGCACTGGGCGATCTTCAATATTCCGGCCGACGTTTCCAGCCTGCCGAAGGGCGCGGGCGATCCCCGCGGCGCCGCGGCGCCCAAGGGCGCGACGCAGAGCCGCAGCGATTTCGGCGCCCCCGGCTACGGCGGCCCCTGCCCGCCCAAGGGCGACAAGCCGCACCGTTACCAATTCACCGTCTACGCCGTGGACGTCGACAAGCTCGACGCGGACGAGCGCGCCTCGGCGGCCGCCGTCGGCCGCGCCCTGAAGCTCCACACATTGGCCAAGGCGACGCTGATCGGCCTTTACGGGCGCTGAGCCGGCGTAACTTTCAAGGCGCGCGGCGTTCGCGAGCGCCGTCCTTGCGCAGCGCGCGGATGGTTTCGCGAGGAATCTCCCGCCGGCCGCCCCCGAACCGAAGCAATCGCACGTTGAGCGATTTTCCCGTGAAATTGCTCGGACTATCTTGTCATTTGCGAACGATTCGGGAACACTGCGACCGAAGGGTTGAACGATGCGGGTTGCGGGGCTTTTCGCAGGGATCGGCGGACTGGAACTCGGGCTCCACGAGGCCGGGCACAATACTGTTTTGTTTTCAGAGATTTGGGCGCCCGCCGCTGCGGTCCTTGCCGCGCGCTTCCCTGGCGTTCCGAATGCGGGGGACGTAGGCGAGCTAAAGTCATTGCCGGCGATCGATCTTCTGACGGCCGGTTTTCCTTGTCAGGACCTGAGCCAAGCAGGGCGAACCGAAGGAATTACCGGACCGAAGTCGGGCTTGGTCGGTCACGTCTTCCGCTTGATCGATTGTGGGCGACCCGAATGGGTCCTTCTCGAAAATGTCTCGTTCATGCTCCGCCTCGACCGAGGCAGCGCGATGAGTCGCCTTGTTTTAGGGCTCGAGGAGCGCGGTTATCGATGGGCCTATCGCGTCGTCAATTCGCTTTCATTCCTTCCACAACGGCGCGAGCGCGTGTTTCTGCTCGCCAGCCTCGATGGTGATCCAGCGGACGTGCTGTTCGTCGATGAAGCCCAACCCGCGCGATTCGACACGACGCTGGACTCCCATGCGCACGGCTTCTATTGGACAGAAGGCACCCGTGGCCTTGGCTGGGGGCGTGATTGCGTTCCGACACTCAAGAATGGCTCGACCGTAGGCATTCCGTCTCCGCCGGCAATCATGATGCCATCTGGAGAGATCGTCACTCCCGACATTCGAGACGCGGAACGACTTCAAGGGTTTCGAGCGAATTGGACCGATCCGGCCGAGCGAGTTGGCCGCGCTTCTTTTCGCTGGTCGCTCGTCGGCAATGCCGTTTCGAGGCCGGTTGCAGCGTGGATCGGGAAACGGCTTGAGCGGCCAGGAACCTACGACCGATCGAGAGACGGCTCTACACTGGTCGTTGACGCATGGCCGCGCGCCGCGCGGCTCGACAGCGGCAAACGGCTCGAAGTGCGGATTTCGGACTTCCCAACTTGGCGACGCCGCCTTCCGTTGCACGAGTTCCTGAGTTACGAACCAAGTCTACTGTCGGCCCGAGCGACGGCAGGTTTCTTGTCTCGGATCGAAAGGAGCTCGCTGCGCTTCGCGCCGGGATTCAAGGACAGAGTGCGCGCGCATCTTGCCCACGTCCGCGCGATCGATCAATTCGTCGGCAAGCGCTTGCTGGCCGCGGAATGAGATCCGTTCGCTACAAGCGCCCGACCGACCCGTCCCGCTCCGAATTAATGCGGCGGGTGCGCCAGCACGGCACGAAGCCGGAGCAAGACGCCGCGGCGCTGCTTCGCGAACTTGGACTGAGATATCGTCGAAACGTCAGAACGCTTCCGGGTTCCCCGGACTTTGCGAACAAATCACGCCGTTGGGCGCTGTTTGTCCACGGCTGCTTTTGGCACAGACACAGGAATTGCGAGCGGGCAACAATTCCAACTCGGAATCAGCGTTTTTGGCTCGACAAGTTTAGCGCCAATGAGAAGAGAGACCGACGCAACGCTCGAAAGCTGCGTTCGATCGGGTTTCGAGTGATCACGGTGTGGGAATGCCAGGCCGAGGACACTCCGCGGTTGCTGCGCCGACTAGCGCGAAACTTGGGGGTCGGTTGACCATGCCGAGCAAGGTGCCCACTTCGCGTGAGTTCGACAGCATCGGTTCCGAACTCCGATTTGCCGGAGATCGCGCGCTTATTCAATCGCTGAACGTGAAAGTTGCAGAGTTCGTTCACAGCCTCGACATCCCGCCCGAATATCGCAAGTACATAGAGTTCGGCCGCGCTGTTAAGCGCGCGTACGCCCAGCGCCTTTCTACCGCCCTCGCGCAGAAGATCGCCGACGGCCTCAGGCCCCGATTCCGCGGCATCCTCCCAGACGAACTCGGCGGGAAACACGAATCCAAATCCGGATCGGCCAGCGGGCTGAAGAAATTGGATGTGAACTACTCGAACCCGCAGATCGGCCTCGGCTTGGGAGTTTCAATCAAAACTCTGAATTTCCGCGACGAGGCGACGGGGCGCTTCACGAAGAACGTCAAGCGTCTCGACGGCGAGCTCAGGGCGGAGGCGCAGGATTATCATCGGCGACAACCCTTCGCGGTGTTGACAGCGCTTGTCTTTGTTCCAAACGAAGCGGCGCAAGATAGCGAGAGCAAGTCGAGCCTACGTCACGCGTGGGAGGTTTTTCGGCGCCGCAGCGGACGCGAATCGAACGCCGGAGAGGCAAGCCTATTTGAGCGGCTGTGGTTGTGCGTGTATTTCACCAGTTCGCCTGAATTCGGCCAATGCCGGTGTTACGATGTAGCCGAGGAATTTCCTCATATTGGATTGCCGGGACAAGGATGCGCGTTGACGGAGGTGCTATCGCGAATCGAAGCAGAATTCGCGAAGAGAAACGCCGGCCACTGACCTTTCACGAATCCATCTTCAGCGCCGCGATGAACGCCTCCTGCGGGATGTCGACCTTGCCGAACTGGCGCATCTTCTTCTTGCCCGCCTTCTGCTTCTCCAGCAGCTTGCGCTTGCGGGTGGCGTCGCCGCCGTAGCATTTGGCGGTGACGTCCTTGCGCAGCGCGCGGATGGTCTCGCGGGCGATGATCTTGCCGCCGATCGCCGCCTGCAGCGGAATCTGGAACATGTGCGGCGGGATCAGGTCGCGCAGCTTCTCCACCATCGCCCGGCCGCGCGCCTCGGCGCGGTCGCGATGCACCAGCATCGAGAGCGCGTCGACCGACTCGCCGTTGACCAGCACCGACATCTTCACCAGATCGCCGGCGCGATAGTCGGCGAGCTGATAGTCGAACGAAGCGTAGCCCTTGGAGATCGATTTCAGCCGGTCGTAGAAGTCGAACACCACTTCGTTGAGCGGCAACGCGTAGACCACCATCGCGCGCTTTCCCACGTAGTTCAGGTCGATCTGCTCGCCGCGCCGGTCTTGGCACAATTTGAGCACCGCGCCGAGATACTCGTCGGGCGTCAAAATCGTCGCCTTGATCCACGGCTCCTGGATCTCGGCGATGCGCACCAGGTCGGGCATGTCGGCGGGATTGTGCAGCGTGATCGCGCTCCGGTCGGTCAGCGCGATGCGATAGATCACCGACGGCGCGGTGGCGATGAGGTCGAGGTTGAACTCGCGCTCCAACCGCTCCTCGATGATTTCGAGGTGCAACAGGCCGAGGAAGCCGCAGCGGAAGCCGAAGCCGAGCGCCGCCGAGGTCTCCATTTCATAGGAGAAGCTGGCGTCGTTGAGCCGGAGCCTGCCCATCGCCGCGCGCAGCGCCTCGAAGTCGGCGGCGTCGGAGGGGAAGAGGCCGCAGAACACCACCGGCTGCGCCGGCTTGAAGCCGGGAAGCGGCGTGGCGGTGGGGCGCTTGTCGTCGGTCAGCGTGTCGCCGACGCGGGTGTCGGCGACTTGCTTGATCTGCGCGGTGATGTAGCCGATCTCGCCGGGGCCCAGCTCGGCGACCTCGGTCATTTTGGGGCGGAAGACGCCGATGCGGTCGACGTCGTAATGCGCGTCGGCGCCCATCATGCGGATGCGCATGCCGCGTTTGAAGAAGCCGTCGACGACGCGCACCAGCACGACGACGCCGAGATAGGCGTCGTACCAGCTGTCGACCAGCAGCGCCTTCAGCGGCGCGCTCTCGTCGCCCTTGGGCGGCGGCAGCCGCTTGACGATCGCCTCCAGCACCTGGTCGACGCCGAGGCCGGTCTTGGCCGAGATCGGCACGGCCTCGGAGGCGTCCAGGCCGATGACGTCCTCGATCTGCTCCTTGACGCGCTCGGGCTCGGCGGCGGGCAGATCGATCTTGTTGAGCACCGACACGATCTCGTGGCCGGCGTCGAGCGCGTGATAGACGTTGGCGAGCGTCTGCGCCTCGACCCCCTGGCTGGCGTCGACGACCAACAGCGAGCCCTCGCAGGCGGCGAGCGAACGCGAGACTTCGTAGGCGAAGTCGACGTGGCCGGGGGTGTCCATCAGGTTGAGAATGTAGGTCTTGCCGTCCTTGGCCTGGTATTCCAGGCGCACCGTCTGCGCCTTGATGGTGATGCCGCGCTCGCGCTCGATGTCCATCGAATCGAGCACCTGCTCGACCATCTCGCGCTCCGCCATCGCGCCGGTCTGCTGAATCAGCCGGTCGGCGAGCGTCGACTTGCCATGGTCGATATGGGCGACGATGGCGAAGTTGCGGATGTTGGCGATGGGGTGGGCGGGCATGGGTTTCCGGCAAGCCCCGCTCAGGGGCGGTCATTCGGCTCGGCGCGGACATAGCAGCGCCGCGCGGGGAAAGGAACCTTAATTGGCGGCGGGGCTCGTTCCGCTCTCCGACCCCGCCGGCTCGGCGGTCTCCGCGCTCGCATCGCTCGGGCGCCGGCTTGGCGGGGAGCGCCCTCGGCCGCTCTAATCGCCGCGGGTCGGTTTCGCCGAGCCCGCAAGCGCGGCGTCCGGCTTCAAACGGGCGTTGGCGATGCGAACCCGATCGCCGTCGGCGATGCCGTCCGGGGGCGCGACGATGACCCGGTCGTCGGCTTGAACGCCCGACCCGATCTCGATTTCGCTGCCCAAGTCTCGCGCGATCGTCACCCGCTTGAACACGACGCGGTCGTTGGCGTCGACCGTCGCGACGCGCAGCCCGGCCTGATCGAAAACGAGGGCGCTGACGGGAATGCGGAACGACCCGGCGTCGCCGGCGAGATCGGCGTGCACGGTGGCGTAGCCGCCCGGCATCAATTCGCCGCCGGCGTTGTCCACCATCAGCTGCATGTGCGTCGCGCCGGAGCCGATATCGACCGCGCGCGCGGAGGCTTCGACGATCGCCGGGAAGGCGCGGCCGGGATGCTCGGGCACGGCGACGATCGCTTTGTCGCCGATCCGGATCGCCGGCGCGTAGCTTTGCGGAACCGCGATGGAGACGCGAAGCTTGCGCGAGTCCGAGATGACGAACATCGGCAGCCCGGCGCTCGAGCCCGCGCTGATCAACGCGCCGACGTCGGTGTTGCGCTCGCTGACGACGCCGTCGAACGGCGCCGCGACATTCTCGTATCCCGCCAGAACCTCCAGGCGCTCGACGGCGGCTTCGCTCGCATGGACCGCGGCCTGCTTGTTGGCGAGGTCGGCCGCGCGCTGATCGACTTCCTGCTGGGAGACGGCGTTCGAAGCCAGCAGGCTCCGCCCACGCGCCAGCGTGACCTCCGAGAGATTGGCGCTGGCCTGAGCGCTGGAAAGATCGGCGCGCGCCTGCAGCAACTGCTGGTCGAGGTCCGGCGCCTCGATCTCGGCGAGCGTCTGCCCGGCCTTGACCGAGTCGCCGATATCGACCTTCCAGTCCTTCACGTAGCCGCTGACCCGCGCGTAAATCGGCGCGCGGAGATTGGCCTCTAATCGGCCGGGCAAATTCAGGCTGGTCACGCCGGGCTTGGGGTTCAGCGCCACGATCGTCACCGTGGGAATCGCCTGAGCCTCCGTCCATTCCTGCAATCGCGCGCTGCTCCGGTCGCGTTCGCCGACGCCGGTGACGACGAGCGCCGCCGCGCCGACGCCGGCGAGGACCCCCGCGAGGCCAAGCCTGCCGTTGAAGCGGCGTCGGACGGCGCGATCATCAGACATGGCCCAGGGACTCCGACGGCTCCGAATTGGTCTTTGGCCCGCGTTTGTGCGCCAAGCTGAAGACGACGGGAACGAAAACCAGCGTGGCGATCGTCGCGAAGATCAGGCCGCCAATGACGGCGCGGCCCAGCGGGGCATTCTGCTCGCCTCCCTCGCCAAGCGCCAGCGCCATCGGCGACATGCCGATGATCATCGCCAAGGCGGTCATGACCACCGGCCGGAAACGCATGAAACCGGCTTCGAGCGCCGCGGCGATGGGGTCGCCGAGCGCGGCGTAACGTTCGCGCGCGAAACTGATGACGAGCACGCTGTTGGCCGTAGCGACCCCCATGCACATGATCGCGCCGGTCAAGGCGGGCACCGATATCGTGGTTTGGCTGACGAACAGCATCCAGACAATTCCCGCCAGACCGGCCGGAAGCGCCGTGATGATCACGAAAGGATCGGCCCAGGACTGGAAGTTGATGACGATGAGCAGGTAAATCAATACGATGGCGGCGATCAAGCCCAACAACAGGCCGGAAAAG
>JBEKBD010000096.1:0-11079 GCA_050015575.1 Roseiarcus sp. | reverse complement strand
GCTGCGGCGCGCCGCCGCGCAGACGCAGGGCTTGCGCGCGCTCACGGCGGAGACGCGCGACCTCTTCCAGCGTCCTCTCGGCGCGGCCGAACTCGACGCCTTCGACGGCGTGCTGTTCGATCCGCCGCGGGTCGGGGCCGAAGCCCAAGCGCGCGCCCTCGCGGCGAGCCGAATCCCGGTCGTGGTCGCAATTTCCTGCAGCCCCGAGAGCTTCGCGCGCGACGCGCGCATTCTCGTCGAAGGCGGCTACGCGATCGGCGAGGCGACGCCGCTTGACCAGTTCCGCTTTTCCCCGCATGTCGAAATTCTCGCGACGTTCCGCCGGCCGCCGGCGAGACGCCGCCGCAGAGGATTGCTCGGGTGAACCAGCCCCAAGACGCCGCCGCCGCGCTCGAAGCGCTCGCGCGCATCGTCGGCGCCGCGCACGTGCTCGCCGACCCGGCGCTGATCGCCTCGAACCTGGAGGAGCCGCGCGGCCTCTATTTCGGTAAGGCGCTGGCGCTGGCGCGCCCCGCCGATGCGCGCGAAGTCGCCGCCGTTCTCGCCTTTTGCAACGCCGCCTGCATCGGCGTCGTGCCGCAGGGCGGCAACACCGGCCTGGTCGGCGGCCAGACTCCCGACGCCAGCGGCTCCGAGGTCGTCCTCTCGCTACAGCGGCTGAAGCGCATTCGCGAGATCGATCCCCTGTCCGACACGATGATCGTCGAAGCGGGGGTGACGCTCGCCGAGGCGCAGCAGGCCGCTCTCGACGCCGACCGGCTGTTTCCGCTTTCGCTCGCCGCCGAGGGGAGCTGCACCATCGGCGGCAATCTCGCCACCAACGCCGGCGGGGTCACGGTCATCGCTTACGGCGGCGCGCGCGACCTGACGACGGGAATCGAGGTCGCTCTCGCCGACGGACGGATCGTCGACGCGCTCTCCAAGCTGCGCAAGGACAACACCGGCTACGACCTGAAGGACCTCTTCATCGGCGCCGAGGGCACGCTCGGCGTCATCACCGCCGCCGCCTTGAAGCTCTTCCCCCTGCCGCGTTCGCGCGCCACCGCTTTCGTCGGCCTCGCCGATCCCGACAGGGCGCTGGCGTTGCTGCGCCTGGCGCGCGAGCAGTTCGGCCAGGGCGTGACCAGCTTCGAACTGATGCCGCGCATCGGCCTCGATTTCGTGTTCGCCTACGCTCCCGCCGCGCGCGATCCGTTGCGCGCGCGCTCGGCCTGGTGCGTGCTGATCGAAGTCGCCTCGCCGGTCGCCGGCGGGCTCGACGAGGCGATGACCGACCTGCTCGGCGCGGCGATCGAACGCGGGATCATCGAGGACGCGAGCCTTGCCGTTTCGCTCGAACAGCGCGCCGCCTTCTGGCGCATTCGCGAAACCCTGCCCGACGCGCAAAAGCCGCAGGGCGGTTCGATCAAGCACGACGTCGCTGTGCCGGTGGGCGCCGCGCCGGCGTTCCTAAGCGAGGCGAGCGCGGCGGTCGAGGCGTTCATGCCCGGCGCGCGCGTCGTCGCGTTCGGCCATCTCGGCGACGGCAGCATCCACTTCAACGTCAGTCAGCCCGTCGGCGCCGACCCCGCCGCGTTCCTCGCGCAGTGGACGGCGATGAACGCGGTCGTGCACGCGGTCGTTGCGCGCCACGGCGGCTCGATTTCGGCCGAGCACGGCATCGGCCGGTTGAAGCGCGAGCTTCTGGCGCAGACCAAGGATCCGAACGCGCTCGACGTCATGCGCAAGATCAAGGCGACGCTCGACCCCAACGGAATTTTGAACCCGGGCAAGGTTCTTTAAGGCGCCGCGCCGCGCTATGATGCCGGCGATTCGAATGACGCGAGGAGGCGCAGACGGCCGCGAGACGCCCCGTGCGCCGCCGGACGGCGGCCGGAAGACGCCGAGCCGGCGCGTTCGCGCTGTCGATCGTCCTCGGCCTGGCGGTCGGCGGCGCGCGCGCCAACGCGTCATGCGCGCCGCTGGAGTTCGGCGGCGCCGGTTACGCCGTCTGCTCGTTCGACGCGCGGCGCGACGAAATCCGCCTCTATTGGAAGGATTCGACCGGCAAGCCCTACGCGAATTTCGCCGCGCTGGCGCTGGCGTTGAACGCGCACGGCCGCGCGCTGCGCTTCGCCATGAACGCGGGGATGTTCGAAGCCGACCTGTCGCCGGTCGGCCTCTACGTCGAGGACGGCAAGCGCCAACGCGGGGCCGACACGCGCGAGGGCGCGAGCAATTTTCACCTGAAGCCGAACGGAATCTTCTGGGTCGGCGGCGGCGCGGCGGGCGTCATGGAGACCTCGCGCTATCTCGCCGATCCTCCGCCGGCGCGCTTCGCCACCCAGTCCGGGCCGATGCTGGTGATCGACGGGCGCATCCATCCCAAGATTCTGCCGACGGGAACCTCGGAAAAGATTCGCAACGGCGTCTGCGTGCGCGAAGGAACGACCGTGATCTTCGCGATCTCCGCGGCGCCCGTCACCTTCTACGCCTTTGCGCTGCTGTTCCGCGACGCGCTTCGCTGCGCCGACGCGCTGTTCCTCGACGGCTCGGTGTCCTCGCTCTATGCCCCCGAACTCGGGCGCGACGACGAACTCTCGCCGCTCGGCCCGATCGTCGGCGTCAGCGCGCCGTCGCCGTGAGGGCCGGTTGGACGTCGGTCTTGGCGAAATCCTCGCCGACGAACAGAAGCGGACAATCGCGCTCACGCGCCAGTTCGTAGGCGAAGCAATCGCCGAAGTTCAGACCGGCGGGATGGACGTCCTTTCCCCATTGGGCGTACGCGGCGGCGATCCGCCGCGCGCTCGCCTCCGTCACTGGGACGACCTCGAAGCCGAGCAGGTCGATCATCGCGGCTATTTCCTCGGCGCGATCGCGCCGCCCCGCGACGATCAGCGCCTCGGCGAGGGTCGCGGCGGAGATCGCCGCTTCGCTCTCGACTTCGAGCGCGGCGGCGCAGGCTTCAGCCTGCGGCTCGTCGAGCGCGATCGCCATCAGAGCGGACGTGTCGACGACGATCACTTGGGGAGACCGTCTTCGTCGTAGAGGAAATCCTGACTACGCGCCGCGCTCGGCCCGCCCGCCGGCTTGGCGGCGGCCGCGGCGCGCGCCGCGTCGAGAATGCGTCGGCGAGCGCTGGCGTCGAGCGGCCGCGCTTTGACGGCCGCGATGCGCGCGACGTCCCGCCCGTGGCGGGTCAACATGATCTCGTCGCCCGCTTCGGCCCGCCGCACCAGATCGGTCAATTGCGCCTTGGCGTCGCTCACGGAAACCCGCATCGTTTTCACGGCTCCAAACCGGTCTAAATTTACGCCCGAAAAATAGACCAAAGTATGGTCCATTTCAAGACGCATTCCCTTCGCAGGCCGACGTTTCACCGCGCGCCCGGCAGGCTGCGGTCGACCGCGCCGAGCGCGCGTCGCATCAGCGGCGTGTCGACCGAGCGGCCGAACTTGAAGCCGACCGCGCGCAGCGTTCCCACGTGTTCGAAGCCGAAGCGTCGATGCAGCGCGATCGAGGCGCGATTGGCGCTGTCGCCGATGATCGCCACCATCTGTCGCCATGGACCGGCTTCGCATCGCTGGATCAACTCGCCGAGCAGCGCCGCGCCCAGGCCTCGGCCGTGAAGGCCGTCGGCGACATAGACCGAGTCTTCCAACGTGTAGCGATAGGCGGGGCGCGCGCGATAAGGGCTCGCGTAGCAGTAGCCGACGATCCTCCCGCCGCCCTCCGCGACGAGATAGGGCGTCCCGATAGCAAGCGACCGGCGCCGCCGCGCCATCATCTCCTTGAGAGAGGGCGGCGTTTCCTCGAACGTCCCCAGCGCGTCGAGCACATAGTGGGCGTAAATCCGCTGCACCGCCGGCATGTCCGCCTCGCTGGCGTTGCGGACGACGAATTCGGCGGCGGGCGCGCCGCGGCCGGAAAAGCGCGTCATCGCGGCGACCTCTCCCCTGTTGTCGCCCTCGCGCCGGGCGCGCCTTCGCCTCAGGGACGCCCGATAGGCGAAGCGACCATCAATATCCGGATGCGCCTCCGTCATCGTTGGCCGCGACGGCGATCAAGTCCGTGTACAGCGCGATGAAGAAGACTTGAAAAAGTTCATCGAATTCGTTCGGCAAGTCGACCTGTAGCGGGGCGCGGAGCCCCCCCACTCCGATCACGCCTAAAGCTTCGTTCTGCCCCTGGCGGTAAAGATCGTAGAACCCGGAGACGAGCGATCGCCGGCGCCATTCGAATGCGTCATCGCCGCGCGCGACGAGCCAGCCGGTCGCTCCTTTGCTCTCGGCTTGGGCAAGGACGGCGTCGCTCGCGTCCTTCAGCAGGACCGGATTGGCCGGCGGCTTCTCGCGGCCAGAGAGTTTGCGCAGCACGAACTGCCAGGGAACCTCGCGTTCCCGCTTGCGTTCCCGCCCGGCGGTGAACGCCCGCCCGCGCACATCCAGCGTCGCGCTCTCCGACTTGCTGTCGTAAACGACCGCGCCGATTTTGGCCGCCGCGTCGTAGATCTCGTAGCGCACGTCGCGCTTGAAACGGTTCGTGGCGTCGCGCTTGGCGGGCCGGGCCTCCAACATGATCGGTCCTCCTCAATCGAAACGGGCGCCGAATGTAGCCGCTCGGCGGAGAATTGGCGAATGACGATCGGCGCGCCGCGCCCTTGCGACGGCGAGATTGCAAACTTCGAAGAATGTCAAGGAAACGCTTTCGAATGCGCCGGAGTTGCGCTAAGGGCGGCGCGGCAAGACTTTTCCCGCAACCGAAAGAATGCCGCATGACGTCCGGTTCCGCCGCCCTACCGCTCGCCGGTTGGCGGCGCTTTCTCGTCGTCGTCGGAACGGGCCTGGTGGTGATGCTGGCGGACACCGACGCCGGCAGCGTCATCACCGCGGCGCAGAGCGGCGCCCAATGGGGCTATCGGCTGCTGGCGCTGCAGTTCGCGCTGATCCCGATCCTCTACATCGTCCAGGAACTGACGGTGCGGCTCGGCGTGGCGACCGGCAAGGGGCAAATCGAGCTCATTGCCCGGCATTTCGGCCGCGCCTGGGCGTGGTTCTCGGCGGCGGCGCTGATCGTTTCCTGCGTGGGGGCGCTGCTCAGCGAATTCTCCGGGATCGCGGGAGTCGGCGCGATGATCGGCCTCCCCGTTCCCGCAACCCTGGCGCTAGTGGTGATCGCGCTGCTGATCATGGCCTGGACGCGCAGCTACCTTTCGGTCGAGCGCATCGCCATCGTGGTCGGCGGGTTCGAACTGGTGTTCCTCCTCGTGGCGTTCCTGGCGCGCCCCAGCCTCGGCGAAATCGTCTCCGGCTCGCTGGCGATCCCGCTCGGCGACCCGAAATACCTCTATCTCGCCTCCGCCAACATCGGCGCCGTGATCATGCCGTGGATGGTGTTCTTCCAGCAATCCTCGATCGTGGAAAAGAAGCTGAAGGCCGGCGATCTTCGCGCCGCGCGGCTCGACACCGCAGCGGGCGCCGTATTGACTCAGCTCATCATGGCGGCGGTCCTCGTCGCTGTCGCCGCGACGCTGGGCAAGGCGGGCGGCGCCCACGCGCTCGACACGGTGGAGGAAATCAGCCAGGCGATTACGCCCTTTCTCGGCAAGATCGGCGGCGACGTTCTCTTCGCCCTGGGGATGAGCGGCTCGGCGCTGGTCGCCACCATCGTGGTGACCCTGACCGCGGCGCGCACGCTCGCCGAACTTCTCGGCGTCCCCCACAGCCTCGACCAGGCGCCCGCCGAGGCGCCCTGGTTCTACGGCGCCTACGCCGCCGCGCTCGTCCTCGGCGCGCTCGTCGTTGGCTCGGGCGTCAATCTCGTCGCCTTGAGCGTCGGCGTCCAGGTTTTGAACGCGTTGCTGCTGCCGATCGTGCTGACCTTCCTGTTTCTGCTCGCCCGGCGGGCGCCCGAGCCGTTCCGGCTGCAAGGCGCCTACGCGGGCGTCGCCGCCGCTCTCATCGCGGCGACGACGCTGTTCGGCGTCTACGCCGGCCTCGCCGGCCTGTGGGGCTAGAGCAAGCCGCCGTTCGGCTTGACTTCCCGCTTCTCCCGACTATGGTGCCGCGCAACTGGCGCCGGCGGGGTCCCCCGAAGGCGCTGTTTCGTTTTCCCCGGCGCCGCTCGACGCCGCGCTAGCTCGGACGCTCGGACATGGCCAAGGCCGCCTCGCTCAAGATCAAGCTGCTGTCGACGGCCGACACCGGCTATTTCTACGTGACCAAGAAGAACGCCCGCACCAAGACGGAAAAGTTCAAGTTCATGAAATACGATCCCGTCGTGCGCAAGCACGTCGAGTTCAAGGAGGCCAAGATCAAGTGAGCGCGTTCGCCGCGCTTGCGGTGGTTGCGACGGGGCGCCTGCGGGCGCCCTTTTTCGTCGGCCCTTTGGCGAATGCGGGAAGGCGCGCCTCTCGTCCCAAAAGCGGCCCTTTCTATTCCGGCGCGTCGTCAGGCTGGTCGGCCGGGTCTGCGCCCCTGTCGCCGCTCTGAACCGGCCGCACGACCCCGTCCGGCGGCGCGCGTTTCGGCGCGGGCGACCATGGGCGGTCTTCGAGCGCCGAGCGGTCGGTGGCGACGACGAAACGCGCGCCGTCCCAGTTGAGCCCGACGGCGCCGGTGAGCGCGAGCCGGCGTTCGTCGAAGACCTCCGCCTTGCAGTCGGCCGGTGCGGTCAGCGCGGTGAGGATGACGGAAGCGCGCGCGCAATCCTCCTCGAACGCGGCGCGATCGATCACCACGCTCAGCGACCGCCCCTCGGGCAGCGCGGCGACGCAACCGACGCGGTCGCAGGGCGCGTCGGGATCGCGCGCCGCCTCGGGATCGCGGTCGTCGCCGTCGGCGGCGAGCCATTGCTCGGCGTCGAAGGCGTTGAAGCGCTTGCCGACGACCTCGAGCGACCCATCGGCGTCGCGCACCGCCGCCAGGTCCCCCGAGGGCGCCAGGATGGCGTCGAAGCGCGGACCGTTCATCGCGCCGAGGACGCCGAGCGCCAAGAAGGGTATTGCGGTCGCCCGCAACAGCCAGCTCCGCCACAGGATCACGCTTAGCACCGCAAGGCTCAACAACGGCAGCGCGAAGGGCGCAAACGCGTGCAGGCGCAGCGTCGAGCCGGGCGCGGCCGCGATGAAGCGCGCGGCCCAAAGAATGAACTTGATGCCGGCGCCGACGTAGAGCCAGACCGGCGCGTCGAGGCCGAGGGGGTAGAGCGCCGTCCCCAAGAGCGCGCCCGGAACGGCGAAGAATTCGATGACGGTCAGCGTCAGCGGGTTGCCGATCAGCACATAGGGGCTGAGATCGTGAAAATGATAGGACATGAACGACGCGGTGGCGCTGGTCGCGCATAGCGTCCCGAACAGCAGCGCGACCGGCTTGTCGACGAAATGGCCGACGAGCGCTCCGCGCCGAGGCGGGCGCAGGGGCGTGGGGACGAAAGGATCGGCGCTCCTGTCGACGCGCGCGTACCGCGCCTCCATCACCGCGACCAGCGCGCCGACCGCGGCGAACGACAGCTGAAAACTGACGCCCAAGATCGCCTCCGGCTCCAGCGCGACGATCGCCAGCACGGCGAGCGCGAGATTGCGCATCGTCAGCGCGCGCCGGTCGAGGATGACGGCGCCGAGCACGATCAGCGTCATGATCAGGGCGCGCTCGGTGCCGACGCGCGAACCGGTGGCGATGTCATAAGCGAGCGAGCCGAGCATGGCCACGCCGGCCGCCCATTTCTTGATGGGGCAGCGCAGCGCCAGCGTCGGCGACAGCGCCAACAGCCGGCGCGCTACGACGAAGAAGATGCCGGCGACCAGCGTCATCTGCAGGCCGGAGATGGTGATGATGTGGAAAATGCCGGCCTCGCGGATGAGGTCCTTGGCGTCGTTGGAGAGGAAGTCGCGTTTGCCCGTCACCATCGCCGCGGCGATGGCGCCCTCGTCGCCGCCGATGATCGCGTCGACGCGCAGGGCGAGGCGGTTGCGCGCCCGATCGATCGCGGCGAAGAACCGCTGGCGCCACGAGGCCTCGCGCGGCGGCGGCAGCGCCGTGATCGCGCCGAGCGTCGAGCCGACCGCGCCGACGCCGGAGAAATAGGCGTCGCGGGCGAAATCGTAGCCGCCCGGCAACACCGCGCGCGACGGCGGCAGCAGCCGCGCCTGCAGCGCGACGTAGTCGCCGGCGATGACATTGGGCGCCTTGCGCGTCGTCACCCGCACCCGGCGCGGCGCGACGCTCTTAGGCAGGTCGCCGGCGTCGACGACCCCGAGCACGAGCCGCGCGCCGACCGGGCGGATGTCGACTTCCTCGACGAAGCCCTGCAACTTGACGATGCGGACGCGATCGAGGATCGGCGTCTCGACCCGGGCGGTGCGCAGCCCCATCGACAGAAACCCGGCGGAGAGCGCCGCCAAGCCGATCCAGACGCCGAGCGCGAGGGGTCGGGCGCGCGAGAACCAGGCGAGCGCGGCGAAGAGCGCGGTCAGCAGCGCCGGCAGCCACAGCGCGGGCTCGCGGTCGGCCGCCATGTTCAACGCGACGCCGCCCATCGCGGCGACGGGAATCCACAAAAAGAACCGCCGCTCGTCGACTTCCTTCGCCAGCGCGCCCGCGAACAGCGCGCGCCAATCGGGCGCCAACGCCACCGCGCGCTTTGCGACGGCGACGGCGACAACGCCGGAGCGCGCTGGGGTCGTCATAGAGGCGAAGACTAGACCTAATTAGGCGCCAAGCGGAAGCGTGCGCGCGGACGGACGAATCGCGTCGACGATCCCGGCGTCGCGCGAGAAAAACGTCGTCCCGCCGAAGAGCGCGGGCGGTCTTGCGGTAGATCGCCGCCGGCCTCGCGATGATCACGCGCGAAGGAGCGGCGCCATCGATTCGCGCCGCACCGATCAATGGGGCGACATTGTGTGTTTCAGGCCCAACAGGCTCGGACGTCGCTAGCGAACGGATTTCGCGAACGAGGCGATAGCCGAGACCACTTGGCCTTCGTGGCCGACCATATAATGAGGGGCGGCGAGGTCGCGGCACAGATCAGGCGCCGATGGGTCCCCGCCTCCAACCCAGACAACCCTGACCCGGCTTCCGCCCCAGCTCTTGAACGTGTCGACGTAGTCGGCGTCGGTCGATTTGCAATGGTCAATGTGATTGGCGATCACGAGAATCGGCGGGCCGGAAGAGCCCCCGAGCTGACCTTGGACGTCCTGAAGTCGGCCCGACCAAAGGACAATACCGGCGGGGTCGGAACCGAGACCCTCCATGATCTTGAGCGAGCCGTTGCTCATGCCGACAAGAACGACCGGCTTGCCGAAACGGCGCATGTACTCAACCGCCGCGGGCACGGAAACGTTGGCGTCGATAAGCAAAGAGGCGACGCCATTGGCTGCGTACGCATTGCGCGTAAACACCGTCGGGTGCCGCAACATCTTGTGGGGCCCGGAGCTGTCGATAGCCACCTGGCGGTCGCCCCCGGGCACGAGAATCACCGAGGCGACCACGGATTTCGGCGCGTTCAACACCGCGTTGCCGCCGGGCAGCGAGACGACCTCCTCCGCGCGCGCAGCCATCGAGAGCGCCTGAAGCGCCAGCAGCAGCACGCCTCCCAGAACGAGCTTTCTCATCCTATTCTCCACAGATCGCGGCCTGATTGATTGAAATAGCGCCGTGGCCCCGGCGTCGCCACGACGCTTGACGAAACGCCGATGTCGGCGCTTAGGATCGCCGCTTCGCCAAAGACACGGTTCCGGTAGCTCCGCTGCCGGCGCCGTGCACGATTGGACCCTATGAGTTCTCCCATACGGGTGGCCGACCAGAGGTGAGAATAGAGCGCTCTTGACCGTAACGCCGCGCGCCGCCCTTCCGCGCCGCCGCAATTCGCGAGCGGCCCCATGATCAATTGTCTCTCGTATTCGACAGTATTGTCAAGGGCCTCGGACCGCCGGATGGGGCGCGCCATAGGGCGTGGAAAGACGCTCGTCTTTCGACCCCGCGCCGGTCGTCGGGCGGGGGAGGAAGCGAATAGGCGCCCGCTCGTCCTCCGTGTAAGCGACCCGGCGCAAACCGACCTTGCCGAACGAGACGCATCCGCGTGATCGATGACTCGTGATCTGCGTCGACAAAATCGATGGGAGGGTTAGAACCCCGTCTCCCTTTGCTGACCAAGGAACGCCGGCCTTTTGGCGCCGGCCGGCCGCTGTGATACAGCGGGCCCTGGGCCGGTCGGCACGGGCGGCCCTTTCCTGACAAGAGAAACCCACCGCTTCGCTATGACCCAAGTCGTGACGCGTTTCGCGCCTTCGCCGACCGGCTTCCTGCATATCGGCGGCGCGCGCACCGCGCTGTTCAACTGGCTCTACGCCAAGCGTTTCGAGGGGCGGTTCCTGCTGCGCATCGAGGACACCGACCGCGAGCGCTCCACCCAGGCGGCGGTCGACGCGATCATCGACGGGCTCGATTGGCTCGGGCTGAAATGGGACGGCGAGGCGATCAGCCAGCACGCGCGCATCGCGCGCCACCGCGAGGTCGCCGAGCTTTTGCTCGCCTCGGGCGGCGCCTATCGCTGCTACGCCAGCCCGGAGGAGCTCGACGAGATGCGCGCCAAGGCGCGCGCCGAGGGCAAGCCGATGCGCTACGACGGGCGCTGGCGCGACCGCGATCCGAGCGAGGCGCCCCCCGGCGTCAAGCCGGCGATCCGCCTGCGCGCGCGCCAGGACGGCGAAACGATCGTCGACGACAAGGTGCAGGGCAAGGTGGTCTTCGCCAACAAGGAACTCGACGACCTCGTGCTGCTGCGCTCCGACGGCGATCCGACCTACATGCTCGCCGTCGTCGTCGACGACCACGACATGGGTGTCACCCACGTCATCCGCGGCGACGACCATCTGACCAACGCCGCGCGGCAACTGCAGATCTACGCCGCGCTCGGCTGGGACGCGCCGGTGATGGCCCACATCCCGCTGATTCATGGGCCGGACGGCGCCAAACTCTCCAAGCGCCACGGGGCGCTCGGCGTCGACGCCTATCGCGGCATGGGCTACCTGCCGGCGGCGCTGCGCAACTATCTCGCGCGGCTCGGATGGAGCCAGGGCGACCGCGAGTTCTTCTCGACCGA
>JBEKBD010000095.1:0-11197 GCA_050015575.1 Roseiarcus sp. | reverse complement strand
GAACTCGGCGCCTTCCTCTTCCGCTACAACTGGCAAAGGCCGCACATGAGCCTCGGCGCCAAGCCACCCGTCAGCCGCCTCGCACTCTCCGAGGACAACCTGTTGAGGCTCCACACCTAGCCAATAGACGCGATTTTCTGGCCGGCGTCGATGGCCGCTGCGTAAGGGAACGAGGCAGACCCAGAGCAGCCGAGCCGGCCCGCCGCCTCAGCGTCCGCTTTAGAGGCGCCGCGACCATCGGTTGAATGGCTAAGTTGGGCGCGCAGCCGACGACCGCAGCCGGAGCGCGGATTTTATCGCCAGATGTGAGCGCCCCGTCTTCGCATCGAGTCCGGGCTTCCCGAGCGCGTCGCTATGCGAGGAAACCCATGACGCCCTCTGCTATGTCATTCCCGCGAAAGCGGGAATCCAGCAGGCGAAGGGCGCGTCAGCCGACGAGTCGGGATTCCCGCTTTCGCAGGAATGACATCGCCAGCGATTCCGTCACATCGCATCACGCTCCAGCGTCGCAGGCCGAGCGCGGCGATCCGGAGGTCGCGGCCCGGCTCGTTCGCTTGACCCGGCCTCGTCGGGGCGGCGTTGTCTTTGGGAAAAACAAAGTATTGGGGGAAATGAGAGGTCGTGATAGGCTGAAAAATCGAAGCTCGGCGGCGGCAAGCGGTCGCCGGGCTCGGGCGAGGCAAAAAGCGCCGGAGTCGCCAACAAGCCTTTGATTTGGTTGGAAACCGCCAAGGAAAATGTTTGGAATTTCCTTGCAAAAGGCTTGGAAAAGTTTGGAAATCCTGGGAAAGGCCTGGAAAAATGGGGCCGCGTCGCCGGCCCGTCGGCTCACCGCGCCCTGAGGCGGAACGCCTTGGCGAGGAACAATCCGCCGTGGCGCAGGCCGCCGGCGTCGATGCCGTGGCCGACGCCGAACGATTTCGCTCAAGCGCCAGATTCCGGCCAACCGTAGTGCTCATGGAGTCGCTTTGCATAGACCCGACTGAAGGCGTCGAAGGGATCCCACGGCGGGCTCGACTTGATCTTCTCGCGCGACACGTCGAGTTCGACGTGGCGGTCGAACCAATTGATCGATTTCACCGCGAGCGGCGAAATCAGCGCGCGCTTGCCAGGCCACCAATTCCGGGTGTCGACGACAAAATAATGGATGCTCCAATCGGCGTCGTCGATCATAAAATTCTCGACATGGCCGATTTCACCGTCGACGGCGTGAAGGCGGTACCCCATCACTTCGTTGACGCTGCGCACATGCGGGTCGGCCCCGCGCAGGCTTGCGCGCTTGCCTTGGCCCTCGCCGGTGTTCAGACCCAGGCCGAAATAGGGCGGCGCCATATAGGGCCAAGCCATCGCGCCGGGCGTCTCGCTGAGATAGGGGCCGCCCCACAGCGGGTCCCACCCATAGTAAGTGTAGAGCTGGGTCTCCATCTGCTGCGACACCGGCTGGTCCTCGGCCAATTCCGGGCTTTTTTCGACCTGAGCTTTCGTCAGCGACACGAGGAACTGTCGCTGGTCCAAGTCGGCGCGCGAAATGGCCGAAGGATGGATCAGAACCTTGCGCCCGGTCAGCCAAGTTCCGCAATCGACGACCAGCCAGCGCACTCTCCACGACGCGTCGTCGAACAGGAAATCGGCGACGGTTCCTATCTTGCCGTCGCTCGCCTCGATCGCGTAGCCCTTCAGGGCTGAAATAACCTGCATCATAGTTTGACGACCTCATTCGCGCCGAACCGGCGGCAGGAAACGCAGGGCGGAAAGCGCGCCCGGCAGCGATCAGGGTTGGCGATCGTGATGACGCCGGCGCCAATGGAGGCGATACGGGACGCCCAATCTCTGGCCGGTGGTGGAACACGCCGCGACACTGAGCGCCGCCAAGGTCATAGTCAGGGCGCACATCGACATGTCGCGATTTCTCGCTCTTGGCTGAATCGTCGGTCGCCTGGACGCGGCCGAGCTAAGGGAACTGGCGGCGACAAGGGGGCCCGTCGCCGCCAGATCCTGGAGCCGAATGCGTCGCTTCTTAATGCGTGCTGGACTGCTCCAAGCGCCACTCTACGCGACGAATCAGCGGCGGCGATAGGATCGGAAACTACCTAGTCCGGCGGCGTCGCCTTCAAGCGTCGAAACGGCGGCGTGGTCTCGACGCCTTCGGCGACGGATTCGCAATGAGTAGACTCCGAGTCTGGCGTCGCGGTCGCGACATCGACTACTTCTAAGACTTCCTCGCGTTGTCACTCATGCGCTCAGGGCTGTTGCGACCGCTAAAGAGGAATCCGATGCAGAAGATTTCAGTCGACCTCGTACGGCTGGCCGTCTCGGGCGCGGTGGTTTGCGCCGTTGTCGTGGCCGTAAATCTGGAAAGCCTTAACCACCGCGATCGCCTTGCCGACGCGGAGATTCGCGTCCTGCCGCCTATCCATGTGCAAGCAATTTCCGTTGCCGCCCCGGCGACGTGTTGGGCGACGAACAAGCCGATTGGCGCTTCCGCGACGCAAGAAGCGCAACCCGGGCGCACGACGATGTTGCAATCCTGCGCGAACGTCGCGCCGCCATTGCGCCGCCACAGCGAATCGCAGAGCCGATTGGCGCTTGCGCCTTGAGCCGCCGGCGCCGCGAACCGCGCCCGATCATTCGGGCGCGTGCGAGACCTGAGAATCGGTCGCCCCGCGCGGTTCCTCGAAACTTTGAGCGACACGCGAAACGAAATTTCTGTGCGGCGCCGCCGAACGTCGACGTCCCGCCAGGTCTAGGTAATTTCCGACGCTGCCGCCGCTCGTATGATCCCGCTACGGTCTCGATACGAGACGGGAACGGCGCCGTTCGAGGCGCCGTCGCGTGTCGCTGCGAGACACACGGAGAGCACAGTCATGGACAAGAACAGGATCGCCGGTTCGATCAAGGAAGTCGCCGGCGCGGCGAAGGAAGCGGTCGGCAAGGCCGTCGGCGACGCCAAGTTGCAGAGCGACGGCAGATCCGACAAGGCTGTCGGCAAAATTCAGAACGCCGTCGGTGGCGTGAACGATGCGGTGCGGGACGCGCTGAAGAAGCCGTGAGGCGCGCCGCCGCCGTCGGGGCGAACCCTATCAGCTTGGAGGCTGGATCATGAACCTTATTCTCATCATCATTTTATTGGTCATTCTCTTCGGCGGCGGCGGCGGTTATTACGCGCACAGTCACTATGGCGCCCCCGGACTCGGGGGCGTTCTCGGCATCGTTTTGATCGTCGTTCTCGTGCTGTGGTTCATGGGCCGCTAGCCGATAGCATGCGTGCGGCGCCGCAGCGTGCGCAACGTCGACCTGCGGCGCCGTGACGCGCGATGCCCCCTCGCAAAGGAAAGTCATTGCCTGACTTGGACTCCGCCTTCGATCCTTCCGAGCGATGTCGAAGAGACGATCCAGTCGATCGCCCGGCTCCATGCCGAGCACCATGCCAACGCGACGCAGCATCAACGCGCGGTCGACGGCATCACATCGTTGCTGGGCCGCCCAATCTTCATCGCGGCCCTGACGGTCTTCGTCGTCGGCTGGGTGAGCTTGAACGGCTTCGCCGCGGCGCTCGGCTGTCGCCCGCTCGATCCGCCTCCCTTTGCATGGCTGGCGGGCGCCGCGTCGTTGGCGTCCCTCTATCTGGTCGTGCTGATCCTCACGACGCAGAGGCGCGACGATCGTCTCACCCTGCGCCGCAAGCTGCTGAATCTGGAGCTGGCGATTTTGAGCGCGCAAAAGACCGCGAAGGTGGTCGCGCTTCTCGAGGAGCTTCGCCGAGACAGTCCAGCGGTTCGCGATCGCGTCGACAAACTGGCCGATGTCATGGCTCGACCGGCGGACCCGCAATCGGTGATCGACGCCATCAAAGAGACGCGATCCGAAGCGGCGCACGCCACCCGCGCGGCGGACGGCTCGTAAGCGAGCGCGCCGGAAGCGTATAGGCACGTGGAGTCCGACGGCGCCTGGGGGCGTCCGATAGGCTACGGCGGAGTCGGTACAATCGGCGGCGGTTCGCGCCGTGGAGACCTTGGCTAGGGCGCCATATCGAGTGAAAGTCTAATCGTTATCTTTGCTGTCGGCGTCGTTGCAGGATGGTTGCCGGCCAGTTCGTTTGCGGCGGCGGCCGCTGGGACTGGCGTCGGTAAGGGCGCCAGCTTAGTCGGGCGCCAAAGAAAAGAGCCCTAGTCGGCGCGCGACGCATGCGACCGGCGCGTTGCGGCGCATCGACTTGGCGGTCGTAGATCGGCGACTATCTACGGCGCCTCCGCTGGCTCGGCCGCCCCGCCTGCCGCGACGAGCGCCAACCGCGCCAGCGCCGGAAGCGACTTCGATCCGGTTCGCTTCATGATCGACGCGCGGTGGTTCTCGACCGTGCGTTGGCTGATGCCGAGATCGGCGGCAATGTTCTTGCTCGGTTCGCCGGCAAGCACCCGATTCATCACCTCGCGCTGCCGCGGCGTTAGGCCGGCAAGATGAGTCGCCGCCGACTCCCGCCATTCCTGCAATTTGTTCGAGTCTTGCGACAACTCGAGCGCCCGTTCGATGCTGGCGATCAGCTCCTCGCGGCCGATCGGCTTCTCAATGAAGTCCAAGGCGCCCGCCTTCATCGCTTCGACCGCCATTGGCACGTCGCTGTTGCCGGTGATCATGATCGAGGGCAAGTGGTGGCCGTCTTCGCGCAGCTTCCGCAGCAACTCGAGGCCGCTCATTCCCGGCAGATAGGCGTCGATCAGCAGGCACGCGGAATTGCCGGGGTGAAAGGCGTCGAGAAAATCCTCGCAGCTCGCATAGGTCTCGACCACCCGGCCATCGTCTTCCAGCACCGCGCGCAGCGCCTCGCGAATGCGATCGTCGTCATCGACGACGAATATCTTGGCGCTGCCGGGAGCGCTCGCTTTTTCGACCGGGCGCACGGGCTGCGCCAAAGGCGCGGCCGGCGGCTTCGCCAGCAGTCTCTCGATCGCATGCGTCAACTCTCTCAGCCTGACCGGCTTGTTGAACTGAACGCAATCGTGAAGGGCGATGTCGCGCAACGCCTCGGTCGAAATATCGCCGGTGAGAATGATGAAGGGAATCGGTCGACTGAGCTCCTGCCGCAATTTCTGACAAACCTGGATTCCATTCAGGCCGTTGGGTAGATTGTAATCGGCGAGGACGAGGTCCGGTCGGATCGACCTGCGGACCGCCAGTTCCACGGCGGCGGGGCCGTCGACGGCGGTTGCGGCGTCATAACCCTCCTCTTTCAGGAAGAGCTCGAGGTTCTCGCGCACTTCCGGATCGTCCTCGACAATCAGGATCGTTCCCGAGCGCGGCGCCAGGTGCGCGGACTCGTCCTCAGCGACGCGCGGGTCATTGGCGACCATCGACGCGGCGCCGCGCGGCGACAGCGGGACCTCAATCGAAAACACCGAACCCTTTCCTGGCAGCGAGCGGACCCGGATGCGATGGCCAAGGAGTTCGCCCAGGCTCTTGACGATCGAAAGGCCCAGGCCCAGCCCGCGGCTGCGCTGGCGGGCGGCGTTGTCGAGTTGATGGTATTCCTCGAAGATCGTCTGCAGCTCGGACGTCGGGATGCCGATTCCGGTGTCCCAGATCTCGATGCGCAGCTTGCCGCCGCGGCGACGGCAACCGACCAGAACCTTGCCGCGCTGGGTGTATTTCAGCGCGTTCGAAAGCAGATTGCGGATCATCTGTTCGAGCAGGCGTGGATCGCTGCGAACGAATTGAGCGCAGGGCAATACGCGCAGGGCGAGGCCGGCGGCCTGCGCGTGGTAGGTCAGCTCGTCCCGAAGGCGGTCGAACAGCTCGTTCACCGAGATATCGGCTGTTTCGGCCTTAACCGCGCCCACCTCGATCTGATTGATGTCGAGCAGCGTGTTCAACATGCCCGTCATCGCGCTCAAAGCTTCGTCGATGCGCCCGACCAGACTCTGGGCTTTGTCGCCTTCCACCTTCTTGGCCAACAGGCCCTGTAACAAGGCAAGCGTCTGCAACGGCTGGCGCAGATCGTGGCTCGCCGCCGCCAAAAAGCGCGACTTGGCGATGGTCGCCAATTCCGCTTGTCGTTTGGCGGCGGTCAGCGCGTCCGCCGTGCGCCGCCGTTCGGTCACGTCTTCAAAGGTTATGACGACGCCTTCGGTTTTCTCGTCGCTGGTGCGATAGGGCAGGATCCGACGGATGAACCAGTAGCCGCTCTGACCTTGAATCTCCCGTTCGACCGGCGTTTGGCTCTTCAGGACTTTTCGGGCGTCGTCCTGCAGGGCCTCGTCGGCGGCCAGCGATTTGAGATCGGTGAGCGGGCGCCCGATGTCGCTCGGAATCACTTTGAACAGCGCCTTGGTCGCCGGCGTGAAGAAGCGGATATTGAAGCGGGTGTCGAGGAAGATCGTCGCGACGTCGGTGCTGTAAAGGACGTTCTGCAGATCGTCCGAGGTCATACGCTGCCGATCGAGCGTTTCCTGCAATTGGCTGTTGAGAGCGTTCAGTTCCTCGTTGAGCGACTGCAGCTCCTCTTTGGACGCGAGCAGCTCCTCGTTCGTCGATTGATATTCCTCGTTGACGGACATGGCCTCGTCGTTGATCGCCATCTGCTCTTCGCTCGAGGTCTCGAGGTTGCGGATCGCCGCCTGGAGTTCGTTCCGCGTCGCCTCGAGTTCGCGTTCGAGTTCGACGACGCGAGGCAGGTCAGTCGCCGGAACGCTGCCGCTCACGACGGCTTCGGGCGCTGGAGTCTCGACGAAGCACACCAGCAACAAGTCCTCGCGACCGCTCGGCGCGGGGTCGACAACGATGCGGAATGACGCGCCAGCTTCGCCATTGGCTCGCCCCCCGGGTATCTCGACGCGCGCGTTGTCCCGCAGCGCGCGCTGAATCGCTGATCGCAGCTTGACGCGCACGCCCTCGCGCGTCATGGCGATCAAATCATGCGCCGGGCGGCCTGGCGCGACCTTGAGATAGCGATCGACGGGTCCCAGGAAGTGGAGGCACTCAAGCTTACGGTTGACCAGCACCGCGGCCGGACCATAGGTCTCCAACACCATTCGGCGGCAAAGTTCGGCAAGGTCGACCTGACGCAACGGCGCCTGGGCTGGTCCGGCAATCGTGCGCATCCGTGCTCCTTCGCCGGCGCTCGGCGACAGTCCGATGTCGCCGAATCGACTGCCGCCGACGCGTCGATAGAGCCGCTCGGCTTTGGCGACGACGGCGAACCGATTGTCGGTGGCGCTTATGGCTTCTGCATTGCCAAGAAGCAGGAGGCCGCCTTCGCGCAAGGCAAAATGGAAAACGGCGGCGACCTTCGCTTGCGCCTCGGGGCGCAGGTAGATCAGAAGGTTGCGGCACGAAACGAAATCGAGGCGGGCGAACGGCGGGTCCGTCAGCACGTCCTGTACGGTGAACACCACGTTGGCGCGCAACTCGGGCGACACCCGGTAGGAATGATCTTCCTTAACGAAAAACGCCGCCAAACGAGCGGGCGTGACGTCGGCCTCGATCGATTGGGGGTAGAGGCCGTCGCGGGCGATCGCCACTGCATCCGGGTCGACGTCGCTGGCGAAGACCTGCAGCTTGACGTCGCGCTTCGATATATCGATCTGCTCGCGAAACAACATGGTGAGGGAATTGGTTTCTTCACCGGAACTGCAACCGGCGACCCAGATTCGCAGCGGTCGATCCAGATCATGATCGCGCACGAGGTTGGGAATGACGCCCTTCTCAAGGAAATCGAAAACCGGCGCGTCGCGAAAGAAGCCCGTGACGTTGATCAACAAGTCGTGGGAGAGTTGATCACGCTCGTTGGAGTCGCGAACCAGGAGATCCAGATAAGCGCCCGCGGTCTTTATCGCCGCCATCGCCATGCGCCGCCCGACGCGGCGTTCGAGCGTGCCGTGCTTGTAATGGGTGAAGTCGTGAACAGTCTTCGCGCGCAGGAGATCGATGATCTTCGGCAGCAAAGCCTGCACGGAATCGGGCGAACGCGCCGTCTTCGGCATTGACGCAAATGCCACGCCCCGTTCGCGGCTGACGAGCGCTTCGGCGATCTTCGCCGCGGGGAGCACGAGATCGACGTCGCCCGTCGCGATGGCGCTTTGCGGCATGCCGTCATAGTCGGCTTCGGCGACCTCCTGCGCGATGACGAGGCCGCCTTTCGCCTTGACCGCCTTGAGCCCGACGCTGCCGTCTGCGCCGGTTCCCGACAGGACCACGCAGACCGTGCGCGCGCCGCATTCGCGCGCCAGCGAATTCAACAGAAAATCGAATGGGAGGCGCGCGCCGTGCCGCTCTTGCGGTCGCGAAAGCCGTAACGCCCCTTTGTCGACGGAAAGATAGACGCCAGGCGGAATGACATAGACGCGTTCGCGTTCGATCGCCATTCCGTCGGTCGCTTGCAAGACCGGCATCGCCGTATGGCCCGCGAGCAAACCCGCCATCATGCTGTCGTGGCTCGGGTCGAGGTGCTGGACGAGGATGAAGGCCATGCCATTGCCGGCGGGCAGCGCGTCCAACAGCTTCTTGCAGGCGTCGAGGCCGCCGGCCGAGGCGCCGATGGCGACGATCGAAAAATCCGCGCGGCCGCTGGCGGATAGGGGTTTCCGAATCCACCGCGACCGCTCCGCGGCGCCCTGACGCGGTCGACTTCCAGGCATTCGGTTATTTCTCTCGAACGGCGGCGCTCCAACGGAACGGCGCAGCATTTCATAGCACAATCCGGGCGCGAACGCGACTTGCTTGATGGCGGATCGGCAATCTCTCCCGGCAAGCGGAAGCGCGCGGCGGTCTATTCGATGGCGGACATTGGCCTGTCGGCGTTTTCGTTGTTTTTCACGCAGTCGGGGTCGTTTCTTCCTGCCAACGCTCGCTTGAGAAAGGCCGCAAGACCTCCGATTGCCGGACGCCGCTCGGCACGGCGAAAATCCCGACCGACGAACCTATCCGTTCGATGCTTGATCCAGTTCATCCCTCGCTCTCGCAGCCCGCGTTCGAAGGCGAGGCCGCGGAATTCGGAGAATCGCGCCGCCGACGCGTGTGGGAGGCGTCCGTCAGCGCCGGCGTGAGTAGATTCCGATCCTAGCGCTCCCGCGCGCGACCCTATTGACTGATCGAGATTGCCGCACCTCTCGTCACTTGGAGTCACCCCCCATGAAAAAGCATTTGCTGAGAAACATGTTCATCGTGGGCGCGAGCGCGCTCGCCTTGGCCGCCAGCACGATCGCGCTTCCGTCCGCCGCCGACGCCAGCTCGACGAAGGGCTTGGGCGGGAGCGGGGGCGGGGGCAGCGGCCATAGCCGCGCTGCTGGGAACTCTGGCGGCCATTACAGCGGCCGCGGAGGACATGGCGGGTATGGGTATGGCGGCGGGGGGTATGTCGGCGGCTACTATGGCGGCTACTGCGGACCTATTCAAATAACTCTGGGTCTCTGCGGCCCCTGGGGCTACTGAGCGCGGCTCGATCGCTTCTCCATCATGGGAATCCGCCCGGTTCAGGCGGAATCCCCTGTTGGAGCGGGCGAGATCGCGCGCCGGGTTTGACCATCCGCCGGGCGTGGCGTTCCTCGATCGACTCATCGAGCGAGAGATCGGCGTCGAGCGCGGCGCCGCAGCGGGCTGGAGCCCGGCGAATTCGCCTTCGACTTTAACGCGCTGAAATCCGACAGACGATGCAATGACTCAACCCATAGGTGCAGTGATGAGGAAATTTCTTCTCGCCTCGGTCGCGCTCGCCGGCTTGGCCGCTTCGACCTTCGCCCTGAACGCGTTCGCCGCCCCCGGCGATGGGCCGACCGGGCCAGACGCGGCCACGATGCAACGGATGCAGGAACGCCAGGCGGTCATGCTCGACGCGCACCTCGCCGCCATGAAGGCGGGGCTCAAGCTCACCGACGAGCAAGCCAAGAACTGGCCGGCTTTTGAAACGGCGATCCGCAATGCGGAAAAGGCGCGCGCGGATCGATGGCTTCAAGCGCATGAGCGTATGAGCCAAGGCGAACGCCCCTCGCCGATCGAGCGCATGACGATGATGTCCGAGCATCTTCAGAAGACGGCGGAGCAACTCAAAGCGGTCGCCGATGCGGGCAAGCCCCTCTACGATAGCCTCACCGATGCGCAAAAGGGCGATTTCGGCCCGCTGATGCGCGGCTTCAAGCTGCGCGGCCGGCGCTAGCCATCGTCATCGCGAGCGCCGTCCAGGCGCCGACGAGCTGCTCGCGCGAGCGGCGAGCTTAGGCAAGCGGCGCGCCGGCCTCGCGCCGGTCGCCGCTTCTCCTTGCGGGAATATCCGGCGGCGGCCCGAGTTCGGCGCCGCCGCGGCAAACGTCCTCTCTGGGACTGTGGCCGCGCCGCCACATGAGTAGATTCCGACCCTCCCTTTCGCGATCAACGATCCGTTATCTTCCGTTCAGGCGCGCTTGCGCTTCGCTCCACGCGCAAGGAAAGCGTCGCTCGTCAGGCGAGCGAGGAGGCGCCGCGCGGGACGCTCGCTTTGTGAGACCCACGAAGGCCAACCATGCATCCGCCCCGCAATGCTTTTTCCGAGAACAGCCGCACGCAGGCCGTCGAACTCCACAATCGGCGCCTGGCGGCGGCGATCGATCTGCGCGACCAGCCTAAGCGGGCGCATGGAAACTATGGGGAACCCGCCTTCATCGCCGTTCATGAACTGTTCGACAAGGTCGCCGGCGTGGCGGAGGGCTGTTCCGACGCGATCGGGCGCTCCGAGGCCTTCGGCGAAGCCGCCGACCTCTTCACCGAGATTTCGCGCGGCGTCGACCATCAGCTCTGGCTCGTCAAATCGCATGGCGCGCCGCAATGAGCCACGCGGCGGACATTGCAAGGGCGCCGGCAAGGGCATGGCCGCGTGGGCATGAAGGTAAGCCGATGAAAGCGTTGCGTATCTTGGTGGTGGAGGACGACGTGACGATCGGTGGGCTGCTTGCCGAAACGCTCGAGGACCTCGGTCACGTCGTCTGCGGCGTGGAGACCAACGCCGCCAATGCGGTGGCCGCCGCCGCGCGCTGCCGCCCCGATCTGATGATCGTCGACGTCGGGCTCGGCGAAGCGAGCGGCGTCGCGGCGGTCAAAGAGATCCTGCGAGGCGGTTTTGTTCCCCACGTCTTTGCGACCGGCGATGCGTTGAGGGACCTGTCGCTCGGGCCCGACGCCGTGCTCATCCGAAAACCCTTCCGCGGACCGGACATCGTCCACGCGATCGAGCGGG
>JBEKBD010000094.1:0-11270 GCA_050015575.1 Roseiarcus sp. | reverse complement strand
CGCGGCCGTGTGGCAGGCGAAACGATAGGGCGAACCGCGGCGGGCTCGCCGCCCGCCGCGCGGCGCCCGCCCCACGCTCCCCCTTACAGCCCCATCGCCTCGCCATGCAGCGCGAGGTCGAGGCCTTCGCGCTCCTGCTCCGGGCGAACGCGCAGGCCGACCAGGGCGTCGACGATCTTCAGCGTGATCCAGGTGCCGACCGCGCACCACACGATCGTCACGCCGACGCCGATCGCCTGGGCGAGGAGCTGCGACGGGTTCCCCTCCAGCAGCCCCGACACCCCGGCTTCGCCGCCAATGGCGCTGAGCGAGGCGGTGGCGAACACGCCGGCGAGCAAAGTGCCGAGCGCGCCGCCGACGCCGTGGACGCCGAACACGTCGAGCGAGTCGTCGTAGCCGAGCCTCTGCTTCAGCGCGGTGCACGCGAAATAGCAGACGCCGCCGGCGAGCACGCCGATGACGACGCCGTGCCAGGGCAGGACGAAGCCGGAGGCGGGGGTGATCGCGCCGAGCCCGGCGACCGCGCCGGAAATCAGCCCGAGCACCGAAGGCTTGCGGCGCGAGGCCCATTCGAGACCGCTCCAGGTCAGCGCGCCCGCGCACGCCGAGAGGTGCGTCGCGACGATGGCGAAGGCGGCGCGCGGGCCGACAGCGAGCGCCGAGCCGCCGTTGAAGCCGAACCAGCCGACCCACAACAGGCCGACGCCGATCACCGCCAGCGCGAGGTTGAACGGCGCCAGATTCTCGCGCCCGTATCCCTGCCGGGCGCCGACCATCAGCGCCGCGACCAGGCCGGCGACGCCGGCGTTGAGATGAACCACCGTGCCGCCGGCGAAGTCGATCAGGCCGAGGCGCTCGAGGAAGCCGCCGCCCCACACCCAGTGGGCGGTCGGGACGTAGACGATGAACAGCCACAGCGCGCAGAAGAGAAGAAAGGCAGAAAACTTCAACCGGTCGGCGACGGCGCCGCCGACGAGCGCGCAGGTGATGACCGCGAAGGTCATCTGATAGGCCATGAACAGAATTTCGGGGATGGTCTTGGCGAACGGGCTGATCGAGTCGACGCCGACGCCCAAGAGCAGCACCCGATCGAAGCCGCCGATCAACGCGCCGTCGCCGCGAAAGGTCAAGCTGTAGGCGAGCGCGAACCACAGCAGCGACACCACGCCGGTCGCGGCGACGCTCTGGGCCATCGTCGCCAGAACGTTCTTGCGCCGGACCATGCCGCCGTAGAACAGCGCCAGGCCGGGAAGCGTCATCAGCAGCACCAGCGCGGTCGCTGCGATCATGAACGCCGTGTCGCCCGGATCGATCTTGCCGTCGGCGGCGAAGGCGGGCGTGGAAAAAGCGATGAGCGCGGCAGCAGGGAGGCCGGCGCGCGAAATCATGGGGTGCATGGACGCGATCTCAATGGCTGGATGGAGGGTTAGAGCGCTTCGTCGTTCGCTTCGCCGGTGCGGATGCGCACGACGCGCTCGATGGGTGCGACGAAAATCTTGCCGTCGCCGATCGTGCCGGTCAGCGCCGCCGAGCGGATCGCCTCGACGATCGCTTCGACAAGCGAATCGGGGACGACGATTTCCAGCCGCACCTTGGGCACGAAGTTCACGACGTATTCGGCGCCGCGATAGATTTCGGTATGTCCCTTCTGGCGGCCATATCCTTTGACCTCGGCGACGGTCATGCCGTGCGCGCCGACGCGGTCGAGCGCCTCGCGCACGTCGTCGAGCTTGAACGGTTTGATGATGGCGGTGACGATTTTCATGGACTTTTCTTCGTTTCGTTCGAGCGGCGGGACATCGGCGCCGGTTTTGCGAGCCCGCCGGGGCCGATGGGGACGATGATAATCTTTTCAGCAATATGCACAGAAACGCGGCGAACAGAAACCACCGTCTGCGTCTTTTCAAGGCGAATTCTCTCGCGCGGCGGCCTCAGGCCTGCGCCAAACGGCCGCAGGCGGGCCCGAGCGCGCCCATTCGGGCGGATCGGTCCGGAAAAGCGCGCCGCGCCGAGGCTCGCCGAAGCTCGCGTCGGTCGGCCGGCGACGCCTCAATTCGGGCTGTCGAGATAGGACACGACCAACAGCGTCAGGCCGGCGATCGCCGCCAGGATCAGCACGCCGATGACGGCGACGCGGTCCTCGCGCGAGGACGGCGCGAATTTCGGAGCGCGCGCGCGCGGCGGTCGAGGAAAAAGCGCGGCGGGCGCGGTCGGTTTCGCGGCAGGCGGCGGCGCCGGAGGCGGCGCGGGGCGGCCCGCGCTCGCTCCGCCGCGCAGGAAGACGAACGCCGCGCCGAGGGCGGGCGCGATCGCGACCAGCCCGGGCGCGTTGACGTCGGCCCAGTCGGCGATCAGCGGATCGGAAGCGGCCATGTCGCCAGCGATCCAGCCGAGCAGCGCCGCGCCGATCGCGACGAGGGCGGGCGCGTTCTCGAGCAACGTCGTAAGGATCAGCCCGCCGTAGGCGAGCACGGGGATGGAGCAGGCGACGCCCGCCGCAAGCAGCCAAAAATTGCCGCGCGCGATCGCCGCGATCGCGACGACGTTGTCGAGGCTCATCGCGGCGTCGGCGACGACGATGGTCGTCGCGACCGACCACAGGTCGCCGTGCCCGAGAGCGAAAGCGCGATTTTCACTCGCGTCCGACTTCGGCGCCGCCGTCACGTTGAGCGCGATGACGATCAGCAGCCAGGCGCCGGCGAGCTTGACCAGCGGCAGCGCGAGCAGCGAACTCGCCAGCAGCGTCAGCGCCAGCCGCAGCGCGATCGCGCCGCCGGCGCCGAGCGCAATCGCCCGGCGCGTGTCCTCGGGGCCGAGCGAACGACAGGCGAGCGCGATCAACAGCGCGTTGTCGGCGCCGAGCATGAGATCGACAAAGAAGATTTGCACGGGGATGACGAGCCACGCGGCTTGCGCGCCGAAGTCCATCCTCAATCCCCCGGGCGGCGCGAGGCGGGCGGGCGGTCGAAGCGCGGCAAGCGCACCAGGCGAACGAGGCTGTCGCGAACGATCGCGCCGAATCCCGCGAATTCGCGCTTGGGCGCTTCGTCGCCGGCGGCGGACGTTTCGCTCATGGGCCGTCCTTCGTTGCGGCGGTTATCGGAACGCGAGACGCCGAACGCCGCCAAGCGGCCTCGGCGGCCAAAAGGGGACAATGGCGCGGACCGCGCTCGGCGGGTCAATCCAGGCCAACGGCCAGATTCTCCTCGAGCATCATGCGCGCTCGAGCGCGCAGCTTTTCGGTTTCGCTTCTGAGTTGACCGCAGGCGGCCAGAATGTCGCGTCCGCGCGGCGTGCGCACCGGGCTGGCGTAGCCGGCGGCGAAGACGATGTCGGAGAAGCGCTCGATGGTCGGCCAATCCGAGCATTCGTAAGGGGCGCCGGGCCAGGGATTGAACGGAATGAGGTTGATCTTGGCCGGCAGGCCTTGCAGCAGCCGCACCAGCGCCTTCGCCTCGGCGGGCGAATCGTTGACGCCCTTGAGCATGACGTATTCGAAGGTGATGCGCCGCGCGTTGGAGGCGCCGGGATAGTCCCGGCAGGCCTGCAACAGTTTGGCGATTGGGTATTTCCGGTTGAGCGGGACCAGCTTGTCGCGCAGCGCGTCGTTGGTCGCGTGCAGCGAGACGGCGAGCATCGCGCCGCAATCGCGACCCAGCGCCGCCATTTGCGGGACGACGCCGGAAGTCGAGACGGTGACGCGCCGCTTCGACAACGACAAGCCGTCGCCGTCGGTCAAGACGCCGATCGCGTCGCGAACATGTTCGAAGTTGTAGAGCGGTTCGCCCATGCCCATGAAGACGACGTTGGAGACCGCGCGCACCCCTTCGCCGGAAGGGACCAGCCCGTCGGTCGGCGCGACGCCGCCGGGAAAGTCGCCGAGCCGGTCGCGCGCGACCAGAACCTGCGCGACGATTTCGGCGGCGGTCAAGTTGCGCGCCCAGTTCTGGGTGCCGGTGTGGCAGAACGGGCAGTTGAGCGTGCAGCCGACCTGGCTGGAGACGCACAGCGTGCCGCGGTCGGACTCGGGAATGTAAACGGTCTCGATCTCGGCGCCCTTGTCGCCGGGGCCGGCAGGCGGCATGCGTAGGAGCCACTTGCGCGTGCCGTCGGCCGACACCTGTTCGGCGACGATTTCGGGGCGCGCAAGGGTGTGGCGCTCGGCGAGCTTTTCGAGCAGCGGGCGGGCGATGTTGCGCATCGCCGAGAAGTCGCGCGCGCCGCGATGGTAAATCCAGTGCCAGAGCTGGGAGGCGCGCATGCGCAACTCGCGCTCGGGCGCGCCGATTTCGGCGAGCGCGCGCGCGATCTCGGCGCGCGTCGCCCCGGCGAGCGATGTCGCCGCCGGCTGCGGCGGGATGGGGAGAACCGACATGGCGCCTTTTAGCACGCCGCGCGCTTTAGAAATAAGGCAAACTGGCGTGGGGGCGACGGTCTCGCTTAACCAGGCGCCAACGCCCGCCCGCCGCGCCAGCCTCGAAGGACGCTGAGGGCGGCGGCGACGCAGAGGATGACGCCGAGGCCGATCGCGTCGGAGACGCCCCCAGGCGTGAACAGAAGCAGCCGCCCGCCGCCGCAGACGACGATCTCAACCGCAAGCTGCGGCCAGAATGTCGCCGTCCGGTCGAGTTTGTCGACATGGGCGCGCCGGAGCGCTGCGACGACGATCAATCCGGCGAAAATGACGACGTTCAAAACGCCGGCGCCAGTTCCGTGGGGCGACGCCCAAGCTGGACCAACGTCGACCCCGGCCTCTTCAATCAACGCCACGACGCGCACTTGCAGCGGGGCGATGAGGGCGCCGACAGCCGCTGTCAGCTTCCAGGCGATCAGCGGCGCCCAGAGATCGAGCGGTCCGCTCGTCGACCCTCTGCGGCTGACGGCGACCAGTGCGGCGACGGAAAGAACCGTGAGGGCGAGCAAAAGGGCGGGAAGATAGGCGTTGACGACTTCCATGCGCACGAAATGCGACCATCTCGCGACTTCGACGGGGAAGCGCGCGGCGACGGGCGCGGCGAACAGCAGGACGAGACCGTCGCCGACGCCATTGGCGTTGATCGCGCCAGCGAGCCAGATCACGAAAGCGGTCGCCCCAACCAGCGTGACGACGATCTCCAGGCGGAAGGGCCAGCCTCCGCCGCCAGCTGCGACATTGGCGGCTTCGAGGCCCGTCGCTATTCCCAAGGCTTGAAGGGCCGCAAACCCGAGGGCGAGGCCGCGCGCGATGCGAAGGTGAAGCTGCGCCTGGCGCGCCCCCTTCGCCGCCCAGCGCGCGAGCGGCGGAAACGCCAGCCGCGCGATCTCCATCACGGCGAGGCCGGAGACGATCGGCGTGGCGCCGAGGCCGAATAGCGACAGCAGGGGCGGCGCCTCTCCGCCCAACGCTCGCACGTCGACGCCGGGCAACGGAACGCGACTGCCGACGAAGTAGAGCGCCAGCGCGCCAATGGTCGCCAGCCAGCGCGTCAGGCCGACCGTCCCGTCGTCGCCATCCCCCGCCATCGCCGCCCTCTTCGGCCCCGGCGTTATGAGGCGCCGAACACGTCGTTGGTCTGCGCCGTCACCCTGACGAAGGTGGTGCGCTTGGGCACCTCCTTGAGCTGGGTGGCGCCGATATAGGTCATCATCGAGCGGACCCCGCCCATGATCTCGGCCATGGTGTTGTCGACCGGGCCGCGATACGGCGTCTCGACGCTCTTGCCCTCCGCGGCGCGGTAATGGGCGACGCCGCCCGAGTGCTTCTTCATCGCCATCTCTGACGACATGCCGTAGAAGGTCATGGCGACCGGCACTCGTCCGCCCTCGCGCTCCTCGTAGCGGATTTTGCCGGCGCATTCGTCATGGCCGGCGAGCATGCCCCCTAACATGACGAAATCGGCGCCGGCGCCGAAGGCCTTGGCGACGTCGCCCGGCGCGGTGCAGCCGCCGTCGGCGCAAACCTGGCCCTTGAGGCCGTGGGCGGCGTCGGCGCATTCGATGATCGCGGAGAGCTGGGGATAGCCGACGCCGGTCACTTTGCGCGTCGTGCACACCGAGCCGGGGCCGATGCCGATCTTGACGATGTCGGCGCCGGCGAGGATCAACGCTTCCGTCATGTCGCCGGTGACGACGTTGCCGGCCATGATCGCCGACTCGGGGTTGTCGTCGCGCACCCTCTTGACCGTGTCGAGGAACTTTTCCGCATAGCCGTTGGCGACGTCGACGCAGAGAAAGCGCACCGGCGCCTTCTTGCGCACCGCGGCGAGCTTTTCCAGATCGGCGGCGGTCGTGCCGACGGAATAGAAGGCGTGGACGCCGTCGGCGCCGGCGAAGAATTCGGCGAGTTCCGCCGCGGGATAGTGCTTGTGCAGCGCGGTGAGCGCGGCGTGCTTGCCCAGCGCGCGCGCGATCGCCATGGTGCCCGTCACGTCCATGTTGGCGGCGATGAGCGGAAACCCTTTCCATTGGCCGCCGGTGTGCAGGAAGCGGAACGCGCGCTCGATGTCGACCGCGTTGCGCGAAGCGAGCGTCGAGCGCTTCGGGCGGATGAGCACGTCCTTGAAGTCGAGCTTGACGTCGTTTTCGATGCGCATGGGGCCTGTCCGAGTGCGGGGCGCGGGGGCGCGCCAGGAGTTTCGTCGGCGGCAGACTTAGCACCCGCGGCGGCGAGGGTGAATGCCGGCGGCCGCCTCGCCGCGCCGCACGGGCGGAGGTCGGCGTCGGCGTTCGACGTCGAATACGAGCGGACGGAGCGCTTTGGCCGCCGACCGCGCTCGGGTTGCATGAGCCGGGGCGGCGGAACCCATCGGGGATATCCACAGAAGCAGTGAGTTTTGGAATGGCCGAATCCGGGTGGCGCAATGGGCTTGCTCTTTCGCGGCGGCGCCGGCGATGCGCGGCTTCGTGCGATTCGCCACGTTCCCGCCTTGCGACTCGCTCGCGCGGTCTGGCTGGAGATGGCGTCGGTTCGCGACCGCGAACGAGGCCAGAGCTTACGTGCGACAAATGGTCGCCGGCTGCCGGCGCGGCGAAGCGCCTTCCCGGCGCCGCGCGGTTCATGACATTCGGCGGCAAAACCCGCTCCGCGCGGAAGGGAATCGGCCGAAACGGCGCCCGATTCGCCAGCGTCGGCGCGCCGGACGCGTGCGGCCAGGCCAGCTTCGCGTAAGCTCGTGGGGCTAAGCGATGCTCACGGTCGACTGTCCGCCGATGTAGGCGGCGAGGCTGGCAAAGCGGTTCGAGCCAGGGGCGATTTTGGGGTAGCCCCTCTGCTCGGAGCGCGTTTCCGCGCGGCTTGGGGACATTTCTTAACGCGCTGTTAACATTAATCGGCTGTATTGCGGCAAATTCGTCGCATTGCGCAGAATCCTGCCTGCCTGATCGGGGGTCCTCAGATGGCATCGTTCATTAGCTCGCTGTCAAATCAGCAAGTCGCCGGCTTATCCACCACCACCATTTCCACACTCACCACATCCGATATCAACGCCCTGACGACCAGTCAGATCGGCGTGTTGAGCGCGAATCAGCTCAATAGCTTGTCGACGACCGATCTGCAGGATTTGTCGACGAATCAGATCACCGGCTTCTCCACGGCGGCGCTTCCCGGTCTGTCGATCGACACGATTCTCGCCTTGACGGCTCCGCAAGTCGACGCGTTCACCACCACGCAGCTCGAGGTGCTGACGACGACCGAGATCGACTTGCTCACCTCGACCGACTTTCAGGGGTTCAGCACGGCGCAGCTCGGGGCCTTGAGCTCGACCCAGATCGGCGGGCTCGCCACGTCGACCTTCGATAATATGGCGGCGACGCAGGTCGCCGGCCTGACTTCGACCCAGGTCCACGGGCTGACCACGACGCAGCTCAACAATCTGTCGACCACTTCGCTCGACGAACTGACCGTCGCCAACTTGACGACCGGGCAGGTCGCCGGCCTCACGGCCGCGACGATCGCTAACCTGACGACGACGCAGGCGGGCGCCTTGACCTCTCCGCAGGTCGCGGCGCTGTCGGCCGCGGACGTCGGCGCCTTGAGCGCGAACGGGATCACCACGGCGCAGGTCCAGGCCTTGACCTCGACGCAGATCGGCGCGCTCGCCACCTCGACCTTCGACAATCTGACGGCGGGGCAGCTCGCCGGGCTGAGTTCGACGCAGGCGCACGGGCTGACGACCACGCAGCTCAATAATCTGTCGACCACCTCGCTCGACGAATTGACCGTCGCCAACCTGACGACGGCGCAGGTCAACGGCCTGACGACCGGGACGATCGGCAATCTCACGACGACGCAGGCGGGCGCCTTGACCTCGACGCAGGTCGCCGCGCTGTCGGCGGCGCAGGTCGACGCGCTGAGCGCGAACGGGATCACCTCGGCGCAG
The DNA here is from genome assembly GCA_050015575.1 of Roseiarcus sp. GTDB lineage: Bacteria > Pseudomonadota > Alphaproteobacteria > Rhizobiales > Beijerinckiaceae > Roseiarcus. The sequence goes on along the minus strand of JBEKBD010000094.1, from coordinate 2,913 downwards.
GTCCAGGCTTTGACCTCGACGCAGATCGGCGGCCTCGCCACCTCGACCTTCGACAATCTGACGACGACGCAACTCGGCGCGTTGTCGACGACGCAGGTCGACGGCCTGACGACCACGCAGCTCAACGCCCTGTCGACCACCTCGCTCGACGCCTTGGCGGTCGCCAAGCTGACGACGGCGCAGGTGAGCGGCCTGACGACGGCGACGATCGCTAACCTGACGACGACGCAGGCGAGCGCCTTGACCTCTCCGCAGGTCGCCGCGCTGTCGGCGGCGCAAGTTGGGGCCCTGAGCGCGAACGCGATCACGACGGCGCAGGTCCAGGCTTTGACCTCGACGCAGATCGGCACGCTCGCCACCTCGACCTTCGACAATCTGACGACGGGGCAGCTCGCCGGCCTGAGTTCGACCCAGGCGCATGGGCTGACGACTACGCAGCTCAACACCCTGTCGACCACCTCGCTCGACGCCTTGACCGTCGCCAATCTGACGACGGCGCAGGTCTCAGGCCTCGCGACGGCGACGATCGCCAACCTGACGACGACGCAGGCGGGCGCCTTGACCTCGACGCAGGTCGCCGTGCTGTCGGCGGCGCAGGTCGCCGCCCTGAGCGCGAACGGGATCACCACGGCGCAGGTCGAGGCTCTGACCTCGACGCAGATCGGCTCGCTCGCCACCTCGACCTTCGACAATCTGACGTCGACGCAGCTCGGCGTGTTGAGTTCGACCCAGGCGCACGGGCTGACCACCGCGCAGCTCAACAGCCTGTCGACCACTTCGCTCGACGCGCTGAACCTGGCCAATCTGACGACGGCGCAGGTCGCCGGTTCGGCGAGCACGACGCAAGTCCTCGGCCTGACCGTGACGACGATCGGCAATCTGGCGGCGAGTCAGGTCGACGGCCTGACGACCTCGGAGGTCGCTTCTCTGACGGCCGGCCAGGTCAACGCCCTGAGCTCGACCGAGCTTCAGGGGTTCACCACGGCGCAGCTTGGCGCTTTGACCTCGACGCAGATCGGCTCGCTGGCCACCGCGACGTTCGACAATCTGACTTCGTCGCAGCTTGGCGGCCTGACTTCGACCCAGGTTCACGGGCTGACGACCACGCAGCTCAACACCCTGTCGACCACCTCGCTCGACGCCCTGACCGTCGCCAATCTGACGACGTCGCAGGTCAACGGCCTCGCTACGGCGACGATCGCCAACCTGACGACGACGCAGGCGGGCGCCTTGACTTCGACGCAGGTCGCGGCGCTGACGGGGGCGCAGGTCGCCGCGCTGAGCGCGAACGCGATCACCACGGCGCAGGTCAACGCTCTGACCTCGACGCAGATCGGCACGCTCGCCACCTCGACCTTCGACAATTTGACGGCGGGGCAACTCGCCGGCCTGAGTTCGACCCAGGCGCATGGGCTGACGACCGCGCAGCTCAACAGCCTGTCGACCACTTCGCTCGACGCGCTGAACCTCGCCAATCTGACGGCGGCGCAGGTCAGCGGCCTGACGACCGCGACGATCGGCAATTTGACGGCGACGCAAGCCGACAGCTTGACCACCACGCAGATCGCCGCCCTGACGCCGGGCGGCGGGCAGATCGACGCCTTGACTTCGACCGAGCTTCAGGGGTTCACCACGGCGCAGCTCGGAGCGCTGACCGCGACGCAGATCGGCGCGCTCGCCACTTCGACCTTCGACAATTTGACGGCGTCGCAACTCGGCGGCCTGACCTCGACCCAGGTCCATGGGCTGACCACTACGCAGCTCAATAACTTGTCGACCACCTCGCTCGACGCCCTGACCGTCGCCAATCTGGCGACGGCGCAGGTCGCCAACCTTACCGCTGCGACGATCGGCAATCTGACGACGACGCAGGCGCGCGCCTTGACCACTTCGCAAGTGGCCGCGCTGCCGGCGGCGCAGGTCGCCGCTCTGACCGCGAACGCGATCACGGCGGGGCAGATCGGCGCTTTGACCTCGACGCAGATCGGCTCGCTCGCCACTTCGACCTTTGACAATTTGACGTCGACGCAGCTTGGCTTGCTGACGACGACGCAAGTCAACGGCCTGACGACGACTCAGCTCAACAATCTGTCGACCACCTCGCTCGACGCCCTGAGCGTCGCCAAGCTGTCGACGGCGCAGGCCGGCGGCCTGACGACCACGACGATCGGCAATCTCACGACGACGCAGGCTGGCGCCTTGACCTCGACGCAGGTCGCCGTGCTGTCGGCGGCGCAGGTCGCCGCCCTGAGCGCGAACGGGATCACCACGGCGCAGGTCGAGGCTCTGACCTCGACGCAGATCGGCACGCTCGCCACCTCGACCTTCGACAATCTGACGTCGACGCAGCTCGGCGTGTTGAGTTCGACCCAGGCGCACGGGCTGACCACCGCGCAGCTCAATAGCCTGTCGACCACATCGCTCGACGCGCTGAACCTCGCCAATCTGACGACGGCGCAGGTCGCCGGTTCGGCGAGCACCACGCAAGTCGTCGGCTTGACCGCGACGACGATCGGCAATCTGGCGGCGAGCCAGGTCGACGGCCTGACCAACCCGCAGATCGCCTCTCTGACGGCCGGCCAGGTCAACGCCCTGAGCTCGACCGAGCTTCAGGGGTTCACCACGGCGCAGCTTGGCGCTTTGACCTCGACGCAGATCGGCTCGCTCGCCACCTCGACCTTCGACAATCTGACGGCGTCGCAGCTCGCCGGCCTGAGTTCGACCCAGGTGCACGGGCTGACCACCACGCAGCTCAATAGTCTGTCGACCACGTCGCTCGACGCGTTGACCGTCGCCAATCTGACGACGGCGCAGGTCAACGGCCTCGGGACGGCGACGATCGCCAACTTGACGACGACGCAGGCGGGCGCCTTGACCTCGACGCAGGTCGCGGCGCTGACGGCGGCGCAAGTT
>JBEKBD010000093.1:0-11281 GCA_050015575.1 Roseiarcus sp. | reverse complement strand
ATTACGCGCGTCTACGGCGCGGCGCGCGGCGTGCGCGGCATCATCGAGGAAGACCTGTTCGATCTCAGCCAGGAGACGACCGCCAATCTCGAGGCGGTCGCCGCGACGCCCGCCGCCGCGCTCGGCTCGACCCGCGACAAGCCCGACCTCAAATACTGCCGCGAGATCTTCAAAGTGCTCAAGGCGCACGAAATCGACACTTTCTGCTACATCGGCGGCAACGATTCCTCCGACACCGTGCGCATCGTCTCCGAGGAGGCGCAAAAGTCCGGCCACGCGCTGCGCGCGATCCATATCCCCAAGACCATCGACAACGATCTGGTCGGCTTCGATCACACGCCGGGCTTTCCCTCGGCGGCGCGCTTCGTCGTGCAGGCCTTCATGGGCGCCAATCTCGACAACGCCGCGCTGAAGGGCGTCTACTGCGCCGTCGTCATGGGCCGCCACGCCGGCTTTTTGACCTCGGCCTCGGCGTTGGCGCGCAAATACCCGGACGACGGCCCGCACCTCATCTATGTCCCCGAGCGCACCTTCGTCGTCGAAAAATTCCTCGCCGACGTGAAGGCGGCCTTCGAGAAGCACGGCCGCTGCGTCATCGCCGCCTCCGAAGGCATTCACGACGAAAAGGGAGAGGCGATCATCACCAAGCTCGCCGGCACGGTGGAGAAGGACGCGCATGGCAACGTCCAGCTTTCCGGCACCGGCGCGCTCGCCGATCTCCTGTGCGAGGAAATCAAGAACAAGCTCGGCATCAAGCGGGTGCGCGGCGACACCTTCGGCTATCTTCAGCGCTCGTTCGTCGGCTGCGTCTCCGAAGTCGACCAGCGCGAGGCGCGCGAAGTCGGCGAGAAGGCGGTGCAGTACGCGGCGTGGGGCGACAAGAACGGCTCGGTGGCGATTCGCCGCGTCGCCGATTACGCCGTCGATTACCCGCTCATCCCGCTGGAGACGGTGGCCGGAAAGACGCGGGTGATGGAAGACGAACTGATCGCGCCGGCGGGAAACGACGTGACGGGGAAGTTCTTCGATTACCTGCGCCCGCTGGTCGGCGCGGCGCTGCCCGAGGTATCGCGGCTGCGCGCCGGCAAGGTCGCCAAGGCGTTGAAGTAGACGGGGGGCGGCGCTCGCGTCTCACTCGCTCGTGCGGTCGAGTCCGAGCAGGCGCAGCGCCGGCTTCGCCGTGAGGCTCTGGACCAGCACCGAGAACGCGACGACGCCGAACGCGGCGACGAGGCATTGTTCGCGGTAGGGCGCGGCGGGCGGCAGGGAGAGGGCGAGCGCCAGCGCCAGCGCGCCGCGCAAGCCGCCCCACCAGAGAAAATGCCGCTCGGGCCAGGAAATCGCCCAGCGCGACCGCGCAAACAGAGCCGCGATGGGATAGACGGCCGCCGCGCGGCCGGCCAGCGCCAGCGCGACGACGACGACGAGCGCGCCGAGCGAACGCGTCGGCGTCGCCGCCAGCGCCAGGCCGATCAGCAGGAACACCAGCGAATTGGCGACGAAGGCGCAGAACTGCCACAACGCGACGACGAAGGCGCGCCCCTGCGAGGTCAGCGCGAAGCGATCCCCTTCTTCCGCGAGCACGCCGAGATTGCCCATCAGCAGCCCGGCCGCGACGGTCGCCAGCACGCCCGAGGCGCCGACGCGTTCGGCCATGAGAAACGAGCCGTAGGCGGCGACAGCCGTCAGCGCGGCCTCGACGAGATGGTCGCGGGTGCGTCCGGCGAGCAGGATCGCAATCCCAGCGACGATGAGGCCCACGACGACCCCGCCGCCGCCGACCAGCAGCGCTTGGCCGAGAACGCCGAGCGGCGTCGGCGCGCTCGCCCCCTCGGCGAGCGAGGCGGCCGCCAGCATGAACAGCAGCGCGGCGACGCCGTCGTTGATCAGGCTCTCGCTCTCGATGATCAGCCGCAGGCGGCCCTTGACCCCAGTCTCGCGCAGCAGCGCGATGACCGCGATGGGGTCGGTGGCGGCGATGAGCACGCCAAAAGCGAGCGCCGGGCCGACCGGCCAGCCGAGCAGCGTCGTCAATCCCGCCGCGACGACGGCGGCGCAAAGCGCGACGCCGAGCGTGGCGAACGCAAGGACCGGCGCGAGGTCGCGCCTCAATTCGCTCCAGGGAATGCTGATCGCGGCCTCGAACAGCAGCGGCGGCAGGATCACGTCGAAAATGACGTCACGCGTCAGCGTCACGCCGACGTCGACGCGCGCCAGCGCCAGGGCGACGCCGCTCAGAACCAGCCCGACGGTGTAGGGCAGGCGCAGCCGACGCGCCACGATCGCCACCACCATGGCGACGCCGAGCAGTTCGATCGTGGGGACGAGCACGAGGTCCATGCGCCAATCTAGCCGGATGGCGGCCGAAGCGGAACGGCGCAAAAGGACGATTCGACGCTTCGCTGCATCGCAGCGATCTCGTCCGCTCGCGCGGGGCTCCGGCGGAAAAGGGCGGGGGACGAGGGAGCGAACGAATGGGCGCCGTCGGCCCCTATTGCGCCGCGAACAACGGCGCCCCGGCCTGGAGGAAGCGCTCGGGATCGACCGGCTCGCCGTCGACGCGCACTTCGTAATGCAGATGCGGGCCGGTCGAGCGGCCAGTCGAGCCGAGGCGGCCGAGGACCGCGCCCGCCTTCACTTCTTGGCCTTCCTCGACCAGGATTTCCGACATGTGGCCGTAGCGGCTGGCCAAGCCGTTGCCGTGGTCGATTTCCACCATGTCGCCGTAGCCGCCCATCGGCCCGGCATGGACGACGCGGCCGGCCGCGGTGGCGTGGATTTCCGCGCCGTAGTCTTGCACCAGGTCGACGCCAGGGTGCAGGGCGAGAAAGCCGAGGAACGGATCGCGCCGATAGCCGAACGGCGAGGAGACCTCGGCCTCGCCGATCAGCGGCGCGCGCACTGGAATAATTGGCAACAGCCGGCGCAGTCGGTCGGCGAGGGCGACGTCGCGCTCGGCGTGCGCGAGCGCCTTGTCGAAGGCGGGCGCGTCGGCGTCGACGGAAACGGGAATCAGCGGCCCGCCGACGCCGCCTTTCGCCGGCGGAGCGACAAGCGCATCGGCGACGAGGCCGGTCCCGGCGACGACGGCGGCTAGCTGCGCCGCGCCGCGCCGCGCGGTCGAATCGATTTCGCCGAGCGCGGCGGTCTGCCGACGCTCCATCCGATCGAGCGAATAGGCGATCAGGCTGAGGCGCGCGGACGCGCCCAGAGCCGGATCGTCGGCGGCCGCCGCGAGATCGGCGAACGCGTCGCGCTCGGGATTCGCCTTTAGGCTCACGTGCTGGCGCGGCTCTTCGACCGGGCGCGGCTTGGGCGCGCTCGGCGGCGGCGCCAAAGTCGTCGCCGGCGGCGCAAACGCCTGCGTCGACGGGTCGATCACGCTATCCGACGGCCCGAGCGGGCTCGCGGCGCCGATCGCCGGGAGCGCGCCGGCGGGCCTCTTGGCGAAGCCGGCGACGGCGGCGCCGGTCGGCGCGACGGCCAACGGGTCGCGCGAGGCTTGGTCCGCCAGAGCGGCGACGATCGAACCGCGCTGCTCCAGTTGCGCTTGGCGCGACAGCAGCTCGTGAACCTTGCCCTCGAAGGAGTTCTGATCGAGCAATTGGCGGCTGGCCACGCGGTCGAGTTCCGCGCGCGCCTCGGCCAGGCGGTCCTCGTAGGCGTACTGCATCTCGGCCTGGCGCGCCGCCAGCGCGCCGAGCATCGAATCGTGAAACGCCAGATAAAGCGTCGCCGCGCCGCCCCAGACGAGGGCGATCGCGACGACCGCGGTCAGCGACCACAACGCCGCCGGGCTGAACGCGATGGTGCGGACGCCGTCGGCGTCGGCGCGAGAAAGGAAATACTGCGGCCGGAGCCGTTTCGGCGGCCGGGTGGAAACTCGCGGCATCGTGCGCCCATACGCTGCCGCTCCGAAAATCGCCGGGCGGCCCAAGGCGCGATTACAACCTATTAGGGTTAATCGTTGGCAAACGGCGCTCGCAGCGCCTCGACCGCCGCCAGAACCTCTTCGGCATGGCCGGGAACTTTCACCTTGCGCCAGACGCGCGCGATGTGGCCCGTCGCGTCGATGAGGAAGGTGGCGCGTTCGACCCCCATGTACTGGCGGCCGTAAAGGCTCTTTTGCCGCCAAACGTCGTAGGCCTCGAGCGTCGCCCTGCGCTCGTCCGCTGCGAGGTTCAGCTTCAAACCGTGCTTGCGCTTGAATTTGGCGTGACTCGCGGCGCTGTCCGGGGAGACGCCGAGGACGACGGCGCCGGCCGCGTCGAACTTGTCGCGCAGGGCGCTGAAGGCGATGGCTTCGGCGGTGCACCCCGAGGTGTCGTCCTTCGGGTAGAAGTAAAGCACGATCGCTTTGCCCCTGAGCCGACGCAAAGAGGCGCCTTCGCCATTGTCGGTGGGCAGTTCAAAATCCGGGGCGGCGTCGCCGATGTCCAAATTGTTGACCATTTCGCCCTCGTTTGAGCCAATTTCCGAGGCAGAATGCCGCGATCCGATCGGGCGGCGCGAAGGCGTCAGATTGACCCGCGGCCGCGGCCGGTTCAAGAACTTTGATGGGCCCCGAATGGATTCGCAGGCGCGCGGCGATGGAAGGACGCGACCGCGTCGCGCGGCCTTCGTCCGCCGCGGCGGAAACGGCCGAACTCGTTGATTCGATTGGTTAGGCGAGCGGAGACGTCAGAGGGTTGGTCGACGAAATCGACGATTCGACACGGTCCAAGGCCAAAGCGGCGATGCAGCGCCTGCTGCACAGCGGGGAAGGGCCGACTTTGCCCCGCTCGTGGCGTTTGGCCGCGAAGCGCGTCCTGTCGCGCGCCTTGCTGGGGATCGCCGGGCTCGTCTTCGGCGTGGCGTTGGCGGCGGTCGGCGGCCTCATCTACCTCGTCGGTTGGGGGCCGATCGACGTCGAGGGCCTGAATCCGCGCATCGCCCAGAGCCTGGAGGAGCGCCTGGGAACCCGCTACGCGGTCTCGATCGGCCCAACCCGCCTCATGAGCATGGAGGGCGGCGTCGGGCTCGGTTTCGGCGGCATCGTCATCCGCGATCGCGCCGGGCGCACCGTCCTTTCCGCTCCCGCGGGCCGGGTCGGCCTCGACGCGCTTTCGCTGCTGACGCTTGCAATCACGGTCAGAAGGCTCGAACTCGACGGTCTCGATCTGCGATTGCGTTTGCGCCCCGACGGCGCCCTTTCGATCGCGGCGGCGGCCGATTCGACCGCGACGTCGATCGAGCTGCCAGCGCCCGCGCCCGCCCCGTCCGCAGCCGCGCCGACCGCGGCGCCCGATTTCGGCCTCGCCATGTTCCGCATCATCGACGCGATGACCGGAGCCGGTCAGGCGCTCGACCGAGTCGCGCTCGCCCACGGCCATCTCGAGGTCGAGAACGAGGCCCTGGGCAAGAAGACCGTCTACGACGATTTCGCGCTGTCTTTCGGCAAAGAGGGGGACGCGGCGGCGATCCACGTTTCCGCGCGCGGCTCGGCGGGACGCTGGTCGATCGACGCCACGGCGCGCGGCGGCGACGCTCGCGAGGTGTCGTTGATCGCGCGCGATGTCAGTCTCGACGAATTCCTTCTGATGCATGCGCGCCACCCGCCTTTCGAGGCGGACATGCCGATATCGTTCAAGATCGAGGCTCGCCTGAGCGCCAATTCGGCGATTGAGGCCCTGCAGGGGCGTTTCACCGTGGGCGCGGGCTACTTCAAGCTCGACGACCCGGATGACGAACCGTTCTTCGTCGACGAGGCGACGGGGGCGTTCGGCTGGGACGCGGCGGCCGGCCGATATCGCTTCAAAGATCTGCAATTGTTGTCCGGAGCGACCCACATCTTCGCCGCGGGTTGGCTCGCGCCGCCGACCGGGGAGCAGGCCGCTTGGGTCAGCCATCTGGAGTCCGACGATACGGTGTTCGCCGCGGAGCGCCCGGGCGAGCGGCCGATCGTCCTCGACCAGACCGTGTTCGACGCGCGCTATCTGCCGCGGGAGTCCCGGTTCGTCGTCGATCGCCTGTCGGTCCGCGGGCCGACCGTCAACGGCGAGGCGAGCGCCGAATCCGTCGCGCTCGCGCACGGGGCGACGCTCAAGATGAATTTGCGTGTCGCCCCGAGCGCCGTCGTCGACGTTCTCCGGCTGTGGCCGAGTTTCATCAACGCCGACGCGCGCGCCTGGTGCCTCGAGCACATTCATGGCGGACGGGTGATCGCCGGGGCGATGAGCGTGGACTGGGACGCCGCCGCCGTCGATGCGGCGGTCCACAAGCGCGCCGTTCCGCGCGAGAGCGTGCGCGGGGAGTTTTCCACGCGCGACACATCCGTCGACCTGTTGCCCGGAATTCCGCCCTTGACGGGTCTGGACGCCAGCGGCGTCATCACCGGCCGTGACTTCGCCGCCAACGCCAAGAGCGGCGCCATCGACCTCTCGCCGTCGCGGCGCATCCAGGCCTTCGACATTTCCTATTTCGTTCCCGACACCACCCCCGCGCCGATCGTCCCGGCTCAGGCCAGCGCCCGCGTGCAAGGCGGCGCCGACGCGCTCGCCGATCTGTTGAACCACGACGCGCTGAAGCGCTACGCCGCCGTCAGCGTCGACCCCGCAACGGTCAAGGGTCAATTCGAGGGCAAGCTCGCGCTCGATCTGAAACTGGGAAAGACGGTTCGGCCGGAAGACGAACAGTTCCGGGCCGAAGGCGCGTTGACGAATTTGCGCGTCGACCGGTTTCTCGGGAACGAACGCCTCGAGCAGGCCGCGCTGTCGGTTCTGGCCGATCGCGGCAATCTGAAGATCGCCGGCCAAGGCCAGATGTATGGCGCGCCCGTCGCCATCGATTTGACCAAAGGCGCCGCCGACGAAGGCTCGGCCGTATTTTCCCTTTCGATCGACAACGCCGAGCGCGCCAGGCTGGGCGTCCCCGGCGGCGCGTTGCTGAACGGTCCGATGGGCGTGCGCATCAAGGCTCCGTTGTCCAAGTCGAGCGCCGAAGTCGAAATCGATCTCGCTCATGTCGCCATCGAGAGTCCGCAGACGGGAACTCTGAAGGCGGCTGGCAAGCCGGGCAAGGCGACATTCAGCGTCAAGCCGGACGCCGACGGCCAAAGCCTCGAGGTCAATGCGATTGCGGTCGACGCGGGTTCGATCGCGATCCGCGGAACGGCGCAGCTGACGCCGGACGGCGCGCTGCAGAGCGCCAAGCTGACGCAAGTGCGCCTGTCCGCCGGCGACGAATTGAGGGCGGACATCGAAAACGGCGATTCCGCCGTCAAGGCGACGGTGCGCGGCGCCGTCTTCGACGCTCGCGGCCTCATCAAGGGCTTCTTCGCCGCCGGCGGGCCGCCAAGCGAAGGCAAGGACGTCGACCTCGACGTCAAAATCGCCAGCGTGATCGGCGCCAATTCGCAGGCGCTGAGCCAGTTCGAGTTGACCGGCGCGTGGCGCGGCGGCGCGATGAAATCGATGCAGGCCGCCGCGCGGATCGGCGGCGGCGCGCTGACGGCCGAGCACGACGACAACGGACGCTTGCGCGCTCACGCCACCGACGCCGGCGCGCTGAGCAAGTTCCTCGATTTGTACAGTCGCATGGAGGGCGGAACGCTCGACCTTTTCATGCAAGACGCCGACGAAGGCAGCCGCGGCGGCGCCAACGTGACCAAGTTCGTCCTGCGCGACGAGCCGGCGCTGGGGCAGTTGGCGGCGGCGGGAGAAGCGCCGGGGGACAGCCGCTTGCGCCAGGTTCCCCCCCTCGATCCGCGCGCCGTGCATTTCGACAAAATGTCGGCGAGTTTCACCGCTTCGACCGGGCGTCTCGACTTGCGCGAAGCCGTCATCTACAACGGCTCCGTCGGGCTCACCACGCAGGGCTTCATCGATTTCGGGCGCAATCGAGTCGACCTCAACGGGACCTTCGTTCCCGCCTATCAGGTCAACAATCTCATCACCCACATTCCCGTGGTCGGCGTGCTGCTCGGCGGGGGCAACCACGAGGGCGTGTTCGGCGTCAACTACCGCATCGTCGGACCGGCCAGCGGGCCGACGCTGACCGTCAATCCGCTCTCGGCGATGACCCCCGGAATCCTGCGCAAGGTCTTCGGCGCGCTCGACGGGACGACGCCGCTGGCCGACGCGCCCGCGCAAAGCGGCGCGCCGCTGGCCGAGGCGCCGGCGCCCGACGGCGCGCCGCTGTCGATCGGCGCGCAGCCGCCGGCTGTTCGGTAGCGGCTTTACACCGCGCGCAGCAAGACGTGCTTCTTGCGGCCGAGCGAGAGTTTGACGATTCCCGAGCCCTGCAGCGCGTCGCGGCCAATCGTCGCCTTTTCGTCGCCGAGCGCCACGTCGTTGACGCGCAGGCCGCCGCCGCGGATCTGGCGGCGCGCTTCGCCGGTCGAGGCGACGAGACCGGCGCGCACGAAGGCCGAGAGCGCGCCGAGGCCGGCGTCGAATTCCGCCGCGGCGACGTCGATCGTCGGCAGCGACTCGGCGAGCGCTCCTTCTTCGAAGGTCTTGCGCGCCGTCGCGGCGGCCGTCGCGGCGGCGTCCGCCCCGTGCAGCAGCGCGGTCGCCTCGTTGGCGAGCGTCTTCTTGGCTTCGTTGATCTCGGCGCCGCCCAACGCCTCCAGGCGAGCGATCTCGTCGAGCGGCAGCAGCGTGAACAGCTTGAGGAAACGGCCGACGTCGGCGTCCTCGCTGTTGCGCCAGAACTGCCAGTAATCGTAGGGCGGCAGCAAGCCCGCGTCGAGCCAGACCGCGCCGGCCGCGGTCTTGCCCATCTTGGCGCCCGAGGCGGTCGCGATGAGCGGCGAGGTCAGCGCGTAGAGCTGGTCGGCGCCCAGCCGCCGGCCGAGATCGACGCCGGTGACGATGTTGCCCCACTGGTCCGAGCCGCCCATCTGCAGCGTGCAGCCGTAGCGCCGATGCAGCTCCACGAAGTCGTAAGCCTGCAAGCACATGTAGTTGAACTCGAGGAACGAGAGCTCGTGCTCGCGGGCGAGGCGCAGCTTCACCGACTCCATCGCCAGCATGCGATTGACGGAGAAGTGGCGGCCGATGTCGCGCAGGAACTCGATGTAGTTGAGCTTGGCGAGCCAGTCCGCGTTGTCGGGCATCGCCGCGTCGCTCGCGCTCTCGCCGAAGCGGATGAAGCGCGAGAACGCCTTGCGGATGCCGGCCTTGTTGGCCTCGATCTGCTCGACGCTGAGGAGCTTGCGGCTTTCATCCTTGCCCGAAGGGTCGCCGACCCTGGTGGTGCCGCCGCCCATCAGCGCCAGCGGCTTGCCGCCTGTCGCCTGCAGCCAATGCAGCATCATGATCTGCATCAGCGAGCCGACGTGCAGCGAGGGCGCGGTGCAGTCGAAGCCGATGTAGCCGACCAGCGCGCCGCTCGCCGCCTTGTCGTCGAGGCCGGCGAGGTCGGAGCACTGATGGACGAAGCCGCGCTCGGTCAGCGTGCGCAGGAAATCGGATCGGGGCTGAAACGCGTCGCTCACCTCGGGGCTCCTCGGCCGGAATTGGCGCGAGGTTTAGGGACAAGGGCCGGGATATGCAACCAGCCGACGCGGAGGCCCGCTTGCGGGGCCAGCCATCACGGGATCGAGCGTCCCATCGCGGCGCCCTCGAGATTTTCGAAGGATTTCCACACATTTCCAAGGAAATTCCAAGCTTTTCTAAGGAAATTCCAAGGATTTCCAAACCTTTCCAAGGATTTCCAAACTTTTTCCTTGGCCGTTTCGAGGAAAATCAAGGGGTTATCGCCGGTCAGGCCGGATTCGCGTCTTCTCCATAATTTCTGCGTCGTCTCGGCCGCGACGGGCGGCCCGGCGGCGCCCGGCCGAAGACGCCCACGATTCACCATAGCGCGAATTCCGCTTATCGGAAAGAAATTGTCGCGGCGATTTCGGCGAGGGGCCTCCGGGCAAGCGCAGCGTCGCACGCGCCAACGCGAAAGCCGACCGCTGCGGCGCGGGCGCCGTGCGGCTTCGGCGGGGGCGCTGTCTTTCCTCATCGAGGCGTCGTTTTTCCGAAATTTCCTGGCGCAGCCGCTGCATGCGCTCGGCCGGATCGTTCCCCCATCAAGGGGAATTACGGACACGTGCATAAATCCCCAATTCGAAGTCTCGTCGGCTGCTCCTCCCTGCCGATTGAGGCCGCGATGCCGAGCGCTGGGGGCACGGCCAAGGCTCACCTGAATCAGGGAATTATGCAAGCGTCACCGTAATCCGGGAATTATGCAAGCGTCACCGTAATCCCGTAATCCCCAAAAGTAATAGCGTGTGAGCCTGGCAGGATAGTGAGACTGCCCTCTGCCGGGTTGGATTTTTTTAATTCGACGTTGCCACCTACCCCACCCCCTCAGCGCACCCGAGCGACCGTCTCGCCCTTCGACACGGGGTCGTCAAGGACGGCGCGCAGCGCCGCCGAAGGTTCATCCTTGACCGCGGCGCGCACCATGCGACGCTCACGTGTAGACGGGGCTCAGACAGGCCTGTATACTGTTGCTCAGTCCGGCTGGAAACAGAACAAATGTGTTCTGATGCCCGCAATGGAGAGTGTCATGCGCAAGATTGCCGTTTTTCTTGGATTTGCCGCTCTCGGCCTTGGCCTCGTGTCGACCGCCTACGCTGGCAGCCCCTGCGTCGTCGACCCGGTGACCAACCATGGAGGGGGACAGCTTTACATCACCCTCAAGCCCGGCGGCGTCGCCCTCGGCCAATCCGAGATATCGGCGGCCGACAAGACCCTGATTCCCGGTCACGGGACATGGCGGATCGCCACCCCTGGCGTCGCCGAGGTCAGGTGGAAGGAATGGGGAGAGACTGGTTATTTTCACTGCAAGTAGCTGATGCAGTAGGCCATCCTCGTCGGAGGTCTCGGTCGATCGCCTTGTTAATTACGTAATTACTAATTACGGCGCCGCTTGCATAAATCCCCAATTCGAAGTCTGGTCGGCTTCTCCTCCCTGCCGATTGAGGCCGCGATGGCGAGCGGCAGGGGTCGCGGCCAAGGCTCGCCGGAATAAGGGAATTGGGCAAGCGTCAGCGTATTCCCACGTAATCCCGGGAAAGGCCCGTCCTTGTTCGTATCCGATATTGCGAACGTCGGCGAAGCGTGGCTTCTGGCGGCATGGCTTCGACCCCGCGTCCCCTCGATCGCTTCGCCATTCTCGGCACACTCGCGCTTTGCGCCTGTTGGGGCCTCAACCAGGTCGCCGGCAAGGTCGCGCTGCCCGACATTGGGCCGGTGACCCAGGCGACGCTGCGCGCGGCGATCGGCTCGATCGTGCTGCTCATTAT